>WHSY01000460.1 GCA_009379815.1 Pseudonocardiaceae bacterium
GTTCGTCGGGAGCCCGCGCCGGCTACCACCAATGGATGGGAATCGATCGCCCGTCGCCCGACCATGCCAACGCCAAGGTCATCTATCTCATCTCGAGCCATCTCGAGACCGGCCACTACTTCAATCCGCACGCGCAGAGGGTGGTCGAGGCCAAGGCCAAGGGGGCCAAGGTGATCGTGCTCGACACCCGCTTGTCGAACACCGCCACCCACGCCGATTACTGGCTGTCGCCCTATCCAGGCAGTGAGGCCGCCATCAACCTCGCGATCGCCAACCACCTGATCCAGCACGACCGCTACGACCGAGCGTTCGTGCGGCGGTGGTGGAACTGGGAGGAGTACCTCACCTACGAGCACCCCCAGCTCGATCCGAGCTTCGAGAACTTCGAGTCGGTCCTCAAAGACCACTATGCGGAGTTCACTTTCGAGTTTGCGGCCCAAGAATCCGGAGTCGCTGCGGACGTCATACGCGAGGTGGCTGAGCTAGTCGCCGATGCAGGTACGCGGCTTGCAACCCACAACTGGCGCTCGGCCGCGGCTGGAAATCTCGGGGGCTGGCAGGTCTCGAGAACGTTGTTGCTGCTCAACGCCCTGATGGGCGCGATCGCCACGGAGGGGGGG
>WHSY01000461.1 GCA_009379815.1 Pseudonocardiaceae bacterium
GGGGAGATCGTCGCCTACGCGTCCCGCGGGGTCGATCTCGTACCGGGTGACGTCTTCGGCTCCGGCACGCTGCCCGGCGGATGCCTGCTCGAACACATCGACACCCCGAATCCCGCCGACTTCGACCGCTGGCTGCGGCCGGGCGACGTGGTGTCGCTGCGCGGCGAGGTGCTCGGCGAGACCCGGCAGCGCGTGCTGGCCGGCCAACCCGTGCACCGGCTGCGGTCCGGCTACTAGGAGGCGAAGAGAATGGTTGAGTACACCAAGGGCCTGCACAAGATCGCGGACGACGTGTGGGCGTGGCTGCTGCCGGACGGCAGCTGGGGGTGGAGCAACGCCGGCCTCGTCGCCGGCGACGGCGCGAGCGCGCTGGTCGACACGCTGTTCGACCTCGCGCTGACCCGCGAGATGCTCGACGCGATGGGCCCGGTCACGGCGCAGCGACCGATCACCGATGCGGTCAACACACATGCCAACGGCGATCACTGCTTCGGCAACGAGCTGCTCGGCGACGACGTGCGCATCCACGCGTCGGTGCACGCGCACGAGGAGATGCACGACGCGCCACCGCCGATGCTCGCCGCGCTGCTCACCGAGGACCTCGGCCCGGTGCTGACCCC
>WHSY01000462.1 GCA_009379815.1 Pseudonocardiaceae bacterium
GGTCGTGCAGCGCGACGTCGAGGCCCTCGTGCTCGCCCGGAGACGGCCACGACCGCACGAGATCGCGCTGCACCGGCGCCGTCAGCAGCCCAACTGCTGAGAGCACCCCCGCCCGGGGTGGGACGATCACCGCTGCCATCTCCAGCGCTTCGGCCAGAGCGCAGGCGTGCAGCGGGCCGGCGCCGCCGAAGGCGACGAGGGCGAGGCCACGTGGATCGACGCCTCGCTCCACGGACACCTTCCGCAACGCCCGCTCCATGTTGGCGTCGACCACGGAGATGACGCCATCCGCCGATACGCCAGCATTGTCGAGCGCGCCGCGGGCGGCGGCGGCGTCGAGGCGGAGGCCGCCGAAGCTGCCATCCGCTGGAATGCGCCCGGCCACCAGGTCGGCGTCGGTCACGGTCGGGGCCGTCCCCCCCTGCCCGTAGCAGGCCGGACCGGGCGAGGCGCCGGCGCTGTCGGGGCCGACCCGCAGGGCGCCCCCGGGGTCGAGGCGGGCGATCGACCCGCCGCCCGCCCCGATGGTGTGGATGTCGAGGGCCGGCAGGCGGACGGGGAAGCCGCCCACCACGCGGCCCGGCGCCGGCTCGGGCACGCCGCCCTGCACCAGGCACA
>WHSY01000463.1 GCA_009379815.1 Pseudonocardiaceae bacterium
ATGTGCTGGCCGAACGGGATGTTCGCATGCTGGAACTTCGTGACGCTTCGCAGCAACGCGCCCGCCGACAGCATCTTGGCCAGCCGCGTCACCATGGCGACGACGACACCTGGTGGAACGTAGCTCGCGAGATGGGCGAGCAGGTCGACCATCAGCGAAAGGGCGAGTGGGGGAAGGTTGCTCGGCATCCCGACGACACGGGGCGTGTTCAGCGATGACCGCGCGAGGTTGATGTCGTGCCGCGCCGTCCCGGCTCGCCAGGTGGGGTAGATGCAGAGCACCGTGTGCTCCCGCTCGAGCAGCTCACCGGTGGCGTCCAAGAACTGCTCCTTGCTGAGCCGTCCCTGACCGTTGCCCAACGGCAGGCGCAGTGCGGCCGTGCCGCGCACGCATCCGGTGCTCGGCAGGTCTGCGACGACCGCGACTGTGGTCATTGGCTCCTCTCCAGGATTGCAGGTCCCTTCAGGTCAGGTATGACACCCATGACTGGTGGTCTGGTTCCAACTGCCTTCCCATCATGCAGTGTCCCGTCGACGGTTCGTCACGCTACCGAGCGGTCACTACCAGTAGTGTGGCACTCGTTCGGACGCTGTTGTGTCGCCAGCGAGAGGTTTCTG
>WHSY01000464.1 GCA_009379815.1 Pseudonocardiaceae bacterium
GTCGCATGCCCAGCCGGCCGGTTTGCAGGTGATCTCGGCGTTGCTGGGGGTGTTCGATGCGCTGACCGATCCGCGTGATCCGCGCGGGGTGCGGCATCGGCTGGCGTCGGTTTTGACGATCACGGTGCTCTCCGCGCTGGCCGGGGCCGGTAACTTCCGGGAGGCCGGGGACCGGGCCGGTGAGCTGCCGGCGGAGCTGCTGATCGCCGCCGGTGCCCGGATCAGCCCGGCCAGCGGCCTGCCCGAGCCGCCGAGCGGGGCCACGATCCGTCGGGTCGTGCAGAATATCGACGCCGCGCATGCTGATGCGCTGGTGGGGGCGTGGCTGGCCGAGTGTGTGGCCGCCCGGCGGGCCGCCGGCAGGGAGGGCGACGCGCCGCAGCTGCCCGAGGGGGTGGACTGGCTGGACGGGCTGGCGATCGACGGCAAGACCGTGCGCAACAGCGCCGCCCCCGGTGGGGCCGATGTGCGGCTGTTCGCCGCGCTGCTGCACCACGAACAGGTGGTCATCGCCCAGATCGCGGTACCAGAGCACACTACCGAGGTCACCCAGGTGGAGAACCTGCTGAAGGCGGTGGACCTGGACGGGCGGGCCGTCACCGCCGATGCCGCCCACG
>WHSY01000465.1 GCA_009379815.1 Pseudonocardiaceae bacterium
CAACCCTCCGACAGCCTCCATGAACTCCTCGGCGCGCTCGTACCGCACGTCGTGCGCGAGGTGCTCGTCTACTCCGAAGTTTTGCGCCTCGGAATCGTTCACGGAGGTCACAACATTCCACGCCGCCCGGCCGCCAGAGAGATGGTCAAGGGTGGCGAACGTGCGGGCCACGTGGAACGGCGCATGGTATGTGGTCGAATACGTTGCGCCCAAGCCCAGATGCCGGGTGGCTGCCGCCACAGTCGCTAGCACCGCGGTCAGATCGAGCTTGACCGGCCGGGCACCGTAACGGACCGCTTCTCCCACACTGTCACCGTACACCCCGGGCATGGCCAAGCGGTCGTCAAAGAACGCCAGATCGAATTTACCCTCTTCCAGCGTTCGTCCGATCTTTTGGTAGTAACTCATGTCCAGGAAGCTGTGCTCGGCCGATGGGTAGCGCCACGAACCAGCATAAACTGACACATTTGCCGCCTGCATGAACGCCACCAGCGTCATGTGTTGACCGCTTCTGCGCTGCATCTCGGATCACTCTCCATCACACGCCCCATGAGCCCGCCGCCGCAGCAAGCGCGACACCGCCCACGTGGCCCCGACTGCCAAGAGGCAACCTCGCT
>WHSY01000466.1 GCA_009379815.1 Pseudonocardiaceae bacterium
AGCCCTGGTGGGTTCCCAGCAGCCACCGTTTGGCCAGGGAGGCGACACGATGGACGGCGGGCAGCAGCTCGCCGGGGTCGTCCCCGCGGGCGCGAGCGGCCCGTTGGCTGCGTGGTTCGTGGGTTGAGGGCCTCGTCTGTCGCGGTCCTTACGTAACCCTTGTTGACACGCATAAATCAACGGTATTTTAGGCCTCATGGTGGCGGAGACGACGCGGGTTGATCTCGAGTCGCAGCGTGTGCCGGTGGACGCGCTGGAGGCAACTGAACTGTTCCAGCGCAACGGCTGGACCGACGGGCTACCAGTCGTACCTCCGACCGAGGAGCGCGTCCGAGAATGCCTGGAGTGGGCCGCCTTCGCACCCGACCACGTGATCGGCGTCGAGCCTGTTCGCCGCCGCCCGCTTACCGCTGAGAAGGTGGCCATCAATGCCGCCATGGCGGGCTGCCTGGGTCCGCACTTTCCTGTGGTAGCGGCGACCG
This sequence comes from Pseudonocardiaceae bacterium, assembly GCA_009379815.1. GTDB lineage: Bacteria > Actinomycetota > Actinomycetes > Mycobacteriales > Pseudonocardiaceae > WHSY01. Next base: position 483 of record WHSY01000466.1, read on the forward strand.
TCGAAGCTATGTGTGACGAAGCGTTTCTTCTCCATGGCTGCTCGGCGAGCACAGGAGGGGCCGCGCCGCTGATCGTTGTCAACGGGCCGGTACGCCGCGAAATCGGGATGAACGCGACCCACAATGCGCTCGCCA
>WHSY01000467.1 GCA_009379815.1 Pseudonocardiaceae bacterium
TCGCTAACGGCCGAGCAGCCACAGAACAACATCGTCCGCATCGCGTACGAAGCTTTGGCATCCGTTCTTGGGGGCGTGCAGTCGATCTTCACCTGCGCATGGGACGAAGCACTCACCCTCCCTTCTGAGGAAACCGCCGAACTGGCGCTGCGCACCCAGCAGGTGCTCGCCTACGAGACGGGAGTGCCCGCCGTGGCGGACCCGCTCGGCGGCTCCCATTATGTTGAGTGGCTCACCGACCGGTACGAGGAAGAGATTCGTACCATCATCGCGCACGTCGAGGAACGCGGCGGGATGGTGCCCTGCATCGAAAGCGGCTGGGTACAGCAGGAGATAGGAGAAACCTCCTACGACGCCGAGAAAGCCCTTCGAACCGGTGACCGTCCGGTCGTGGGCGTGAACGCCTACCACCGAGACGCACCCCCGCCCGATATCGATCTGTACGAAGCCAACGAAATAGACATCGCCCGACAGCAGCAGCGACTCGCAGAGACTAAGCGAGCCCGAGACGATACCGCCGTCCGCAAAACCCTCGACGGACTGACCGCTGCAGCCGCTGGGGAAGAGAACCTCATGCCGTACCTCCTCCACTGCGTCAAGGCCTACTGCACCGTAG
>WHSY01000468.1 GCA_009379815.1 Pseudonocardiaceae bacterium
AACGAATGCGTGCGCGTCTTGACCGTGTTCGCCTTGAGCATCCGATCCATGCTGAGGCTCTCGCCCGCGGCTCCGAGCAGCGTGAGCAACGCCATCGCCATGGCGCCGATCAGCAGGAGCCGATCGCGCCGGAGCGGATCGCGGATATGCGTGGCCGACAAGCCCAGGCCGTACCGCGCGTCTTTGGTATCGCGGAACGCTTCTTCGATCGTGAACCGCCGGCCGTAGAGGCGCACGGCGTCGCCGCCCGGGAGGACGCCCCGCACGGCCAAGCACCAGGGCGCCTGCATGCGCGGTGCCTGGACACACACGACGGCGTCGAGGCGGTAGCGGTCCGCCGTGACCGCCGCGCCGCGCAGGGTGCGCGCCCGGCCGGTGGCGGGCACCCAGGCCGCGGCCGTCCGCGTCTCCCCCGTGGCGCTCTGGACGGTCACGTTCCCGCGAAACCGAATCACGAAGTGGAAGCCCAGGTCCGTCAACGCCTCGTACAACTGCTGATCGCCGAACCCGCGGTCGGCCAGCACCAGCGTCCCCGGACCCACCGCGGCGGTCAACTGGCGGGCCAGCGTCGGCTCCCCGGTGGCATACGCCCCCATCGCCGCGGCGAACATCGCAT
>WHSY01000469.1 GCA_009379815.1 Pseudonocardiaceae bacterium
CGGCTACCTGTGGGTGGGCACCGGCGACGCCGCCACCGCCACGGTCCCTCAGGACCCCACCTCGCTAGGCGGCAAGGTGCTGCGCATCACCACCACCGGCGCGGGCGCACCGGGCAACGCCGGCGCGCCCTTCCGCAGCGAGGTCTACACCTACGGTCACCGCAACGTGCAGGGCCTGGCCTTCGACCCCGACGGCACGGCCTACGCCATCGAGCACGGCACCAATCGCGACGACGAGGTCAACCTGCTCGCCGACCACCTCGTCGACGATGTCGGCCACCCCCAGCCGCTGGCACATCCCCCACACCCCAGCCACATCCCCGAACCGGCGGTGACTGGTCCGCTCCGGCAGCGTCGAGGCGCCGTCCATCGCTGCGGCGATGTCGGCGGCCTTGCCCAGATACCGCTGCGAGACGACCTTCGGCTTGCCGTCCACTCGGGCGACCTCGCGCAGGTAGTAGTAGGTCTCGCCACCGATCTTCTTGCCATGGATGCTTGCCATACTTTAGGTCATACAGCATCCAACGGCTGGGACCAAGCACCCTCAACAGCCGAACGTGCAGGTCAGCCCACCGATCCGACCGATCTCAACCCCTCACAGACCACCCGGTCAGC
>WHSY01000046.1 GCA_009379815.1 Pseudonocardiaceae bacterium
CGGAGTCCACTCAACACCCTTTCCATCAACGCCATGTCCGGCACGTCGCCGGAGCCGCCCGCGGTGGGGTGCACCACCACGAGACCGAGGTCTGTCATATCGCTCAGCAGCACCCTGACCACCCCCAGTGGCAGTGCGAGCAGCGCGGCCAGCTCCGCGACCGAGCACGGGCCCTGGCACAGCTCGGCGATCGCACGATGCTCCACACTGGTCAGTGCCGCGACGTCGTGACCGTGTTCGGTGGTGGACACCAGGGCCTCCACCGCGAGGTCGTGCACGGGACGGGTACGGCCCCGCGTCCAGGTATAGGGGCGCACCGCGGCAGCGGAGTCCTCGAACTCACCAGCGGGCTCCGCCGCCTCGTGATCCCCCGCCGGTTCCTCGCCGGACTCCGCCGCGGTCTCCTCGACGGTCTCCTCCGCAGTCTCCTCGGCGGGCCCGTGGGCGGGTTCGTCGGCCTGCCCCTCGGCGGCGCGCCGGTACCGCCACCATGACCGCCCCGAATCGACCGAGATGTTGTTGAGGACGTCGGCGAAGTCCGGTTCCGGCGCCTCGCCGGAACCGCCCCGACCACTCGGTCCGGTCACCCCAGGTTCACCCCCGTCCTCGGATCCTCATCGACCCAGCGAGCCCTGCAACTCCGCCCGCAGCTGCGGAGTCAGCAGCGCGCCGACCCGGTCCACCAACAACGTCATCTCGTAGCCGACCAGCCCGATGTCGCAGTTCGGGGCTGCGAGCACCGCAAGGCACGAACCGTCGCTGATCGCCATCAGCAGCACGATGCCCCGCTCCATCTCCACGACCGTCTGCACCACCTGGCCGGCCTCGAAGCAGCGGGCAGCACCCTGGGTGAGGCTGAGCAGGCCGGAGGCGACGGCCGCGAGCTGGTCGGCGCGGTCCCGGGGAAGCTGCGCCGAAGCGGTGAGCAGCAGCCCGTCCGCGGAGACGACGACCGAGTGCGCAACGCCGGGTACCCGGCCGACGAAGTCGTCCACCAGCCATCCGAACTGGCTCGGCTGCGTCTGCGGAGCGGTCACTGGGTCTCCTCGTCTGTTCCGTGGTGCTGGTCCCCGTGCTGCTGACCCCCCTGGTCGTGATCAGCCTCGCCCTCCGGGGGTCCGAGACCGTGGCGGGCCTGGCGTCCCTCCTCCACACCGCGCTGGTAGCTGGCGAGCCGGCCGCGGACCGACTCCGCGCTGCGCGCCGTCGCACCGCCCGATGCGGGCTCGGCGGGTTCGGCCGCGCCGGGAACCAGCTGTGCCTTGGGTTGGCGCCGGGGCAGGCCCGCCGAGGTGACGTCGCCCTCCGAGGGCCGGGTCAGGGCCCCGGCAGCGTGCCATCCCTCGTCGCCCGCGCCCCAGCCGACCTGGCCGGGGCGCCCCGAGAGCTGCTCCTGCTGCGCGGGATCGTCCGACCCGGCGAGAGCATGCCCGGGCCGCCTGCGCTGCAGGCCCGCCGAGGTCTCGGCGTCAGCGCCGCCCGACCAGTGCACCGGCACCTGCTTGTTGTCGCTGAACCACGCCGAAGCCACGTCGTCGAAGATCGGTGTCGCGTTGTCGAGCATCGCACGGCGCGACGGGCGGATCAGCTCCTGCTCGGCGACCTGGCCGGGCGCGGGCCGGAACAGGTCCTGGGCACTGCCGGTGTCGCCCGCAGGTTCGGCGGCGTCGGCTGCGGGCGCCGCTGTGCGGGGTGGCGTGGGAGCCGGGCCGGGCGGCACCGATCGGTCGCCGGTGCGCCGGGGCAGCTCCTCGGATGGTGCCCCACCGGTCTCGGGAGCCCAGTCCCGCATCGAGCGCGGACCGGGCGTGCCCGCCGCCCCGTTGGCTCCGGCAGCCCCGGCGGCCGTGACTGCGCCCTCGCTCGACGAGCCGCGGTGCGGCAGCGCACCGTTGGCCGCGGCGCCCTCGCGGTCGGGTTCGTCGCTCTCGGAGCCGGCCGAGCGCACCAGCCGCGGCGGCAGCGTGATCGCGGCGGTGACCCCGACGCCGTCCTCACCCCGGCGCAGCCGCGCGGCGATGCCGTGCCGGGCCGCGAGCCGGCCGACCACGAACAGCCCCATCCGCCGGGACACCGACGCGTCGACCGTCGGGGAGGTCTCGACCTGCTCGTTGGCCGCCGCCAGCTCGGCCTCGCCCATTCCGACGCCGCGGTCGTCGATCTCGATGACCAGCGAGCCGTCCCGCTCGGTGCGACCGGAGATCATCACCTGGCTGTCGGGCGGGGAGAACTGGGTGGCGTTGTCGAGCAGCTCGGCGACCAGGTGCACCAGGTCGCCGGCGGCGCGTCCGAGCACCAGTACATCGGGCAGGGGCTGCAGCACGAGGCGTTGGTACTGCTCGACCTCGGACACCGACGCGCGCAGCACGTCGACCAGGCTAGCCGGACGCGCCGCGCGCGCGCTCGAATCGGTGCCCGCGAGCACCAGCAGGTTCTCGCTGTTGCGCCGCATCCGGGTCGCGAGGTGGTCGAGCTGGAACAGGTTGTCCAGCACCTCGGGGTCCTGCTCGTCGCTCTCCAGCCGGTCGATGAGCTTGAGCTGGCGCTGCACCAGACTCTGGCTGCGGCGCGAGAGGTTGACGAAGATGTCGTTGATGTTGCTGCGTAGCTGTGCCTGCTCGGTCGCCAGGCGCACCGCCTGGGCGTGCACCACGTCGAACGCCCGCGCCACCTGGCCGATCTCCTCCCGGCTGTGCACCGGCACGGGTTGCACGGCATCAGGGGTGCCACCCTCGTGGATCGTGCTCACGGCCAGCGGCAGCCGGCGGTCGGCGATGTCGAGCGCGGTGCGCCGGAGCACTCCCAGCGGCGTGAGCATCGAGCGGGCGACCCCGATGCCCACCACGACCCCCAGCGCCAGTGCGAAGATCAGGAGCACCGCGTTCCACCCCGCGGCGGCCCTGGCCTCGTCGCGCAGACTCGTCGCGGTGGCCGAGACCTGCTCGCGCAGCGCGTCCCCCGACGCGACCATCCGGCCGGTCACCGCGTCGGTGCGCGCGTCCCAGTCGGCCACCGGGGTGACCAGCGGCTCGTCGGCGACGCCGCGCGCGAGTGCCAGTTGCAGCACGCGCTGTCGCGCCGCCTCGGGCTCGCCGATCACCGGCTCGACGTAGCGGGCCTGGGCGTCGGGCGGCAGCGCGGCACGGAAGGCGTCGAGCTCGGACTGCAGCCGGACACCGGCGGCACGCACGTTCTCGACGGTGGGGGGATCGAGCTCACCGGAGATCAACGCGGGCAGCAGCAGCGCATGCTGCCGGGCGACCTGCTCGCGGGCCGAGACCAGCGCGTGCAGCGCGGCGGCCTGCGCGGAGACGGCGCCATCGTCGAGCTGGCGGGTCAGCGTGGCGTCGAGGCTGAGCAGCGGGTCGATGGCCGCGCCGTACTCGGCGACCACGACGTCGGCCGGCCCGCTGCCGCCGACCACGCTCTGCCGCAGCGGGGCCAACCCGCCGAGCGCCTCCAGCGCCCCGGTGTAGCCGGTGCCGCGCAGCCCCTCGACCCTGCCGGCCACCCTGCGCACATCCTCGGCGGCCGCGTCGACGGCGCCGAACTGCTGTGCGAGCTGCTGCTGGCCGTCGCTGCGTCCGTTCGCCACGTACGCGGTGGCGGCGTCACGCTCCTGCTGCAGCTCGCCGACCAGGACCGACAGCCGCTGTTGCACACCGGTGACCTCGTTGATCCGGTCGTAGCCCGGCGCCGCGCTCGACTGGTCGACGATCCGCAGCACGCCCACCACCAGCGCCACCACGGTGGGGACCAGCAGGACGGCGACGAGCTTGACCAGCAGTGGCCAGTTGCGCCAGTGCCGGCGGCGCAGCGCCCGGGTCGGAGCGGTCACGGCAGACCTCCCCGCCGGGTGCGGTGTCGCGAGCGGATCGCTGCCACAGTAGGGTTCCTCCCCCGTATCGACGGTGGCCGACCGGCGCACCCGCACACGTGGTCACGACGCCCGGCAGGCACGTCTTGCGGGCGGGACGGCCGACGTCGAGCCCGTCACTGCGAGGCCTGCGACGGGCGCTCCGACAGTCCTCCCGGACCGTCCCCTCACCATCGGCGAGGACGGCGCGGCGGTTGAGTGTAGAGGACCTCCACAACTCCCGGACAGGCCAGGCCCCGGGTATCTTATAACGCGGCCCCGGGCACCGGACCACCCCGACACGGCACATCCGTTGCCGATGGCGCGCGGCGGGCACGTGGATGATGGGGTGGTTGCCCCCGTCGCGGAAGAGGACCCGTTGAGCCAGACACCCGAGACCGGACCGCTGATCGTGCAGTCCGACAAGACCCTGTTGCTGGAGGTCGACCACCCCGCCGCGAACGACGTCCGAGCGGCGATCGCCCCGTTCGCCGAGCTGGAGCGGGCGCCCGAGCACGTGCACACCTACCGGGTGACGCCGCTGGCGCTGTGGAACGCCCGGGCCGCCGGGCACGATGCCGAGCAGGTCGTCGACGCGCTGGTCAGCTACTCCCGCTATGCGGTGCCGCAGCCGTTGCTCGTCGACGTGGTCGACACCATGGGCCGCTACGGTCGGCTACAGCTGGTCAACTCCCCGGTGCACGGGCTGACCCTCGTCTCGAAGGATCGTGCGGTGCTCGAGGAGGTGCTGCGCAACAAGAAGATCGGCCCGATGCTCGGTGCACGGGTCGATGACGACACCGTCGCGGTGCACCCCTCCGAGCGGGGGCGGCTCAAGCAGGCGCTGCTCAAGGTCGGCTGGCCTGCCGAGGACCTCGCGGGCTACGTCGACGGCGAGGCGCACACCATCGAGCTGCACGAGGACGGCTGGTCGCTGCGGGCCTACCAGCGCGAGGCCGTCGCAGGCTTCTGGCAAGGTGGATCGGGCGTGGTGGTGCTGCCCTGCGGCGCCGGCAAGACGCTCGTCGGCATGGCCGCCATGGCCGAGGCCGGGGCCACCACCCTGATCCTGGTCACCAGCACCGTCGCGGGCCACCAGTGGAAGCGCGAGCTGATCGCCCGCACGTCGCTGACCGAGGAGGAGATCGGCGAGTACTCCGGGGACCGCAAGGAGGTCCGTCCGGTCACCATCGCGACCTACCAGGTGATGACCCGGCGGACCAAGGGCGAGTACAAGCACCTGGACCTGTTCGACTCCCGCGACTGGGGTCTGATCATCTACGACGAGGTGCACCTGCTGCCCGCGCCGGTGTTCCGGATGACGGCGGACCTGCAGTCGCGGCGACGGCTCGGGCTGACCGCCACGCTGGTCCGCGAGGACGGTCGGGAGGGCGACGTCTTCTCGCTGATCGGGCCCAAGCGCTACGACGCGCCATGGCGTGACATCGAGTCGCAGGGCTGGATCGCCCCCGCGGACTGCATCGAGGTGCGCGTCACGCTCACCGAGGCCGAGCGGCTCGGCTACGCCACCGCCGAGGCCGAGGAGCGCTACCGGGTGGCCTCGACAGCGCGGACCAAGCTCCCCGTGGTACAGGCGATCCTCGACCGCCACCCCGACGAGCCGACCCTGGTGATCGGCGCCTACCTCGACCAGCTCGACGAGCTCGGCGCGGAACTCGACGTCCCCGTCCTGCAGGGCTCGACCCCGGTCAAGGAGCGGGAGAAGCTCTACGACGCATTCCGCCGGGGCGAGCTGCGCACCCTGGTCGTCTCGAAGGTGGCGAACTTCTCCATCGACCTCCCCGAGGCAACCGTCGCGATCCAGGTCTCGGGAACGTTCGGCTCCCGGCAGGAGGAGGCGCAGCGACTCGGCAGGCTGCTGCGGCCCAAGGGCGACGGCCGGCAGGCGCATTTCTACTCGGTCGTCTCCCGCGACACCCTGGACACCGACTACGCCGCGCACCGCCAGCGCTTCCTCGCCGAGCAGGGCTACGGCTACCGCATCATCGATGCCGACGACCTGCTCGGTCCCGCCGTGCCTGACGTCGAGTAGGGCCACCTCGCCCGCGTACCACCCGGTGCGAACCATCCGGCGGCGCCGCGAAGGCCGCCTTCGTGACACGACGACCGGATCAGCCGGGAACAGCCGCGCCGATATCGGTGTTCGTGGTGAGAGTCGGCCCGCAGCCCGGTGATGCCGGCACCCGCCGGATGACGCCACCAGGAGCAGCTTCGTGACGACGATCGTCGGTGCGCCCGCCCCGACCCGGCCGGCGCTGCCTCGGCTGCGGCTGATCCTGGTGCTGGGCAGCGTCACCGCGCTCGGCCCGCTGTCGGTGGACCTGTACCTGCCCGCGTTCCCGGCGATCGCGGCCGAGTTCGACGCCTCGCAGTCCGCGGTCCAGCTCACCCTGACCGGGTGCCTGGTGGGGCTGGCGTTCGGCCAGCTCGTGGCGGGCCCGCTGTCCGACCGGGTGGGACGGCGACGCCCGCTGCTGGCCGGTGCGCTCGGCTACGCGCTGGCCTCGGTGCTCTGCGCGGTCGCACCGAGCGTGGAGCTCCTGCTGGGGCTGCGGTTCGTGCAGGGCCTTGCCGGTGCCGCGACCATGGTGGTCGCCCGGGCGGTGGTGCGTGACCTCGCCACCGGAGCCGCGGCCTCCCGGCTGTTCTCGGTGCTGATGCTGGTGACCGGGCTGGCCCCGGTGCTGGCCCCGGCGATCGGTGGCCAGCTGCTCACGCTCACCGACTGGCGGGGCCTCTTCGTGGCCTTGGCCGTCTTCGGGTCGCTGCTGCTGGCCACGGTGGCGGTCGCGCTGCCCGAGACGCTGCCACCACAGCTGCGCAACGGATCCGGGGTGCGCATGGTGCTGGGCACCTACCGCAGCCTACTCGCCGACCGGGTGTTTCTCGGCTACGCGCTGGGCGGAGGTCTTGCCTTCGCCGGGATGTTCGCCTACATCTCCGGCTCACCGTTCGTCTTCCAGGGCGTCTATGAGCTCACCCCGCAGCTCTACGGTGTGCTGTTCGGGCTCAACGCGATCGGGCTGGTGACCGCCACCCAGATCAACGGGCTGATCGTCGGCCGGGTGGCACCGCGGCGGCTGCTGCTCACCGGCGTGATCGGAAGCAGCACCGGCGGGGTGCTGCTGCTCGCGGCGGCGCTGGCACGACCGGCCTCGGTGGTGTGGCTCGTGCTGCCGCTGTTCCTGGTGGTGTCGTTCATCGGATTCGTGATGCCGAACTCCACCGCGCTCGCGCTGGCCGACCACCCGCGTGCGGCCGGGACGGCGTCGGCCCTGCTGGGCGCCTTCCAGTTCGTCATCGGCGCGGTCACGGGACCCCTGGTCGGGCTTGCGGGGTCGGCCAGCGCGGTCCCGATGGCGCTGATCATCCTGTTGGCCACGGGCAGCGCCACGACGGTGCTCCTCACGCTGACCCGCCCCCGTGAGTGCCTTCGGGCGTCGTGACAGGCGTCGTGACGCCCGGAGACAGTCAGGACCTGGGACGGGTCAGACCGTCGGCGGCGGCGCCCCGGGAGCCCACCACACGGTCGGTGCGCTGCAGTGCCTCCTCGACCCGGGCCCGGGGGGCGGCCGTGGTGAGGTCGAGCAGCCGGATCGGCGGTCCGAGCGCTACCAGCGTCGGCACGTACTCCGCGCGCTGCACGTGCCACCCGCCCTCGGGATCCCGGCCGAAGGTGAACCGGGCGATCACGCCCTCCTCGCTCGTGCCGCGGGGCTCGTCGTGCCGGGCGACGTGATTGCCGAGCCCGTAGGCGACCCATTCGCCTCCGATCTCCTCGAAGGGCTGCACGACGTGCGCGTGGTGGCCCACGATGAGGTCGAGCGACGGTGCGGCCAGCAGCCGCTCGGCCAGCGCGACCTGCTCGCCGGTGGGTTCGTGCTGGTATGGCTCACCCCAGTGCAGGCTCGCGATCACCACGTCGGCACCGGCCTGCTCGGCGGTGCGGGCCGCCTGCAGTACCGCTCCGGGATCGAGAGTGTTCGACAGCCACGGCATGCCGTCGGGAAGCTCGTGACCGTTGTAGCCGTAGGTGAACGAGATCTGGGCGACCTTCGCGGGGCCGACGTCGTGGATCAGCGGGGTGGCATCCTCCCGCGCCGAGCGGGCCGAACCGGTGTGTTCCAGTCCTGCGGCGTCGAGCGCGTCGAGGGTGCGGAAGACCCCGTCGACGCCCTGGTCGAGGGTGTGGTTCGACGCCGTGGTGCAGCTGTCGTAGCCGGTCTCGGCCAGCGCGGTGGCCACTTGGGGTGCAGCGTTGAAGCTCGGGTAGCCAGCGAACGGGCCGCCCGGTGCCGCCAGCGGCACCTCGAGGTGGCACAGCGCGAGGTCGGCGGCCGAGACGACCGGCGCGACACCGGCGAGCATCGGCCCGAAGTCGGGTGCTGCGGTCGTGGAGTCCGCGCGGGCCTGCGCGGTCAGCGGCGGATGGACCAGCACGTCGCCGGAGGCGACGACGGTGAACGTGTCGGGCGCGGGTGGCGGGTCGAACGGCGCCCGGACCGGCGCGAGCTCCGGACGTGGCGGTGCGGAGCAGGCCGCCGTGAGCAGCACCACCATCGCCAGGAGCCGCCGCGCCCGCATCGGGCCAGTCTGCCGCATGTACAGCCAGTGCCGTCGGGGCCACGCCCGCGTATGGCGCTGTTGGGCGTCCGCCGTCAGCTGCTGCTGCGGCTGCGGCGGCGCAGCCTGCGGAGGACGACGAACAGCGCGAGCAGCCCGGCCACCACCGGAACGACCCGCTTGAGCACCGGCGCCCCGGCGCTGTCGAGCAGGTTGATCTCCTCGGACACCGGCGCGGGCGCCGGCCGCACCGGTGCGGGTGTCGCCGACGTCGGCGCGGTCGGCTCGGCTTGCCCCGTCGCCGGCGGCGCCGGCTCGGGAGTGGGCGCGGCGGGCTCCGGCGACGGCGGCTCCGCGCCCGACTCGAAGCGGCCGGCAAGGCAGTCGGCGAACTGACCGATGATCTTGCCGCCGACATCCGAGATCAAGCCGCGCCCGAACTGCGCAGGCTTGCCGGTGACCGACAGGTCCGTCACCACGGTGACCGCGGTCCCTGAACCGCTCTCGGCGAGCGTGGTGGTCACGGTGGCGGCGGCGGTACCGTTGCCACGCGCGTCCTTCCCGGAGGCCTCGATGACCGCGCGCCGGGCTGCCTGGTCCCTCTCGGTGAAGCGGCCCGAACCCTTGTACTGCAGCGAGATCGGACCCAGCCGCACCTTCACCGTCCCGGCGAACTCATCCCCGGTACGGGAGGTGAGCGAGGCCCCTGGCATGCAGGGGACGACCTGCTCGAGGTCGAGCAGCGCCTCCCACACGGTGTCGACCGATGCCGGGACGGTGAAGTTGTGCTCCATCTCCATGCAGCTCAGCCTCCCACACCGGCCGCCTCTGAGACGGCCCGGCCGGTGAGCACCCTGGCGAGGTGCTCGCGGTAGTCGGCATCGGCGTTGCCGTCCGTGGTGGGGCTGGTGCCCTCCGCTGCGTGTTGCGCGGCGGACCGGATCGCCTCGGCGCTGGCCGGCTGGCCGACCAGGGCCCGTTCGACGCCGGTCGCGCGGATCGGCGTCGAGCCCATGTTGGTCAGTGCCACCCTGGCCTCGGCGATCGAACCGCCCTCGCTGCGCACCGCCGCGGCCACCCCGACGATCGACCAGGCCTGCGCGACCCGGTTGAACTTCTCGTAGTGCGAGCCCCAGCCGGTGTGCTTCGGGATGCGCACCTCGATGAGTACCTCGTCGGGTGCCACGGCGGTGGTGAAGTAGTCGACGAAGAACTCCGACGCGGGCACCGTCCGCCGGCCCGATGACCCCGCGATCACCATCTCCGCGCCGAGCGCGACGGCCGGGGCCAGCAGGTCGCCCGCCGGATCGGCGTGTACCAGCGATCCGCCGAAGGTCCCGCGGTGGCGGATCTGCGGATCGGCGACGGTGCGGGTGGTCTTGGCCACCAGCTCCGCGTGCGCAGCGACCAGCGAGTCCCGGGTCACCTCGTGATGGGTCGTCATCGACCCGATCACGATCGCGTCACCGTCGTCGCGGACCCCGCGCAGCTCGGCGATCTTGCCGAGGTCGACCAGCGTGGTCGGCGCCGCCAGCCGCATCCGCAGCACCGGCAGCAGGCTCTGCCCGCCGCCGAGCACCTTGACCTCGTCGCCTGCCTGGGCCAACGCCTGTACCGCCTCGTCCACACTGGACGGAGCGACGTAGTCGAACGCAGCGGGGATCACCGGGCACCTCCGTGTTGCGAGTCGATGGACCCGAGGCCACCACCGGCCGCGGTTTCGGTCGAGCCCTCGGAGGTGGACTTCACCTGACCTCGGGCCGCGTTGATCGCCCGCCACACCGTCTGCGGCGAGCAGGGCATCTCGACGTCACGCACGCCGAGGTGGCGCACCGCGTCGATGATCGCATTGACCACCGCCGGGGTCGAGGCGATCGTGCCGGCCTCTCCGACGCCCTTGACGCCCAGCGGGTTGGTCGTCGAGGGGGTCTCGGTGCGGTCGGTGGTGAAGTGCGGCAGGTCGACCGCGCTCGGCACCAGGTAGTCGGCCAGCGTGCCGGTGACCAGCGTGCCGGCCTCGTCGTAGACGGCTTCCTCGTACAGCGCCTGGGCGATGCCCTGCGCGAGCCCGCCGTGTATCTGCCCGTCGACGATGAGCGGGTTGACCACCGTGCCCACATCGTCCACGGAGGCGTAGCTGCGGATCGACACCTCTCCGGTCTCGGTGTCCACCTCGGTCGCGCACAGGTGCGTGCCGTGCGGGAACGAGAAGTTCTCCGGGTCGAAGGTGGCGTCGGAGTCCAGCGACGGCTCCACCCCCTCGGGCAGGTCGTGCGCCGCGAACACCGCCAGCGCGACGTCTGCCACCGTGGTGCCCTTGTCGGTGCCCCGAACGGTGAACCTGCCGCGGTCGTACTCGAGGTCGTCCTCGGATGCCTCCAGCATGTGCGCGGCCACCTTGCGGGCCTTCTCCACGACCTTCTCGGCGGCCTTGACCACCGCGATGCCGCCGACGGTCAGCGAGCGCGAGCCGTAGGAGTCCATGCCCTTGTGCGAGGACTGGGTGTCACCGTGGAGCACCTCGACGTCGTCGAAGGCGACCCCGAGCTGGTCGGAGACGATCTGGCTCCAGGCCGTCTCGTGGCCCTGCCCGTGTGGCGAGGAGCCGGTGACCACCTCGACCTTGCCGGTGGGCAGCATCCGGATCGCAGCATGCTCCCAGCCACCGGCGCCGTAGGACAGCGATCCCAGCACCCGCGACGGCGCCAGCCCGCACATCTCGGTGAAGGTCGAGATGCCGATGCCCAGCTGCACCGGGTCGTTCGCCGCGCGGCGCCGCTGCTGTTCGGCTCGCAGCCCGTCGTAGTCGAACAGCTCCTTGGCCCGCGCGGTGGCCGCCTCGTAGTTGCCCGAGTCGTAGGTCAGCGTCGAGATCGTGGTGTAGGGGAACTCCTCGTGCTTGATCCAGTTCTTCTCACGCAGCTCCAGCGGTTCCATGCCGAGCTCGGCGGCGAGCTCGTCCATCATCCGCTCGATGGCGAACGTGGCCTCCGGCCTGCCGGCGCCACGGTAGGCGTCGGTCGGGGTCTTGTCGGTGAACACGTTCGTGCAGGCGAAGTGATAGGCGGGGATCTTGTAGATCGCGTTGTACATGAACGCGCCGAGGATCGGCACACCCGGGGTCACCAGCCGCAGGTAGGCGCCCATGTCGGCGAGCAGCTCGACCTTCAGACCGGTGACGGTGCCGTCCCGGTTGGCACAGATCGTGAGGTCCTGGATCTGGTCGCGGCCGTGGTGTCCCGAGACCAGCGACTCGGAACGGCCCTCGGTCCACTTCACCGGCTTGCCCAGCCGCCGTGCCACCAGGAAGGTGATGATCTCCTCGGGAGTCACCTGCAGCTTGCCGCCGAACCCGCCGCCGACGTCAGGCGCGATGACCCGGACCTTGTGCTCGGGCACGCCCAGCGTCATCGCGATCATCACCCGCAGCACGTGCGGGATCTGGGTGGCCGACCACAGCGTCATCTGCTCACCGGTCGGGTCCATCACCACGCTGCGCGGCTCCATGAAGGCCGGGATCAGCCGCTGCTGGCGGAACCGGCGCTTGACGACGACCCCATTGTCACGAGCGCCGCGGATGGCCTCCTCGACATCGCCGCCGGTGCCCACCTCGGCCGAGTCGAAGGCCCACAGCGCGCTGCGGTTGGTGCCCAGCTCGGGGTGCACCAGGTCGGCCCCGTCGGCCAGCGCGGCCTCCATGTCGAGCACCACGGGCAGGTCGTCGTAGTCGACGTCGATGAGCTCGAGCGCGTCATGCGCCTCGGCCGCGCTGCGGGCGACGACCACCGCGACGGCCTCACCGGCGAAGTTGACCCGGTCGACCGCCAGCGACGGAGCCTGCGGCGCCACCATGTCCGGGCTGATCGGCCAGGCACACGGCAGGCTGCCCTGCTCGTCGGCCAGGTCACGGCCGGTGAACACCGCCGTGACGCCGGGCGCCTGCTTGGCCGCGCCCACGTCGATCGACGTGATCGTCGCGTGTGCGACCGGGCTACGCAGCACCGCGAGGTGCACCATCCCGGGCAGCGTGAGGTTGTCGGTCCACCGCGTCCGGCCGCTGATCAGCCGGGCATCCTCCTTGCGCTTACGCGCCTGCCCGAACTCGTTGACCGAGGGTTCCGCGGTCGCGGTCATCACTGACCACCTCCTGACACGCCGCTCCGAGCCTGCGAGGAGACCTGCTCGGCCGCCGGGCCCGCCCCGGGCGACATCTTCCCGGCCGCGTCCCGGACCGCCTTGACGATGTTCTGGTATCCGGTGCACCGGCAGAGGTTGCCCTCCAGACCGTGCCGGACCTGTTCGTCGTCGGGGTTCGGATTGTCACCGAGCAGATCGATCGCCTGCATGATCATCCCTGGGGTGCAGAAACCGCACTGCAGGGCATGGTTGTCGTGGAAAGCCTGCTGCACCGGGTGTAGTCGGCCGTCACGGGCGAGCCCCTCGATGGTGGTGACCTCGCTGCCGTCGGCCTGCACGGCGAACACCGAGCAGGACTTCACGCTCTGCCCGTCGAGGTGCACGGTGCAGGCACCGCAGTTGCTGGTGTCGCAACCGACCACGGTGCCGGTCTTGCCCACCTGCTCCCTGAGGTAATGCACCAGGAGCGTGCGAGGTTCCACCTCGTCGGTGTACTTGACTCCGTCGACGGTGACGGTGATGCGTGTCATGAGCCCTCCTGGATCGGGATGGCGGCGGTCGTTCGGGTTGGGGATGTTCGGGTTGGCACGCTGTGACGCCCGTCAGCCATGCCGGTGCTGGCCCCTGCACGGGCGCCGGTCGCGGCCACGAACAGCCGCACGGTGGGAGCCTGACTGGACTCACGCTCGCAGCCTTCCTCACGCAGCGCGGTCACACAACACCCCCGGCGTGCGACACGCAAGCGGCCACCCGAGCAGCCGGTGTAGCACCTGCCCGAAGGGTCAGGTCGGCTGCAGGAACTGCATCCAGGGGCCGCTGGCTGCCACCGAACCCGATCCACTGATCGCTGCGTTCGTCGACGGTGCGGGCGCCGAGCGCGGTGCCGATCGACCCCGGGCTCGCACCCCGGTCACCCCCGTCAGCGCGTGCTGACGTCGGCCGGCGACGCGGGGCAGCAGCGGTGCGACGGTGCGGTGACGCCACGCACCGCGCCACAGCCCAGCCCCGTAACCGAGGTCGTCGAGCCGGTGCGCGGCCAGGTAGGGCAGCAGCCGCTCACCCCGGCCGTGCCGGGCCCAGTCGGCGATGCCCTCGGCGAGCGCGGCTGCGGCCACCGCCCGCCGGGCCCGGCTCGACACCAGGCATGCCACCGCCGCGGCAGGCCACCAGTGCCGCACCAGCCCACTCGTGACCTGCCACAGCGACCCTGCCAGCCCTCGCGCGGCGAGTCCGGCCGCGAGGGGCCACCGCCCGCGCAGTCCGGGCAACGCCCGCACCAGCCGGGCGGTGGCGGCGCCGGTGAGCGCGGCCGTGACCGGCAACGACCAGCGGTGCTGCGCCGCGAGCGCCAGGCAGGCCGCCGCCGTCCACGGCGCCAGCAGCACCGGAGGCACCTTCCCGGGGTGGCGCAGCGCCAGTGGCGCCGCACCGGTGCCGTAGAACGCCTTGCGGGCAAGCCAGGGCCGCAGCGCGGTGCGGTGCTGGTGTGCCACCGTCACATCCGGGGCGTAGCGCATCCGCCAGCCCTCGGCGTGCAGCCGGAGCACCAGGTCGACGTCCTCGGCCACCCGCAGCGCCGGGTCGAAACCCGCGCCCGCCGCCTCGACGCGCACCACCACTGCCGCGCTGGGCACGTAGGACACCAGCGAATCCGGCCGCACCGGTGCCGGTCGCGCGCCGAGGTCCAGTGCGGACCGCACGCGCTCGTAGCCCGACAGCCAGCTGCCACCGTCGGTGTCCAGCGCGACGATGCGCGGCGCCACGAGCGCGACCGCGGGATCGGCGAAGTGGGCGCACAGCGCGTCGAGCCACCCGGGCGTGGCCGGGACGACGTCGCTGTCAACGAAAGCGACCAGCGGGGTCGCCGCCGCGGCGAGCCCGGTGTTGCGCGCCGCCGCAGGGCCGCGGGCCCGCTCGTGGCGCAGCAGCCGTGCCCCGTGCCGGCACGCGACGCCGGTCATCGCGGCGGGATCGTCCGAGCCGTCGTCGACGACGATCACCTCGTGCGGCGCCGCGGTGTGCCCGATCGCGCCGAGCAGCCGCGCCGCGCCGTCCGGGTTGTCGCGGACCGGGGTCACGACGGTCACCGGCGTCACGTCGTCCCGTGCGCCGACGCGGCGTTCGGGCAATGCCGTTGCCGCAACGCCACGTTGGCGCACCGGAGGTGTGGGCCGGGGCAGCGCCACCCCGGCGTCGAGCAGCCGCCGCGCCAGCGCCGCGGACACGTCGCCGTCGACGGTGACGCCACCCCCGCGCAGCAGCGTGCGGGCGGTAGGCGACAGCCGCAGGATCGTGGGCGGCGACCCGCCGAGCAGCACGGCACCGCCGTCGAGCACCCGCACGCGGGCATCGATCTCGGCGACGAAGCCGTCGGGCAGCCGCCCCACACTCATGGCTCGACCCTGACAAGCAGGTCTCGCGCGCTCATGCGGTGAAGCCACCGTCGGCGTGCACCACGGTCCCCGTGATCGCCGATGCGCCGGGGCTGCACAGCCATGCCACGGTGGCGGCGACCTCGTCGGGGTCGAGTAGCCGGTCGACCAGCTGGTGGCCGGCGAACTCCTGCGCCTCGTGCAGGCCGTAGAGCTCCGCGCTCGCGGCCAGCATCGGGGTGTCGGTGGAGCCGGGTGAGACGGCGACCGCACCGACGCCGGTGCCGCGCAGGTCGGTGGCCATGCCACGGATCAACCCGACGACAGCGTGCTTGGCGGCGTTGTAGGCCGCGAGGTGCCGCAGTCCCCGGTGCCCGGCGGCCGAGGCGATCGCGACGAACCGACCGTCACGCGGTACCGGGCGGCGCAGCAGCGCCGGAACGGCAGCGCGGGCGAGGTGGAGCACGCCGCGCACCGCGACGTCGTGCAGCACGTCCCACTGCGCGTCCGACGTCTCCCACAGCGGGTCGCCGCCCGCCATCACCCCGGCGCAGCACACCGCGGCGTCGAGCCCGCCGAAGCGATCCTCGGCGGTGGCGACCGCGGCGTCCATCGCGGCCTGGTCGCGCACATCGGCGACCACGGGCACCACGTCACCCGCGGCGGCGACGGCCTCGAGCTCGGCGCGGGTGCCGAGCGGGTAGGTCAGTGCCGGTTCGTCGGCGCAGACGTCGACCGCGACGACGCCCCAGCCGTCGGCGGCCAGCGATCGCACCACTGCCGCTCCGATGCCGCGCGCCGCCCCGGTCACGACCGCAACCCTGCTGTCGGCTGTCACACCCGCGATCGTGTCACCCGGCAACAGTGGTCAGGCCGGGGTGGGCAGCACGCCGTCGATGGCGGCCGCGACGTCGTCGACCTTCCAGAGCTCGCCGCACCGGATCGCCGGCTGTCCCACGACCTGCAACTGGTCTCCCAGCAACCGGACGAGGTGGCCCGTGATGCCCGCCGAGCGGTCGCAGAGCAGGTAGATGATCACCGAGGCGACGAGGGCGGAGGCACGGCCCGGCGAGCAGGCGAGGGTGAGCCGGTCGGGCCGGTCGGGCCGGTCGGGCCGGTCGGGCCGGTCGGGCCGGTCGGGGTCGGGCCGTCGCGAAGCCTCCATCGTCCGGGTGCGGGGAGGCGGGCAGATCGCGTTGACCCGCACGCCGACCTGCTCCAGATCCCGCGCCCAGGCGTAGGTCAGCGAGGCCACGGCGCCCCCGCTCGCGGCATACACCCCGGATCGAGGCCGATCGGACGAGGCTTCCGAGCAGATGTTGACGATGGTGCCGCTGCGCTGGCGGCGCATCGCCCGGCTCGCCGCCATCCCGCAGAACATCACGCCGAGGACGTTGACCTCGACCAGGTCGCGCACCCGGTCGGGGTCGTCCTCCCATGGCAGCGCCTCGTGGTACAGCGCGGCGTTGTTCACCAGCCCGTCGAGGGAGCCGAACTCGGCCAGGCACCGGCCGACGATGGCATCGGCCTGGTCAGGGTCGCGCACCGACTGCGCGCTGGCCGCCGCTCGGCCACCGGCATCGCGGATGTCGCGGGTCACCTGCTCGGCGCGATCGCCGTCGATGTCGTTGACGAGCACGGCGGCACCGGCCTGGGCGATATGCGCGGCGAAGGCGGCACCGAACCCGCGGCCGGCTCCGGTCACCACCACCGCTTTACCGTCCAGACTCCCCGTCATCGCCACATCCCCGCCCGTGCACGTCACCCCAGGGGAAGTGTCCAGCACAGCCACCACTCTCGCCGGAATGTATCGCCGAAGGGTGGGGTAGCTGCGCCGAACGGATGATCGCGTTCACCCGGTCGGTATGAGACCACTTCCCTTCCGTGATTACCGCAGCTGACCGTCCGGCCCGGGATCCCAGCGCTGCACCCTGTCCCGCAGCGTTTCGACGAGGTGTGCGAGCAGCCGCCCACCCTCCTCGGCGGAAGCGCCGGCGGGGTCACCGAGAACCCCGTTGCCGCTGACCACGCGCACCGAGCCGCTGCGGATCGCGGGCATCAGCTTGCCCAGCGGCACGATGTTGCCCGGCCGGGCGGCGTCGCTGTCCACCGCGCCCGCGTCCAGCGCAAGCAGCAGCGAGGTCTCGGTGCGGCCGGCGTGTGCGTCGGCTCCGGGTACCGCGCACGCGAACCAGGCCGCGTCGCGGCCCTCGGCGCGCAACAGCGTCACACCGTCGCGCACCGGCCCGGCATTGCCGCCGTGGCCGTTGACGAGCACGACGCGTGACGCCCACCGGCACGCCGAACGACCGAGCTCGACGAGCAGCGCGTACAGCGCCTCGTGGCCGATCGAGACGGTGCCGGGAAACGTCTCGTGCTCGCCGGACGCGCCGTAGGCCACCGGCGGCGCGAGCAGCGCACCCGGTGCGGCGGCGGCGCCGGCGACGGCCTGCGCGATGCGGCTGTCGGTGTCCAGCGGCAGGTGCGGACCGTGCTGCTCGAGGGACCCGACCGGGACGAGCAGCGTGGGGCCCGCGCCGTCGAGTTCCGGCCACCGATGCTGCGCCAGCGCCCGTGAGTGGTGTCGCGAGCCATGACTCGCATCGCCACTCACGAGCGGCGTGCCTGCGTCACCCGGCCCGCATCCCCGCCAGCGGGCTCTCGTCGCAGGCGCGGTCGGGCGGGCCCATGCCGATGCTCACCGGCACCGGTCCCTGTTTGCCGGTCCGGGAGTGGTCGACCTCCGAGCGCGGCACGCTCGCACCGTCGACGCCGGCCAGCGCCTGCTCGCCGAATCCGCGCACGCACTCCGGGTCGGGACCGTCCAGCGGCAGCCCGGTGAAGAACTTCGCGGCCATGCAGCCACCCTGGCACGAGTCGTAGTAGCCGCAGGAGGTGCACGCCCCACCGTGTTGCGGCCGCCGCAGGTCGGCGAAGAGCTCGGAGTCACGCCAGACGTGGACGAACCCGCCGTCCGAGCGCACGTTGCCCGCGAGGAACTCCTCGTGGATGGCGAACGGGCAGGCGTAGACGTCACCGACCGGGTCGATCAGGCACACCACCCGGCCCGCTCCGCACAGGTTCAGCCCCGGCAGCGCCTCGCCGTAGGCCGACAGGTGGAAGAACGAGTCGCCGGTGAGCACCGACTCACCGCGCGCCACCAGCCAGTCGTAGAGCCGGCGCTGCTGGGCGGCGGTGGGGCGCAGCTCGTGCCAGGTGTCGGCACCGCGGCCCGAGGGGCGCAGCCGGGTGATGCGCAACTGGGCACCGAAGCGGTCGGCGATGGCCTTGAAGTCGTCGAGCTGGTCGACGTTGTGCCGGGTCATCACCACGCTGATCTTGAACTCGCCGAACCCGGCGTCGTGCAGGTTGCGCATCGCGGCGATCGCGGTGTCGTACGAGCCGGGGCCGCGGACCTCGTCATTGACGTCGGCCGTCGCCCCGTCCAGCGAGATCTGCACGTCGACGTAGTCGGTACCCGCCAGCCAGGCGGCACGCTCCGGAGTGAGCTTGATCCCGTTGGTGGAGAACTTCACGCCGACGTGGTGGCCGACGGCGTACTCCACGATCTCCCAGAAGTCGGACCGGACGGTGGGCTCGCCGCCCCCGATGTTGACGTAGAAGACCTGCATCCGGGCCAGCTCGTCGATCACCGCCTTGCACTCGGCGGTGGACAGTTCGTCCGGATCGCGCCGCCCCGACGACGACAGGCAGTGCACGCACGCCAGGTTGCAGGCATACGTCAGCTCCCAGGTCAGACAGATCGGGGCGTCGAGCCCGTACTGGAAGTGCTCCGTCAGCTTCACGCGCGCCCTCGCTTCGCTCGGGCTCGTGAGTGGCGATACGAGTCATGACTCGTATCGCCACTCACGGGCGGGGTTCGATGGTTCCGGTCCCGGCGAGCTCGGCAAGCGCGGCGATATAGGCGCCGCGCTGGGCTTCCGGCACACCCGCGGCGTCGAGCGTCGCGTGCACGTCGTCGTGCCGCTCGAGACCGGTGACGACGTCGACCAGCGTCGGCGTCTTGAGGAACGACAGCCGCCGGGTGCCGAAGTGGTAGGCGAGCGCGCCGAACGGCTCCGGGCGCAGCTCCACCTGCTCGGCCTTGCGGTACGGCCGCTCGGGGTCGAAGTCCACCGTCAGTAGACGCCGCACATCCCGTCGATCGAGACCTCTTCGACCAGCGTCTCGACCAGCTCCTCCCCCGCTGGGGCGGCCGGCTCGGTATGCTGCGCAGTGCTCGCCTCGGCGTTCTCGGCCATGGCAGACCTCCTGGGACGGCGGAATGGATCAGCCCGACGTTATGGCACCCGGTGCCAGTTGCACAACGGTCCATTCGGAGTGGGCCGGGGTGTACCGCCGGGTCACTGCGACCCCGCCCGCTGCGGCACCCCGGTGCGCCACAATGACGCCGTGAGTCCTGCGCCGCACCAGCCTCCCGACGCGCCGGGCCGCCGTGCGCTGCGCCGTGCCCGGACCGCCGCGGAGCTGGAGCGCGCCGCCCTGGAACTGTTCGAGCGCCGGGGCTTCGACGAGACCACCGTCGACGGGCTCGCGGCCGCGGCCGGCGTCGGCAGGCGCACCTTCTTCCGCTACTTCCCCAGCAAGCACGACGTCGTGCTCGGCGGGTTGGACGACCAACTGCAGCAGCTGCGGGCCGAGCTGCGGGAGATACCGGCGGGCCGGCCACCGCTGGACGGGGTGTGCGCGGCGTTCCTGGCGGTCAACGACTACCGGCCCACGGAGCTGCCGGTACTGCGGATCCGCATGCGCCTGCTCGACACCGTGCCCGAGCTGCGCGCGCACGCGACACTGCGCTACGTCGAGTGGCAGCGGGCGGTGGCCGCGCAGGTCGCCGCGTGGACGGGCAACCACCCGGACGGGCTGTACCCCCGGCTGCTCGGCGAGGTGTCGATCGCGACCATGCAGGCCGCCTACGGGGTATGGGCCCGACGGGGCGACGCCGAGCTCGCCACGCTGATCCGGGACGGCTTCGAGCACCTGCGGCGTGGCTTCGCGGCCTCGCCGGACACCACAGCACCACCACTGCCGGTCACCGGTGGTTGCCCGAAAGGGCAATGAAGACAGCCCTCTCGACCGGGCAATCCAGATCATCACCGCCCGCGAGGAGAAAGCCTCCATCGCCTGCACAACCATCACAATGGGGCCAGATGGGCTTGTCATTCCCACCGGCTACAGGTCGACCCACCGCGTCCACGAACTCGACACGGTGGGGACCTCGAGCGCGGCATAGCCCCACCGGGTCGAGTTCATGGACACCACGGGGCGCACGGGCGCTTCCTCCAAGCATGCACCCCGGCAGGAGACCAACGCCATTGCCCGAAGAGGCAGCTAAGACCGCCCCCACGGCAGCGCCGCTCCCACCTACGCTCGCACCCACCGGGTGCACCGCGTCGCCGAGACGGCCACCCGGAGGGGCCGCGCTACGCCCACGGGAGGTGCTGTGATGGGGAAACAGCGGGTAACTGGTCCCACCTCGGCCGCGCCGCTGCGGCCCGGGCATCCCGCCCCCGACGAACAACGCCGACCCGGCGCCCAACGCGGCCCCTCCGAGCGACGCGGCCCTGGCGTGCAGCGGGCCCACATCCCCGGCCCATCTCTGACCCCCGAGTCGGTGCTGGCCTCGCAGCAGCTCGCCGGCAACCGCGCCACCGCAGCAGCGATCGCCGTGCAGCGACAGGGCAACGGCGACGGCGCGTCGGACATGACGAAGAAGGGTGTCAGGAAGGCCGCCGACGTCGCCGACAAGGGCGCCGATGCCGCAACCATCGGGCACCTGCCGCCGGCATTCGGTAGCACCGGGCCGAGTACCGCGTTCGGTGACGCCGAGACCGGCTTGTACACCGTCGGTTCCCTCTTCCAGTTTGGAGGTGACCTCTGGGACCTGGGCGACGGCATCAGAACCTCCCTCGCGCCCCGGAGCAGTGCCGAGCACGAGGAAGCCATGCAACGGGTCGGGGACAGTTTGGTGAAGCTGCATGGCAGCACCTGGAAGGGCGTCAGCAAGAGCGCCAACGCGTTGAGCAACGTCGCCCCGACGGCAGGCTCCGTGGCCAGCGTGGCCGGGGTCGTCGCAGCGTACTTCGGCTTCGCCACTCAGCTCGTGAAGACCGGCCAGTCCTACATGGATCTGGGCGAGATCCAGAAGGCACAACTCGACTGGGCTGATCCCAAGAAGGCCTTGACCGAGGCCGGCAAGGAGACGGGGATGGCCGGGCGGGCCATCACCGCGACGACGCAATTGCGAAAGCGCGCGGCCGAAGCCGCCACCAAGGAACAAGAAGGGCTCGAGGAGCAGAAATCCCGCCTGGCCGCGACCAACAAGAAATGGGAAGAACTGAAGGAGACCACGATCGGTAGCCGTCGCGAGGACGTTGACACCGCGATGGAAGGCGATCAGCAGCGGTATCAGAAGGCTGTCGACCAGAGCCGGCAGCGCCTCCACGGCCTGAAACGGGACGCCTCCTCCCAGAACCTCGCCGTGGTGCGGGCCGGCATGTTCGAAAAGCATGCCCTCGAAAAGAGGATCGCCCGAAAGAACTTCTCGGCCGCCCTGGAAGCGCAGAAGAAGTCAGGCGTCAAGGCCCTGGAAGATCGTTTCATCCCGCTCGACGAGATCAAGAAGTTCGCCGAGGGGAAGATCCAGTCGGATACCTGGGAGCAGACGGCGCTGTCGGCGGCGGCGGCCGTCGCGTTCGGTGGCGCGGTGGCCGGCCTGGCACTGGGCTGGACCCCGGTGGGGTGGGCGCTGTTCGGGGCCGCCGGCCTGGTCGGTCTGGGCATCGGTGCGTTCAAGCTGGGCAAGTGGGTGCTGACGAAGACCGGTAAGCGTCGAAGCGACGAGCAGATCTACGCGGAACGGCTCTGGCAGTTCGCCAGGCACGGCAGCACCGACAAGATGCCCAGGGCCGTCGACGAGGAGTGGAAGGCGGGCTGGCAGCACGACGCCCGCTCGGTGCTCGCCGGCCTGGGGTTGTCCTGGTCGGCGGGCGACGTGGCCACCATGTCCGACACGGCTGCGATCGGCTCGATCACCACGAAGCTCACCAGATAGCCGCCACCACCGGGGGCGGGCAGCGGGCCACCGCAACCCGCGACGTCAGCGCACCACCATCGGCGAGGCGGCGTGGATCGGACCCTCGACGTCGGACAGCCGGGAACCCTTCCCGCCCCAGCGCAGCTGGATCATCTCGGCGGCGATCGAGACCGCCGTCTCCTCCGGGGTGCGGGCCCCGAGGTCGAGCCCGATCGGGGAGGCCAGCCGCGACAGCTCCTCGTCGGTGACGCCGACCTCGCGCAGCCGCGCGAGCCTGTCGTCGTGGGTGCGCCGGGAGCCCATCGCGCCGACGTAGGCGACGTCCATCCGCAGCGCCTCCTGCAGCACCGGCACATCGAACTTCGGATCGTGGGTGAGCACGGTGATGACGGTGCGCTGGTCGATCCGACCCGCCTCGACCTCGGCGGCCAGGTAGCGGTGCGGCCAGTCCACGATCACCTCGTCGGCGTCGGGGAACCGGCTGTTGGTCGCGAACACCTGCCGGGCGTCACAGACGGTGACCCGGTAGCCGAGGAAGACGCCGAGCCGGGCCATGGCGGCGGCGAAGTCGATCGCGCCGAAGACGAGCATGCGGGGCGGTGGCTCGAAGGAGTTGACGAAGACGTCCATGCCCTCGCCGCGGCGCTGCCCCTCGGGACCGTAGTGCAGCGTGGCGGTGCGCCCGGAGACCAACAGGCCGCGCGCGTCGTCGATGACGGCGTCGTCGGCCCGCGACGACCCGAGCGTGCCGGCGTGCCGGTCGGGCCAGATCACCAGCCGGGCGCCGACCCGCGCCGGGTCCGGGTGCGCGACGACGGTGGCGAAGGCGACGGGCTCCTCGGTCGCTACCGACTCAGCGACCTCGTCGAGCTCGGGGAAGCTCGCCGGGTCGATCCGCTCCACGAACACGTCGAGGATGCCGCCGCAGGTCAGCCCGACGGCGAACGCGTCGTCATCGGACACGCCGTAGCGCTGCAGCATCGGGCTGCCGTCGGAGAGCACCTGCTGGCCCAGCTCGTAGACCGCGCCCTCCACGCAGCCGCCGGAGACGCTGCCCACCGCGCGCTCGTCGTCGGTCACCAGCATCGCGGCGCCGGCGGGGCGGGGGGCGGAGCGGAAGGTCGACACCACGGTTCCCACCGCGGTCGACTTTCCCTCGCGCCATGCCGTCACCAGCTCTTCGAACACCTCACGCACTGTGTCTCACCTCAAGCACTGTGGCTCACCTCAAGCACTGTGTCTCACCTCACGCACTGCGAACCTCCTCCAGCAGCCGTTCCAGCGTCGCAAGGCTGTGCCCTGCCAGTAGCCGGTCGACGTGCGGCAACACGGCGACGATGCCACCCTGCACCGGAGCGTAACCGGCACGCCCGGCATGTGGATTCACCCACAAGACCTTGTGTGCAAGACGCCGCAACCGCGCCATTTGTTCCGCCAACGCCGCCGCGTCGCCGCGTTCCCACCCGTCCGAGAACACCACGACGACGGCGCGGCGGGCCGCACCGCGCTGCCCCCACCGGTCCAGGAACACCCGCAACGTCTCGCCGAGCCGGGTCCCACCCGAGTAGTCGGGCAC
The DNA here is from genome assembly GCA_009379815.1 of Pseudonocardiaceae bacterium. GTDB lineage: Bacteria > Actinomycetota > Actinomycetes > Mycobacteriales > Pseudonocardiaceae > WHSY01. The sequence continues at coordinate 23,583 of WHSY01000046.1, forward strand.
CGCGCGCGACGCCGCCGACAGCGCCCGTTCCGGGTCACGCTGGCGCAGCGCCCTCGTGATCCTGGTCAGCCTCGTGCCCAGCGTGAACACCTCGGCCGGCATCCGGCGGGTCACCACGTGGGCGAAGCGCAGCAGCGCGTCGGCGTAGGGGGCCATCGAGCCCGAGACGTCGACCAGCAGCACCACCTTGCGGGCCCGCGTCCCGGCGCGGCGCCGCGGCAGCGCCACCGGCTCGCCCCCGGCGCGCAGCATCCTGCGCAGCGTGGCTCGCGGGTCGGGATCCCCTCGGCGGTTCGGCGCCTGGCGCAGCGCGCGGCGCTTGGGCGCCACGGGGTGCAGCAGTGCCAGCAGCGAGCGCAGGTGCTCGCGCTCGGCGTCGGACAGCTCGGAGAGGTCACGCTGCCGCAGTACCTCGGTGTCACTGGCGGCGACGTGCAGCTCCGGCGTCTCCTCGTCGTCGCTGCCCGACCCCGCCGGTGTCGGTGTCAGCGCCGCGATCCGCGACGGAGTGGGCTCGGTCACCTGGGTGCTCGTCGCGGGCGGGCGGCGCGTGTCCCGGAACCACGCCTCGAAGGCAGTGTCGTATCGGGGCAGGTCGTCGGGGTCGGCGCACAGCGTCACGCGGCCAGCCCAGTACAGCTGCACCGGGCTGGCGACGTCCACCTCGCCGGCCGCGGCGAGGTAGGCCTGCACCCGGTGCGGGTCACACGGCAGTCCGGCCTCCCGCAGCGCGCGGGCGAAGCCCACCAGCCCGACCAGCGGGTCGGTGGTGGGTGTCAGATCGGTGGAGGGTGTCACATCGGGTTCACGAGGCCAGCAGGGAGTCGAGACCGGCCGTGCCCACTCGGTCGGCGTCCTCCCGGTACTTGAGCACCGCGCCCAGCGTGCGCGCCGCGGCCTCGGCGTCGAGCACGGTGCGGTCGAGCGCGAGTAACGCCTCGGCCCAGTCCAGCGACTCGGCTACGCCAGGCGGCTTGAGCAGCTCCATCTCCCGCAACCTGCGCACCGCGCCTGCGACCTGGCGGGCCAGCACCTCGGTGAGCTCCGGCAGCCGCCTGCGCAGGATCGCCACCTCCCGTGCGAGGTCCGGGTGCTCCACCCAGTGGTAGAGGCAGCGGCGCTTGAGCGCGTCGTGCACCTCGCGGGTGCGGTTCGACGTCAGCACCGTCAGGGGCGGGACGGTGGCGCGGACCTCGCCGAACTCGGGAACCGTCACGGCGTGCTCGGAAAGCACCTCGAGCAGGAAGGCCTCGAACTCGTCATCGGCCCGGTCGACCTCGTCGACGAGCAGCACGCAGGGCGCGTCCTCCAACGCCTGCAGCAGCGGCCGGGCGAGCAGGAAGCGGCGGGTGAACAGCGACGCCTCCACCGCCTCGACGTCGAGGTCGCCGGTGTTGGCAGCCTCCACGGTGCGCAGGTGCAGCAGCTGGCGTGGGAAGTCCCAGTCGTAGAGCGCCTGCCCGGCGTCGATGCCCTCGTGGCACTGCAGCCGGACCAGCGGCACGTCGAGGGCCTGCGCCAGTGCCTGCGCCAGCGCCGTCTTGCCGGTGCCGGGCTCGCCCTCGCAGAACAGCGGGCGGTGCATCCGCAGTGCGAGGAATGCGGCCGTGGCGATGCCGTCGTCGGGCAGGTACCCGGTTCCCTCCAGTGCCTTCGCGAGCTGCTCCGGGCCTTCCGGCAACTGCCAGACCCGATCCTGTTGTGCCGTCACCTCATCAGCCTGTCATGCCTGATTCGGGGCTGCCATCCACGTCTGCCCCGGTGGCGAGGTCGGTGCAGTCCACCAGGACCAGGTCACCCCGCCCTGCCAGCCAGTCCCTGGCACCGCGGTCACCGGTCGTGACGGCCGTCACCGCGTCCCAGTGCTGCCGGCCGAGCAGCACGGGGTGCCCGTACTGCCCGTCGAACACGGCGCGCGCCACCGCGTCGGGCGCGGCGTATCCGACCACCCGTCGCACCACCGCCGCACCGACGTCGGGCAGGTCCACCAGGTGGATCAGCGCCGCCTCGATGGCCCCGGGCGCCGTGCCCCCCGCCGTGCCCCCCGCCGTGCCCCCCGCCGTGCCCCCCGCCGTGCCCCCCGCCGCGAAGGGGCCCTTCGCTGCATCGCCCAGGGCATCCGGGGCGGCGAGGGCGGCGAGGCCGGCGCGCAGCGAGGCGCCCATCCCCTCGGCCCAATCCGGGGCGACGACAGCGCGCGCGGGTTCCGGCACCAGGGGTGCAGCCCGGTCGGCGGCGGCACCGAGCACGACGAGCACGGGGTCGCAACCACCATCGGCGAGCGCCTCGACGGCCGAGCGCAACCACTCCCCGTCACCGGCCAGCGCCTTGGGCATCCCGTAGCGACGGCCTGCCCCGGCGGCCAGCAGCAGTCCCGCCACCATGGGCCCATCCTCGCCGATCGTCTCCATCCGGGTATGTCGGGCAGGGGTATCGGTGTGTCATCGTCCTCGATGTGGCAGCACGGCGCGGTCACGCGGCCAACCGGGTCGTCGAGCAGCATGGTCGGCTCGACGCGCTGCTCGACGAGCGCGACGGGCTGCTCGCCCTGCTCGACCGGGTGGCGGCGCTACGCGGCACGGCAGGGTTGATCCGTGACGTCGCCGGAGCGCACGCCGGTTTCGTCTCCGACCTCGAAGCCGGCCGCGACGAGGCCGTGATCCGGTGGCTGGCAGGCAACCGCACCGAGGCCCTACGCGGCGTCGAGGTCCCCGTCGGGCTCGGCCTCGGGGGGCGGGCGCTCGCGCTGCGCCTGCCGGTGCGGGTCACCGACTACGTCTCCGCGCCGGTCATCACCCATCACTTCGACGGCCCGGTGCGTGCCGAAGGGCTCTCGGCGATGCTCGCGGTGCCGATCTTCGACGGCAACCGCCCGCTCGCCGTCGCCTACGCGGCGCTGCGCGAGACCGCCTGGTTCGGTGACGCCGCGGTCACCGCGGTGCAACGGGTGGCCGGGCAGGCCGCGACCGCGCTGCGGCTGGCCGAGCGGGCCGAGCAGCGTTCCAGCACCGCCGTGGCCGCCGACCGGCGGCGGCTGCAGGCGTCCCTGCACGACTCGGTCGGCGCGATGCTGTTCTCCATCGGGGCCCAGGTGCACGACCTGGCCGGCACCGCGGGACATGACCCCGTCCTCGCGGAGCGGCTGCGCAGCCTCGAGGCCGACGTGTCGGCGGCGTCGCAGGCGTTGCGGGAGTCGCTGCACTCACTGTCGGAGACCGCCCCTGACCGCGCGCTGGCGGTCGCGGTGGCCGAGCACTGCCGCTCGTTCGAGAGCCGCACCGGGATACCTGCCCGGTTCGTGCAACTCGGCGGGCTGCCGGGCCTGGACGCCGAGCGTGGCGAGGTGCTGACCACAGCGGTGCGGGAGGGGTTGCTCAACGTGGAGAAGCATGCTCACGCGTCGTCGGTGGTGGTCAGCCTCGGTGAGGATGGCGGCGGGGTACTGGTCGCGGTCGCCGACGACGGCGCCGGCGAGGAGCCGGAGCAAGCCGGAACGCCCGCAGGGTCGGGCCTCGGGCTCGCCGCGCTGGTCGACCGGGTTGGTGCGGTCGGCGGGCGGGTGAGCCTGGTGCGCGACGAGGACGGCGCGACCCTGCGCGCGTGGGTGCCCGCTCCCCGGCGGTCCGGGTGAGCACCACCAAGACCGCCACGGTGATGGTGGTCGACGACCATCCGGTGGTGCGTGACGGCGTCACGCTGCTGCTGCGCGCCGATCCCTCGCTGCGCGTCATCGGCGGCGCGGAGTCCGGCAGGGCGGCGCTGGAGTCCGCCGCCACGCTGGCACCCGACCTGGTGCTGCTCGACCTGCGGCTGCCCGACATGCTCGCCCCCGAAGTGGTCTCCGGAATGCGGGTGCGGTGCCCGTCGGCCCGGGTGGTCGTGTTCACTGCGCACAGCGACCACGAAGGGGTGCGGACCGCGCTCGAGTCGGGTGCGCACGGCTGCCTGCTCAAGGACGCCGGAACCACCGACCTGGTCTCCGCGGTGCATCGCGTGCTGGCCGGCGAGCGGGTGGTGGATCCCCGCGTGCTGCCCGCGACCACCGCACCGGAGAGCGCGCTCGCCCGCACCGGCCTGACCCCCCGGGAGTACGAGGTGCTACGGCTGGCAGCGCAGGGCCGCACCAACCCCGAGATCGCGGAGACGATCGGGCTGGCCCGCAACACCGTCAAGACCTACCTGCAGACCGCGCTGCACAAGCTCGGCGCGCGCAACCGCGTGGAGGCGATCAGCAAGGCCAGCGAGGCCGGCCTGCTGTAGACCCGCAGCGTCGCGACGCCGCAGTCGCTCATCTGAGAATTCCGAGCTGTTACCGAAACGGCACCATCCCTCCTCCATATGGGGGTGTCCTGTGGCTGTGTCGAGCGCCACGATCACGCCGTGCTCACGGTGACCGACCTCACGGTGCGCTACGGCCGTGCCGTCCACGCGCTGCAGGGGGTCTCCCTGGAGGTGCCGGACGGCGCGGTGGTGGCCGTGCTCGGCGGCAACGGCGCGGGCAAGTCCACGCTGCTGCGGGCGATCTCGGGAACCCTCCGGCTGCACCGGGGCACGATCGACGCCGGCGAGATCACGCTGCAGGGCAGGCGGATCGACCAGCTCGACCCGGCCACGATCGTGCGGTCCGGGGTGGTGCAGGTCCCCGAGGGCCGCCAGGTGTTCGCGCAGATGACCGTCGCGGACAACCTCCGGGCGGGCGGGCTGGCCGCCGCACCGGAGCGGCGGGCACCGGCGCGGGAGCGGGTGCTCGACCTGTTCCCGGTACTCGCGCAGCGCCGGGGGCAGCGGGCCGGGCTGCTGTCCGGTGGCGAGCAGCAGATGCTGTCCATCGGCCGGGCGCTGATGTCCGACCCGAAGCTGCTGTTGCTCGACGAGCCCTCGCTCGGGCTGGCACCCAGGCTCGTCACCCGGATCGGCGAGATCGTCGCCGAGATCAACGACCAGGGCACGGCCGTGGTGCTCGTGGAGCAGAACGCGACGATGGCGCTGCGGGTGGCCGGGCACGCCGCGGTCCTCGAAGTCGGGCGGGTCGCCCTGGCCGGGACCACCGAGCAGTTCGCGGACTCCGACGAGATCGCCCGGCTCTACCTCGGCGGCCATGCCGAGTCCGAGGAGCAGGCCAGGGTGGAGGCCGACCGGGCGGCCACCAGCCGCCGGACGCTGTCGCGGTGGTCGGGATGACGGTGTTGACGATCGAGCGGCTCACGGTGCGCTTCGGCGGGCTCACCGCGCTCGACGACGTCAGCTTCACCGTCGAGCCGGGCACCGTCCACGCGCTGATCGGGCCCAACGGTGCCGGCAAGTCCACCTGCTTCAACGTGATCTCCGGTGTGTACCGGGCCAGCTCGGGACGGGTGCTGCTCGGTGACGCCGACATCACCGGAACGCCCGCCCACAAGCTGGCCGGTATGGGGCTCGGCCGGAGCTTCCAGAGCGCGACGCTGTCCCCGGGTTCGTCCGTGCTGGACAACGTGATGCTGGGGCGGCACGCGCGCACCCGTGGCGGGTTCTGGGCTGGCGGACTGCGGCTTCCGTGGACGGTGCGGGAGCAGCGCAGGCACGCCGCCCGCGCCGCGGAGATCTGCGCCTTCCTCGGCATCGACCACCTGCTGCACCGGCCGGCGAGCACGCTGCCCTACGGCGACGCCAAGCGGGTGGACATCGCCCGTGCACTGGCGACCGAGCCGACCGTGCTGTTGCTCGACGAGCCCGCGGCAGGCCTGAACGCAGCCGAGACCGCAGGCATGGGCCAGGCCATCCGCGACGTCCGCGAGGAGCTCGACATCGCGGTGCTGCTGGTCGAACACGACATGGGCCTGGTGATGGGCATCGCCGACCAGGTCACCGTGCTCGACTTCGGCGAGCTGGTGGCCCACGGCCCCCCGGAACAGGTGCAGTCCGATCCCGACGTGATCCGTGCCTACCTGGGATCCGCCTCCGATCTCGAGGAGACCGGTCCGCACGGCCTCGGCAGCTACGCCACGCGCGCCGAGACGGCTGACGCCCGAGGATCCGGCGAGGCCGACGGCGTGGCCGCCGACACCGACAACGGGGTGACACGATGACGGAGTTCCTGCAGCTGACGGTCAGCGGTCTGGGCAAGGGCGCGGTCTATGCACTGCTCGCGCTCGGCTTCGTCATCATCTTCAAGGCCACGGACGTGGTCAACTTCGCGCACGGGTCGCTGGTGCTGCTCGGTGGCTACGTCGTCATCGCGACCAAGGACATTCTCGGCTACGCGGGGGCTGCCGCGGTAGGGATCGCGGCCGCGGGGCTGGGTGCGCTGCTCGTCGAGCGGCTGCTGATCTCGCAGTCCAAGCTCGCCGACCCGATCTCGCTGGTGCTGCTCACCATCGGCGTGGACGTGATCATCACGGAGGAGATCATCCGGCGGCTGGGGGTGACGGCGCCGTTCCTCGGCGGGCCGCTGGAGGGCGCACCGCTGCGGCTGGGCAACATCGTGGTGTTCCGTCCCCAGCTCATCGCGCTGATCGTGGGCGTGGTGCTGATCACTGCGTTCTTCCTGGCGTTCCGCTACACCGGCTGGGGCGTGGCGATGCGCGCCCAGGCGGAGAACCGCGAGGCCACCGCGCTGATGGGAATCCGCAGCTCGTGGGTGACGGGTTCGGCGTGGCTGGTCGCGGGCCTGCTCGCAGGCGTGGCGGTGCTGTTCATCGCCACCCAGGACTTCTCCGGGGCGGGGCTGGGACGCGGCACCCACGCGATCGCGCTGGCGGCCTTCCCGGCAGCGATCATCGGCGGGCTGGACTCCACCGGGGGCGCCGTTCTCGGCGGGGTCATCGTCGGGCTCACCGAGGCCTACACCGCGGGCTACATCTCGTTCGACTTCTCCGAGAGCGCGATCTATCTCGTCATGCTGCTCGTGCTGGTGGCGCGGCCGGTCGGGCTGTTCGGCACCAGGGAGCTCTCCCGTGTCTGAGACCTTCTCGCAGGGTCCCGGCTCCGGCACTGGCTCGGGCACCGCCGCCGGGACGGACACCGCGACCGCCGACGGCGACGCCGGCACAACGGCCGCGCGCCGGCGCAACCTGCTGTCGGGCAACCGGATGCTGCGCCCGGCCGCGGTCATCCTGCTGCTGGTGGTGCTGCTGGCGCTGCCGCTCTACCTCAGCGCGTCGTGGCTGCGGGCGGGCGAGTTCGTGATGATCGGTGCGGTCGGCGCCATCGGGCTGACGCTGCTGATCGGGCAGGCAGGCCAGCTGTCGCTCGGGCACGCCTTCTTCCTGTTCGTCGGCGCGGTCAGCTACACCGTGCTGGCACCGGACCCCGGGCTGCGCGGCGAGAACGCCGAACTGGTCTCGCTGGGGTGGCCCCCCGCGCTCGCGCTGGTCGGCGCGGTGGTCATCTGCGCACTGCTGGGCCTGGCCTTCGCCCCGATCTCCGGCCGGGTCCGCGGGATCTACCTCGCCGTCGCCACGCTGGCACTCGTCTTCCTCGGCTTCTACCTCGGCCGCGAGCTGGTCAGCCTGACGGGTGGTACCGGCAGCGGCCGGGCTCCGGCGGACCTCTCGCTGTTCGGTTTCTGCTTCTGCGACGAGCGGCCGGAGGACCTCGTCGTCCTCGGCGTTCCCTTCGGCGAGGCCGAGCGGCTGTGGTACGCATTCCTCGCGCTCACCGTCGTCGGTTACCTGCTCGCCAGGGGCGCGGTACGCGGTCGCCCGGGGCGCGCCTGGCGTGCGGTGCGCGACAACGAGGCCATGGCGTCGGTGATGGGCGTGCCGCTCGCCCGGTCCCGGGCCGGGGTGTTCGCGATCTCGTCCGGTTATGCCGGTCTGGCCGGCGCCATGCTCGTAGTGTGGTTCGGCATCCTCAAACCGGACGAGAGCGAGATCGGGACCTACGGCATCAACGTCTCCATCGCGTTCCTGGCCATGGTCATCGTCGGCGGCCTCGGCTCGATACCCGGCGCGGTGTGGGGCGCTGCGCTCGTGTACGGGCTGGAGAAGGTCCTCGAGCTGACCGTCACCTCCGCTTCGATCTTCGGGATCGTCGGCTTCACCCCCGTACTCCTCACCCAGTTCGTCTACGGCGCCGCGATCATTCTCGTGGTGCTGTTCGAACCGGGCGGATTGGCAGCGATCGGTCGCAGGCTGACCGCGGCGCTGGCGTCAACCACAGAGAAAGGACGATGACATGCGGCGTGCATTCGCTCTGCCTGCCCTCGCGCTGGCGACCACGCTCGCGCTGAGCGCCTGCTCGGGCAAGGCCACCGACGCAAGCGGAGGCGGCGGCTCCGGAGGTGTCCAGGTCGGCCCGGGCGTCACCGAGGACACGATCACCCTCGGCGCGTTCACCGACCTGACCGGGCCGTTCAAGCTCCTCTCGGAGGGCGTCATCGCGGGCCACGAGATGTGGCGAGCGGACGTCAATGCCGGTGGCGGGATATGCGGCCGGCAGATCGAGTTCAACATCGTCGACCACGGCTACAGCGCCGACACAGCCGTGGTGAAGTACCCGCAGCTCGCGCCCGACATCGCGGGGTTCATCCATCTGCTCGGCTCACCGATCAACGCCGCGATCGACCCGAAGATCACCGAGGACGAGCTCACCGCGGTCGCGCTGTCGTGGTCGTCGTTCATCCTCGACACGCCGTACGTGATCATCCCTGGCACAACCTACGACCTGGAGATCATCAACGGGCTCTCCTACCTGATGGAGCAGGGCATGATCGCGGACGGCGACACCGTCGGTCACGTCTACATCGACGGCGAGTACGGCGAGAACGGTCTGCTCGGCACGCAGTACTTCGCCGAGCAGCACAACCTCGACCTGCGCCCGGTCAAGATCACATCGCGGGACACCGACATGTCCGACATCGTCACCTCGCTACGCGGCGCCGGGGCGACGGCGATCGCACTCACGACCACACCGGCGCAGACCCGCTCCGTGCTCAACACCGCCCAGGGCCTGCGCTACGACGTCCCGGTCGTCGGCAACAACCCGGTCTTCGACCCGACGGTGCTCGACCTCCCGGCGCCGGCGCTCGACAACCTGTTCATCGTGTCGAGCTCCACGACCTTCGCCTCCGACGTCCCCAAGGCGCAGGAGGTCGCGCAGACCTTCAACGAGCAGTACGCGGACGCGCCCCCGAACTCCTACGTTCCCTACGGCTACGCGATCGGCCTGATCTGGCAACAGATCCTGGAGCGGGCCTGTGAGAACGGCGACCTGACCCGGGCGGGTATCCAGCAGGCATTCCGCGAGAGCGACTCGATCACGACCCAGAACCTCGTCGCAGACCTCGACTTCTCCGTCCCGGGTGCACCGGCCACCCGCGAGGTCTACATCAGCACACCGGACACGAATGTGCCCGGCGGGCAGCGGACCGTCACCGACCTGTTCAAGGCACCGGAGGCCGAGACCTACGTCGCGCCGCACCAACCGACGAACTGAGTCATCGGGCGCCGGTGGCCGCTGCCCCACTCCGGCGCGGCGGCCACCGGCTCCTCTCGGGTGGCCGGATCCGGGCCGGCTCAGGGCTGGCTCAGGGCACACCCCGAGGCCGACGTCCGCCAGCGGCGGCACGCTGAGCAACATGGACCAACTCAGCACCTCACCCGTGAAGACCCTGCGCCGCAGCCGCGACGACCGCATGATCAGCGGCGTGTGTGGCGGCGCCGCGAAACTGCTCGGCGTCGACGCCGCGATCCTGCGGCTCGCGCTGGTGGCCGCGACCGTGCTCGGCTTCGGCGCCGGGGCGGTGATCTACGTGGCCTGCTGGCTGCTCGTGCCCGAGGAGAGCTGACCGCAGCGCCTCCAGCCGGAACCCCGTTCCGGTTCCGAAACGGGGTGCGAGAGCGGCACCCACCCCCGTTCCGGTTCCGAAACGGGGCGCACCGGCCGATGGGGGCCGGGAGCGGGCACGGCGGGCGGGCACCGTAGACAGCAGCAGGGGCCGGCCCCGCCGAAACGGGACCGGCCCCTGGAGGGGTCTAGCCGGACTCAGAAGTCCATGCCGCCCATGCCGCCGGTGGGGTCGCCCCCGCCGCCGGCCGGCTGCTTCTCCGGCTTGTCGGCGATCACAGCCTCGGTGGTGAGGAACAGAGCCGCGATCGACGCCGCGTTCTGCAGCGCGGACCGGGTGACCTTGGCCGGGTCGATGATGCCGGCCTTGATCAGGTCCTCGTAGTCACCGGTCGCGGCGTTGAGGCCCCAGCCGGTCTCGAGGCCCTTGACCTTCTCGACCACGACTCCGCCTTCGAGGCCGGAGTTGAAAGCGATCTGCTTGAGCGGAGCCTCGACCGCCACCTTGACGATGTTGGCGCCGGTGGCCTCTTCGCCCTCGAGCTCGAGCTTGGCGAACGCGGCGGTCGCAGCCTGCAGCAGGGACACGCCACCACCGGCGACGATGCCCTCCTCGACAGCGGCCTTGGCGTTGCGCACCGCGTCCTCGATGCGGTGCTTGCGCTCCTTGAGCTCGACCTCGGTCGCCGCCCCCGCCTTGATCACCGCAACACCGCCGGCCAGCTTGGCCAGCCGCTCCTGCAGCTTCTCGCGGTCGTAGTCGGAGTCCGAGTTCTCGATCTCGGCGCGGATCTGGTTGACCCGGCCCTGGATCTGCTCGGGGTCGCCACCGCCCTCGACCATCGTGGTCTCGTCCTTGGTCACCGTGACCTTGCGGGCACGGCCCAGCAGGGACAGGTCGGCGTTCTCGAGCTTGAGGCCGACCTCCTCGCTGATGACCTCGCCACCGGTGAGGATGGCCATGTCCTCCAGCATCGCCTTGCGGCGGTCGCCGAAGCCGGGAGCCTTGACCGCGACCGACTTGAAGATGCCGCGGATCTTGTTGACGACCAGAGTCGCCAGCGCCTCGCCCTCGACGTCCTCCGAGATGATCGCCAGCGGCTTGTTGGACTGCATGACCTTCTCCAGCAGCGGGAGCAGGTCCTTCACCGACGAGATCTTGCCGCTGACCAGCAGCACGTACGGGTCGTCGAGCACGGTCTCCATGCGCTCGGCGTCGGTGACGAAGTAGGGCGAGATGTAACCCTTGTCGAAGCGCATGCCCTCGGTGAGCTCGAGCTCGAGGCCGAAGGTCTGGCTCTCCTCGACGGTGATGACGCCTTCCTTGCCGACCTTGTCCATCGACTCGGCGATGAGCTCACCGATCGACGGGTCGGCTGCGGAGATCCCCGCGGTCGCGGCGATCTGCTCCTTGGTCTCGACCTCCTTGGCCGACTGCAGGAGCTGCTCGGACACAGCGTCGACAGCCTTCTCGATGCCGCGCTTGAGCGCCATCGGGTTGGCTCCTGCCGCCACGTTGCGCAGACCCTCGCGGACCAGCGCCTGGGCGAGCACGGTGGCGGTGGTGGTTCCGTCACCGGCGACGTCGTCGGTCTTCTTGGCAACTTCCTTGACGAGCTCGGCCCCGATCTTCTCCCAGGGGTCTTCGAGCTCGATCTCCTTGGCGATGCTCACACCATCGTTGGTGATGGTGGGCGCACCCCACTTCTTCTCGAGTACGACGTTGCGGCCCTTGGGGCCGAGCGTCACCTTCACGGCGTCGGCGAGCTGGTTCATCCCGCGCTCGAGACCGCGGCGGGCGTCCTCGTCGAACGCGATCATCTTGGCCATGTGCGGTGTGGTCCTCCAGATATGGGCGCCGCGGGGAATCCGCGGCAGGATGCTCTCCGCCGGCACGGCGGATCTGGGGTGCTCGGCCAGGCTCGGTGCCCGCGACGGACGTCCCCGCCGGTATCACCGGTGTAGGACTCACCGTCCCGACCTGTTATTGCGGTTGGCACTCGACGACATCGAGTGCCAACCCCGTGTTTAGCACTCGTGACGGTCGAGTGCAAGGTGAGGCCGGGTCACTCAACCGGACAGCACGGCCAGCACGATCACGATGAGCAGCAGTACGAGGCCGATCGCCGCTGGGGCGACCCACCGATGCACACCTGCACCGCGAGTGGCGAAGGTGGCCGGCTTCGCCGGCAGCGGGTCCCGTAGCCGGACGGGCGGCTCGGGCGGTCGGGGCGGACCGGGAGGAGGGGTGGCGCTGGGCGGCGGGGCCGGGGCCGGTCGCGGCACGGCCCTCGGTGCGGGTGCCGGTACCGGTGCCGGGTCCGGTCGCGGCACGGCCCTCGGTGCCGGTGCCGGTGACCCGGACGACGATCGTTGCGGGGGCGACGGTGCGCCGCCCCGCTGGGCATCGGGCTGCCGAGGCGGCGCTGGGCTGTCCGGAC
>WHSY01000470.1 GCA_009379815.1 Pseudonocardiaceae bacterium
AGGGCGGAAGGTCATCGTGAGCGTGAACCGCTTCAGCGAGGACCAGACGCTGCCCACCGAGGTCTTCCCGATCGACCCGGGCCTTCCGCTCCAGCAGGCCCAGCGCCTGGCCCAGCTGCGGGCCCGACGCGACACCGTCGCCGTGAAGGCCGCGCTGGAGGAGGTCCGGGCCGCCGCCCGGGGCACCCAGAACCTCCTCGTGCCGATGCGGGAGGCGCTGCCGGCGATCTGGCTGGACAGCCGCCCCTCCTCGCCCGTGGCCTGCGCCAGCGACGAGCGCAGCGCGGCGATCGCCCCCTCCCAGCGGAGGTGGCGCTCACGCGCCTCCACGCGGCGGCGAGCCTCTGCGGCAGCGGCCTGCTCGTGCGCACGCCGGGTCTGCTCGGCGGTGCGACGGGCGCCTTCGGCCCTCTCCAGGGTGGCGCGGGCCGTCGCGCGCTCGACGTCCAGATCGACAACCTCCGCCCGCTCCTGGCAGGCGCGCCGGCGCAGCTCGTCCGGGTCACGGCCCGCGACCGGTTCCTCGATGGCTTCCGCCAGCCCCGAGCGGCGCTCCTCGATACGCTCAGCCAGCCCGCGAGTCCGCTCGGCCAGGTTGGCCAACCGGAAATGGAC
>WHSY01000471.1:0-258 GCA_009379815.1 Pseudonocardiaceae bacterium
AACCCAAGCTCAAGGCCTACTTCGAGGTCACCGAACCGGTGTCCGGGGACCTGGTCGCGGCGTGGCGTGCCGCCCGTGCCCGGCTCGCCCCGCTCCGCGACGCGGTTCTCCGTGAGTGGCGATGCGAGCCATGACTCGCATCGCCACTCACGAGCTTGCGGTGCGCGAGGGCTCCCGTCAGGGTGGGTCTCGATGGCGACGTTGCTGATCGTGCACCACACCCCGTCACCGTCGTTGCAGGCGATGTTCGAGGCGGTG
>WHSY01000471.1:268-615 GCA_009379815.1 Pseudonocardiaceae bacterium
GTGCACGGCAACCAGGGCACCGAAGGGGCGTTGCAAGCGATCGAGTCGATCACCAAGGGGATGAGCTGGGAGCGGGTGTGCACCCCCGTCGACGTCATCGGCGAACCGGGCAAGGCCGACCTGGACGCCTGCTGGGAGCTCGGCGCGACCGTAGCCGCCAACCTCATGGAGTGACAGCCGCAGGTCCACCGCCACGAAGCCCGCCTTCGCAGCGCCCCCGGTGTTACCGAGGTGACCCTCGCAGCACCTCGCGAGGCGAAGGTGACCTTCGTGGCGGGCACGGCGTCGTGGCGGGCACGGCGCGTGGGGGGCAGGGCGCGTGGGGGGCAGGGCGCGTGGGGGGCAGG
>WHSY01000472.1 GCA_009379815.1 Pseudonocardiaceae bacterium
GAACTGGCTGCTCTACGGCATCCAACCCGAAGGCGCGACCAAGGGGCTGGTGCCGGGTGCGTGCCAGGGCAAAGCGCACAAGCCCGCGAGCCTCGGCTACCGGGGACGGCGCTGCCTCGTCTCGCGCAAGTGGTCTGGCCGGAACCTCACCGAGCATCGCGCCGAACGGCGTGACCACGTTCTCAAAGTCCTCGGTGCGGTCGGCGCGAACGTCGAGATGGTCACCCGCGATGACCCGGACGGCACCCGCTACCGCTGGGCACCCCTACCCGTCGACGACTTACAGCACCCCGGACGAACAGACCTCGTACTGCACTCCATCGCCCAACAACGCCGATGGAAACAGCAATACCAACACGCCACCGAGCAACTTTCGGCAACCGACGATCAAGCAGCGTGAAGGGGGAGCGATGGACAAAAAGATCACGACGACAGAACCGCTGTGGACCGTCGAGGATGTGTCTCGATACCTCGGCGTGCCCGTTAAAACCCTCTACCAGTGGAAGTGGCGCGGCGAAGGACCACCAGCAGGCAAGGTCGGCCGCCATCTCCGCTACGACCCTGCTGCTGTGCGCTCCTGGTTCCTCAACAGCGCTGCTTGATTTCGGCAAAGT
>WHSY01000473.1 GCA_009379815.1 Pseudonocardiaceae bacterium
ATCATCCCGGCTATGTCGACGGTGCCCTCGGGGCAGATCCTGACCGCTTCGACGATGGGGACGGCCGCCAGCGACCCGCTGAACAAGGCGGTCCAGCGTGGCCGTCAGGCCGTCGACCGGGGGACCACGTCGGGCACCGCGTATTTCGAATGGAGCGCGGAGCTGGGCGCCGACCCGGACGACCCGGCGGTGTGGCGGGCGTGCATGCCAGCGTTGGGGATCACGATCACCGAGGAGGTTGTCCGGCACGCCCGTTCGGTGCTGTCGCTGGCCGAGTTCCGCCGCAGCTACTTGAACATCACCGATGAGCGTCGTGGCGAGCCGGTGATCCCGGCGGCGAAGTGGGCCGCATGCGGGAAGGACGGCCGGGCCTATCCGCTGCCGAATCCGGTCGCGTTGGCGGTGGACGTGTCTCCGGATGGGTCCACTGCGATCGGCGCTGCGCACGCGGCGAAGCGTGTCCAGGTCGAGGTGATCGAGCACCTGTCGGGTACCGGCTGGGTGGTTCCTCGGCTGGCCGAGGTGGCCAAGCGGCACAAAGCTTCGATGATCGCGCTGGACCCGTCGGGCCCGGCCGGGGCGCTGCTGCCGGACATCAAGGCGGCCGGGTTC
>WHSY01000474.1 GCA_009379815.1 Pseudonocardiaceae bacterium
GGGCATGACCTGGGAACAGTGGCAAGAGCTCCTCGCAAGCAGGACCCACGCGCGCCGGCTCATGACGCTCGAGGAGATGGCAAACGTGGCGGTCTTCATGGCGTCCGACAAGGCGAGCGGGATGACGGGAACTACCGTCAACCTGACCATGGGCAGCCTGGATGACTAGCGGCTAAGCGACCGAGGCTTTGCTAAGAGTGTGTTTTGAGAAGTGGGTCATGAGGCGTATTCGAGGGGTCGGCGCCCGGCCTCACCGGGCCGCCCACCAAGATCACGCCGACACGCCGACCGAGATCAACTTCTCAAACACGCTCTAAGAGGCCATGATCAACGCAGGCTGAGTCCGGGCGAGCCGACGGTGACTGGCTGGCGGGTGTGCAGCGCCTGCTCCACGGCCTCGGCCGCCGCGACCCCCCAACATGCCTGGTCCAGTGGAATCACGTCGTGGGCGCGTACTCCACTGACAACGGCCAGCGTGTAGTCGACCTCACGTCGCAGAGCGCCGCCAATCTGACCATCCTCGTCCGGCCATAGCGAAAGGTCCGGCACGTGGCTACCGTCAGCTGTCCACTCGACTAGGGCGTCGCTGACCAGACGCTGGCGCATGATCCC
>WHSY01000475.1 GCA_009379815.1 Pseudonocardiaceae bacterium
GGCCCGGCTCATTCGAGCAGACGTCGTTCACGTTCTTGGGGTATACCTTCGCTCCGCGCACGGTGAGCAATGGGCGGAGTGGTGTCTTCACCGCCTTCGCCCCGGCGATCAGCGACGCGGCGTTGAAGAAGATCTCCGGTGAAGTTCGACAGTGGCGGCTGCACGCGCGCACCGGTTACGGGCTGGACGAGCTGGCGGCGAGGATCAACCCGATCATCCGTGGCTGGCTGAACTACTACGGCCGATATGGCCGTGGGAAACTCATGCCCCTCCTCAAACGCATCAATGGCTACTTGGTGCGCTGGGCGCGCAAGAAGTATCGACGGCTGGCCTCGTTCAAACGCGTCAAACAATGGTGGGACCAACTTCTCGGCAGATGCCGAGGACTGTTCTGCCACTGGACATGGACCGGCACCTTCGTCTGGATCAGATGACAAGAGCCGTGTGACAGGAGACTGTCACGCACGGTTCTGTGGGAGCCCGGCGGTGAAACTCCGCCGGGCCACCCGACTGACCAAGGCTCGTGAGGCCCGTGAGGGTCGTGGGGAGTTGTCGAAGGACGACTTTGAGGAGCTGAAGCAGCTCCGGGCGGAGAACGCCGAGCTGCGGATG
>WHSY01000476.1 GCA_009379815.1 Pseudonocardiaceae bacterium
TAGCCGTCGGCGCCACAGGTCCGGCTGCCCGCTCGCTGCGGCGATGTGCTGCCGGCGGCCCAGCGTCAGCGCGATCAGCTCGGCGACCGCCAGGGTGTGCACTCCCGGCTGGAGGCCGGTGACCTTCGTCCACAGCTCGGCGGTGCCGCCGTGGCCGATGCGGGCGGTGACGGCGACGGCGTGCCAGCCGTCGACCGACCGGACGTGCAGCTGCACGACGCGCAGGCTGGTCGCCCAGTCGGCGAGCCCGGCCGGTGCGGTGTCGCGCTGGCGGGGCTGGTCGAGGACATGCAGTTCGGGTGGGTGTGTCGGGCCGCGCATGGTGATGTTGACCGGCGGCAGCGCGGGGTGGGTCAGTAGGTGGTCGGCCAGCGCGGTGAGGAACACGGCCAGCTCGGCGGCTGTGGCCGGGTGACGCCCGGCGGTAGGGGTGGAATCATCAGTCGACACGGCGGACCTCCAGCGTCCGTCGAGGCCCCGTCTCGGCGGGATCAGCGCCGGGCGGGGCCGCCTATCAGGGGCAGCCACCCCACGATCCGAACTGCTAGCTGGTGGTCACCGGCGACTCGGTCGTCGGCGCACTCGACGCGCTGGTGCAGCGCGCACTGTCGG
>WHSY01000477.1 GCA_009379815.1 Pseudonocardiaceae bacterium
CTCCACCACGACCCGGCCGCCGGCAATGACATAGCGCGGCGGGCTGTGCCGTGCCACCACCTCCCGCACGGAGGACCCGTCCAGGATGACCAGGTCGGCGTTGCCCCCGACCTGGAGGCGGTGGTCGTCGACCTGGAGGACGCGGTCGCCGCGGCGGACAAGGAGGCGGCGCGGGCCCAGGTGCTGTCCGCGTTGGACGACCGGGATGGGTCCGGCGGGTTGCTGCTGGTGCGGGTCAACCCGGTCGGCTCGCCGTGGTTCGCCGACGATGTCCCGGTCGCGGCGCGCGCTGACGGCGTCGTGTTGCCCAAGTACCAGCGGCCGGACGAGCTGGCGCAGCTTCGGGAACGGCTGGGCGGCGCGGGCATCGTAGTCGTGGGCATCGAAACGGGACGAGGCGTCGCGGACTGCCGCTCGCTCCTGTCCGAGAACGCCACGGACACGCCGGAGGCCGTGTACTTCGGCGCCGAGGACTACATCGCCGACCTGGGCGGGCGCCGCACCACTGGCGGCGCCGAGGTGCTCTACGCGCGCAGCCAGGTGTGCCTAGCCGCGCACCTGGCCGGTGCGGCCGTGATCGATCAGGCGGTGGTCGACGTGCGCGACGACGAC
>WHSY01000478.1 GCA_009379815.1 Pseudonocardiaceae bacterium
AGGCTCACGTCCCCGGCCACGACTGCGTGAGCGAAGCACGCGGACGCGATCGTGGCCCGGTAGTCGCGGTCCGCGGCGCGGCACAGGGACCGGAACATCGTGCGCAGCGACGCGTGCGGAATCCCCAGGTCGTCGAGCACGCGCAGCGAATCGGCTTTGCTGGTCGGTTCCACGATCCGGGCCAGCACGAGTTGAGCGAACGCCTCGTCATCGATGGCGTCGAATCCCAGCCGGTCGTAGCCGGTCCTCAACACCTGCCACAGCACTACGTTCGACTTGCTGGTGATGACCGCCGCTGCGGCACGGCCCTCAGCGACGGGGCCGCTGATGCCCTCCAATGCGAGTTCGCCCTGGCCGGGGTAGAGCTTCTTGCGAGCCAGCACCATCAATGCCGCCAACTCTGCGTCGTCGTGGGCTGTGCCGACGTGCTCGAGCACGACATCTCGGCCGTTGCGGCGCTCCGCGATCTGGACCTTCGTCGCCCCCGATCGGCCCGGAGACCTCCGCACGAACACCACGAAGCCCGAACGTACCGGCAGGCGGGGTGTGTCAATCAGCCCGCCCACGAGCCGCTGGTGAGTAGCCGGGGGCATTTCAGCCCCCGGCTCTCG
>WHSY01000479.1 GCA_009379815.1 Pseudonocardiaceae bacterium
CATCCACTGATGATCAAGATGACAAGAGCGGAGTGACGGGAGACTGTCACGCTCCGTTCTGTGGTAGCCGGGGGCTGAGATGCCCCCGGCTACTCGACCCTGCGCCTCGCACGACCATCGCCACAGCGGCGATTCGCAACTTTTTGGGTGGGGAGGAAGCGACCTCCCGGGCCCAGTCGCCCGAAATCGCGGCTGACGCGGCGCATCTGATCCTTACCGGGGCAGTCGGGAGTGCACCGGCAACTTCTTCGTCGACGAGGATGTGCTGAGAGCGGACGGTGTGACAGATTTGTCCGGTTACCGGCTTGCGGGTTAGGAGGAGGACCTCGATCTCGACTTCTTCCTCCCAGGGAGCCCCTTCCGTAGCTCGCGTATATAGACTAATAATAACCCTATTCAAACTCTTGGAGGAAATGTGTCTCTGACGGACAGTGTCGTTCTGGTGACGGGCGGCGCCGGCGGGCTCGGTGAAGCGGCGGTGCGGCAGGTGCGGGAGGCGCTCCCCCGCGTACGATCAGGGCGACGGCCGCCGGCGGTGGCGGGCGCTCGACCTCGGCACGATCGAGGCGTACCTCGAGGCCGACTCCCCGAGGGTGCGGTGCCCCGATCA
>WHSY01000047.1 GCA_009379815.1 Pseudonocardiaceae bacterium
CGGGCTGAAACCCAGGTCAGCAGCATGATCCACTTAGCCTACGTGGCATTGCCTCTCGGCGGATGGCGAGGTAACCGCACAGACCAAGGTCAGGAAGGTAGCGGAGCTGTGGCTACGGGATATCGAGGACTCGGACCGCGCTATTCGTACCAAGGTCACCTATCGGGACGTGTGGACGCGCTGCCTGCTTCCTGCCGTGGGAGAGTTGCGGATCGGTGACGTCCGGGTGTCCCGAGTGGACCGCATGATCAGGGACGTGCGCGAGCGCCGTGGAGCGGGCACTGCCCAGCATGCGCGCGTGATCTTGGCCGGCGTGTTCGGCCTCGCGGTGCGGCACGATGCGATCGAGGCCAACCCGGTGCGGGAGCTGACCCCGTCGCGGCGCAAGAAGAACGGCCATGCCATCGAGCTGACGGAGGAAAGCCTTGCAGGGCTGCGCGAGCATCTGCAGCAGTCGGGCGGTGCGGTCAAGTACGACCTGGTGGACCTCGTTGATGCCCTGTCCGGGCTCGGCTGCCGCATCGGCGAGCTGCTCGCGCTCGACTGGACGAAGATCGACGAAGCTACTGGCACGCTGAGCATCGAGGGCACCGTGATCCGGGTACCCGCAGAGGGCCTGATCGTCCAGGACCATGCGAAGTCCAAGGCTGGTATGCGGACGATTGTGCCCCCGCGCTGGGTGATCGACCTGTTCCGGCAACGGCACGCGGTTGCCGTCGCGCCGTGGGTGTTCCCGACGACCAAGGCCACGTTGCGCGATCCGGACAACACTCGGGCTCGGCTGCGCGACGTTGTGCGGGACACGCCGTGGGAGGGACTCCACCCGCACGCCTTCAGGCACCTTGTCGCAACCCGGCTTGACCGTGCTGGGCTCTCGGCCCGCGAGATCGCGGACTACCTGGGCCACGCGCGCATTTCCATGACACAGGACGTCTACATGGCACGCGGCACGGCAGGGGTTGCCGCATCGGCGGTGTTGGACCAACTCGGGCCACACGAAACGACCGGGTAACGGGTGGGTCGATCTTGTGTCGCAGCAGCGACCAACCCGCTCACCTGGGAAAAGGTGCCCCCGGCAGGACTCGAACCTGCGACCTGGAGATTAGAAGTCTCCTGCTCTATCCGCTGAGCTACGGGGGCCAGCGCGGTCGGGCTCACCGTAGCGAACTCCTGGATCGCGCCCCGCAGGATTGAAGGGTACTGCCCGTGCGGCTCGATGGGCTGCCACGGCGGCGGCGCCGCCCTCAGTACCGCACCCCGATCTTGCGCCACCGGCGCCCGCTGGTTCCCGGCTCGGTGGGCCGGGCGGCCTGCTTGCTGCGGTAGACGATGTAGGGGCGCCACAGGAACCACAGCGGGTAGCTCCAGGCGTGCACGAGGCGGCTGAACGGCCACAGCATCAGGATCGGCCACGCAATCACCGCGTGCAGCTGGTAGGTGAACGTCGCCGAGGAGATCGCCGCGACATCCGGTTGGAAGACGAAGAGGCTGCGGAACCACGGGGCGACGGTCTGCCGGTAGTGGTGACCGGACCCGAGCAAATGGTCGCCGATCGTGACCACTGTCCCGTCGAGGACCACGACGAGCAGCAATATCAGCACGACGTAGTCGACCAGGGCGGTGGTCGCCCGCACCCGCGGCACGAACAGCCGCCGCCACGCGAGGATGGCGATACCGATCAGGACGAGCACCGCCGCGACCGCGCCGGCGATCGCGGCGAACCAGCGGTAAACCGACTCGGAGATGCCGAGCGCACGGGTCATCGACTCGGGGATGAGGATGCCCATGACATGGCCGACGATGGCCGCGAACGTGGCGTAGTGAAACACCGGCGAGCCCCACTTCAGCAGCCGATGCTCCTGCAGTTGGGTGGAACGGCTGGTCCAGCCGAACTGGTCGTAGCGCCATCGCCAGATGTGACCGACGACGAAGATGCCCAGCGCCAGGTAGGGCAGCCCGACCCACAAGGACAGCTCGACCGCGCTCGCGTCGTGCACGGTCACCTCTCCTGACCGGTCAGGTACCCGGGTGGGGCGAAGGGCTCGAGGCCGACCTCCTCGGTGGGTGGCCCAGTGTCCCATGCCTGGCGTACCAGGGCGATCTCCCGGCGGCCCAGCCTCGGTTGCTGGGCGCGTACCGCCTCGATCACGTCCACGTACGGGGTGCCCGCCTGCTGCAACGCCCGGCGCAGCAGCTCCAGGTCGGCGCGATGGGCGCGCAGCAGCCCCTGCCCGTGGGAGGGCAGCGCCGCGAAGTCGAGCACCATCGGCAGGTAGTCGGGCAGCTCCTCGTCGGACGGCTCGAACCCGGCGGCGCGGTAGGCGGCCTTGAACGCGAGCATCGACATGCCGCGCTTACGGGTGTCGCCGTAGCGGTAGTAGGTCAGGTACAGCGCGCAACGGCGACGCAGGTCGAACGTCTCGACGTAGTGCTGCGCGACCTCGGTGGGCGGCGTGGCCCGCAACCAGCCGAGGAAACGTGCGAACGCCTCCCTACCGGCCCGGGGAGAGGTGCCGGCCGCGACGGCGTCGAGGTGGTCGAGCCCCTCGAACAGCGCCATCGTCGGGTACTGCAGCAGCACCGAGGCGAGCTTGTACGGGTGGACGACATCGCCTCTCACGGCCGGCCTTCCTCGCCGAACAGGTGTGGCGCGCTGCCGCGCCCGTTCCAGCCGAGCAGGTTGAAGTGCACCCGCCCGTCGTCGGCCCGGAAGGTGCGGCTGTCACCGGGTTGCCCGGCGGGGTGGAAGGAATCGACCGACCCGGGCGGCCCGGTGCCGCCCATGCCGGGGCCGCTCTCGGTGTCGAGGCTGCAGAACATCTGCTCGTGCTGGGCCGTGAGGCGGCCGGCATCCTCGGCGTGCGCCCGCGGGATGACGTAGCGCTCGTCGTACTTCGCGATGGCCAGCAGCCGGTACAGGTCCTCGAGGTCGGCTGCGCCGGCGCCGACGGCGGCCGGAAGGTCGTCGCGAGGGTCGAGGTCGAGCTGCCGGGCGCGCATGAACACGCGGATGGCGGCGAGCTTGCGCAGCACCGTCCGGACGGTCTCGGTGTCGCCCGCGGTGAACAGGTTGGCGAGGTACTCGACGAGGATGAGCAGCGCGTCGATGGTGGCGAAGACCTGGTCGGGGCCCTGCGCGTCGTAGCCGGCCGCGTCGACGACGTCGGCGACCGGTGACAGCGGCGGGATGTACCAGACCATGGGCAGCGTCCGGTACTCCGGGTGCAGCGGCAGCGCGACCCGGTGACGTACCGCCAGCTCGTAGACCGGGGACGGGCGCGCGGCGTCGAGCCAGTCCTCGGGGATGCCCTCACGCCGGGCCGCATCCAGCACCGCCGGGTCGTGGGGGTCGAGGAAGACCGACAGCTGCGCCTCGTACAGGTCCTGCGGGTCGGGGGTCGCGGCCGCCTCCAGCACCGCGTCCGCGTCGTAGAGGAACAGGCCCAGGTAGCGCAGCCGCCCCACGCACGTCTCCGAGCAGATGGTCGGCTGGCCCGCCTCGATGCGCGGAAAGCAGAACGTGCACTTCTCGGCCTTTGCCGGTGCGGTGGTTGAAGTACACCTTCTTGTAGGGGCAGCCGGAGACGCAGAACCGCCATCCCCGGCAGCGGTCCTGGTCGACCAGCACGATGCCGTCCTCGGACCGCTTGTACATCGCGCCCGACGGGCAGGAGGCCACGCAGGACGGGTTCAAGCAGTGCTCGCAGATCCGCGGCAGGTAGAACATGAACACCTGCTCGAAGTCCATCTTGATCCGATTTTCGAGCCCGGCCAGGTCGGGGTCGGCCACCGCGTGCTGCGGCGCGCCGGCGAGGTCGTCCCAGTTGCTGCCCCACTGCATGTCCATGTCGCTCCCGGTCAGTGCCGAGATCGAGTGCGCGTTCGGGTTCCGCGTGCCGAGCGGGGCGTTGATCACCGTCTGGTAGTCGTAGGTCCAGGGATCGCCGTAGTCGTCGATGGAGGGAAGGTCGGGGTTGTAGAAGATGGTCAGCAGTTTGCGCAGCCGCCCGCCGGCCTTGAGCTTGAGCCGGCCCCTGCGGTCCAGTGTCCAGCCGCCGTTCCACTGCTGCTGGTCCTCGTAGCGCCGCGGGTAGCCGACACCGGGCTTGGTCTCGACATTGTTGAAGTAGACGTACTCCGTGCCCGGACGGTTGGTCCACGTCTGCTTGCAGGTCACCGTGCAGGTGTGGCAGCCGATGCACTTGTCGAGGTTCATCACCATCACCATCTGGGCCATCGGTCTCATCGGCTACCTCCGTTCAGAACTGCACATCCTGCGACTTCCGGCGGATCACGGTGATCTCATCGCGCTGGTTGCCGTCGGCCCGTGGTAGTTGAACGCGAAACTCAACTGGCCGTACCCGCCGATCATGTGGGTGGGCTTGACCACCAGCCGGGTCAGCGAGTTGTCCGAACCGCCGTGCGAGCCGGAGATCTCCGACTGCGGGGTCATCAGGTGCCGGTCCTTGGCGTGATACATGAACACGGTGCCCTCGGGCATCCGGTGGGTGACCACTGCCCGGCAGGTCACCACGCCGTTGCGGTTGTACGCCTCGGGCGCGCTCGCCGGGGCCACGGTCTGCCTGGGGACCCGGGCGCGTTGCGGGCATCGGGGCGCTGCATTAGGTTTCACACTGAGTTCACATTGAGAACGAGGGTGCGCGATGCGAACGATGAGGTGATGACGTGGCGGAGATCGTCGAGCTGGCCGACGGGGTCGCCGAGGTGGTGCGCGACGGTGACGAGGTGGCCATGGAGGGCTTCACTCACCTGATCCCGTTCGCCGCAGGTCACGAGGTGATCCGCCAACACCGCCGCGACCTGACCCTCGTCCGGATGACACCCGACCTGATCTACGACCAGGTCATCGGGGCGGGATGCGCGGCCCGGCTGGTCTTCTCGTGGGGTGGCAACCCCGGGGTCGGATCACTGCACCGCTTCCGCGACGCCGTGCAGCACGGCTGGCCGCGGCCGCTGGAGATCGAGGAGCACAGCCACGCCGGGATGGCCAACCGCTACGCAGCGGGTGCCTCCGGGCTGCCGTTCGCGGTGCTGCGGGGTTACCGCGGTACCGACCTCCCGGCACAGACCGACACCATCAAGCCGATCACCTGCCCGTTCACCGGCGAGGAGCTGACTGCCGTGCCGGCGCTGAACCCGGACGTGGCGATCGTGCACGCGCAGCGCGCCGACCGCGCGGGCAACGTCCAGATGTGGGGCATCACCGGCATCCAGAAGGAGGCGGTGCTGTCCGCGTCGCGCTCGCTGGTCACCGTCGAGGAGGTCGTCGACGAGCTGACCCCGCTGCCCGGTGCGGTCGTGCTGCCGACCTGGGTCGTCACCGCGGTGGCGGTCGCCCGCGGCGGCGCCGCGCCCTCCTACGCGCAGGGCTACTACGACCGCGACAACAGCGCCTACCAGGAGTGGGACGCGATCAGCCGGGAACGCGACTCGTTCTCCGCGTGGCTCGACGGGGTCCGGAAGGTGGTCGCATGAGTGCTGGTACACAGTGGACCGCCGACGAGATGATGTCGGTGGCCGCGTCACGATCTCTCGTGGACGGTACCGCCTGCTTCGTCGGCATCGGGTTGCCCTCGCAGGCCGCCAACCTCGCCCGCCGCACCCACGCTCCGGGCCTGGTGCTGATCTACGAGTCCGGGACGCTGGGCGCCAAGCCCGACCGGCTGCCACTGTCCATCGGGGACGGCATCCTCGCCGAGACCGCGGACAGCGTGATCACCGTGCCGGAGGTGTTCAACTACTGGCTGCAGGCCGGGCGTATCCGCACCGGGTTCCTGTCCGGCGCCCAGCTCGACCGCCGCGGCAACATCAACACCACGGTGATCGGGGAGTACGGCGACCCGAAGGTTCGGCTGCCCGGATCGGGCGGCGCCCCCGAGATCGCGGCCTCCTGCCAGGAGGTGACCATCGTGATGCGGCAGAGCCGGCGCAGCTTCGTCGACCGTCTCGACTTCATCACCTCGCTGGGCTTCGGCTCCGGTCCCGGCGACCGGGAGCGCTTCGGCCTGCGCGGCGGCGGCCCGCTGCACGTGATCACCGACCTCGGCGTGCTCGAGCCCGACCCGCAGGACCGCGAGCTCACCCTCACGGCGGTGCACCCCGGCGTGGAGCCCGAGCAGGCCGTCGAGGCCACCGGCTGGCCGCTGCGGGTGGCCGCCGAGCCGGCCCGCACGCCGCCACCGACCGCCACCGAGCTCGACGTCCTGCGCCGTCTCACCACTTCGTGAGTGGCGATGCGAGCCATGACTCGCATCGCCACTCACAGGGCGCTGGCCACGTCGCACCGTTCGGGCGCGCGTTCGCCCGGTTGTTCTTGTATGAACGAGGTATCTCCGGGGAGGTAGAGCCATGGTGCTGGTTTCGCTCCCTCGAGATCGACAGTGGTGAGGTCGGAAGATGGTGTTGGAAGGCCGCAGATCGGTGCTGGGCCGGGCACTGAGGGTATTGGACTCTTTTACCGCCGACGCGTCGACACTCACCCTGAGTGACATCAGCCGTCGCGCCGAATTGCCCGTCAGCACGACATTCCGCCTGGTGACCGAGCTCGCTGAATGGGGGGCTCTGGAGCGCAGCCCCAGTGGGACCTATCGGGTCGGGTTGCGCCTATGGGAGGTCGCGTCGCTCGCACCTCGGGCGGTGGGCGTTCGCCACATCGCACTCCCGTTCATCCAGGATCTCTATGAGATCACGCATCACAGCGTGCATCTCGCGGTTCGTGAGGGTGACGAGCTGGTCTTCGTGGAGCGTCTCATAGGCCGTAACGCTCCAATTCGGCGACCGCGCATCGGTGGCAGGTACGCGTTGCACGCCACCGGCGTCGGGCTGGTGTTGCTTGCGCACGCACCGGCGGATCTGCAGGAGAGTGTGCTCTCCGCTCCGTTGCACGTCTTCACTCCGTACACCTACCGCACCGAGCGCGACCTGCGGAAGGCGTTGGCCGACGTGCGCCAGCGTGGCTACGCAGTCAGCGATCGTCAGGTCAACCCGGAGATGGTCGCGGTGGCAGCACCCGTACACGGTCACCGAAACGAGGTCATTGCCGCACTGTCCGTGGTCGTTCCGCATGAGGAGGCCGACCCGGCGAAGCTGTCCCAGCTGGTCCGAACCACGACCCGGGCCATCTCGCGCTCCTGCGGAGCGCCTCGGTGACGGGTCCCGACGGCGAAGCGCTGCGCAGATCCCGTCCTTTCCACTGGACGGAAACCCGGGTTCCGGGCACTGGGTGGCGTTGGAGAGTGTCCGAGTCGAGCCAGCGCAGAGGATCACGGCGAATAGGCCCGTACTGCAGCGAGGAGGACCTGTGACTCCCACGATCTCGTACCCCCCAAGACCGGGTGCAGGCTTGACCCGTCGTTCCTTCCTCGGCCGGGCGGGCACGGCGGCAGCAGCGGGAGTCGGAGCGGTCCTGCTGCCATCCTGCGGAGGGGGCGGCGCCGGGTCGGGCGGGTCCGACGCCGTGACGTTCCTCAATATCGTTCCCCTCGAGAGCCTCACGTTCACGCCGGAACTGGTGGCCAGCGCAGGCGGCCACTTCGCGAACGAGGGGCTCGACGTTTCCTTCCAGGTCACGCGGGGTTCGGCACAGGCCATTCAGACGGTCATCGCCGAGAGCGCGCTACTCACTCGGGTCGGCAACATCGAGACCGTACTGGCTGCGGGCCCACGGGATGCTCCGGTGATCAATGTCGGCATGCCGTGCAAGGAGTCGACGATCCGCTTCGTCTCGGCGGCGCGAGCGCCTATCCAGAGCGCCCAGGAGTTCCGGGGCAAGACCATCGGCATCCCATCCGAGGGCGGAACCAGCGAGACGACGCTGGACCTCATCCTCTCGGCTGCCGGGATTGCGCCTTCCACCGTGCCGCGCCAGGTCGTCGGGCTGGCGCCCGGGGTGTTCAATCTGGTCCGACAAGGCCGCCTCGACGCCTACGTCGTCTCGATTGACACTGCGGCCGCCCTCGAACGGCAACGACCCGACGCCGTGGTGTTCAACCCAGCAGACGCGATCGATGCCGGCGGGCAGATCTACCTGACCTCCCAAGCGGCGTTGGACAGCGAGCGGGACCGCGATCTCCTGCAACGGTATCTACGCGCAGTGCGGTCCGCGATGGAGTTCGTGATCGCCGACGAGTCGCTCGACGAGACGGTGCGCGTGCTCAAGAGCGAGTACGACTTTCCACCCTTGGACACCCCGGAGGTCGCCAAGGACAGTCTCCGCATCTATGTCGACAACTGGACCGCGAACGGACGTGAGAACCTGCTCAGGACGGTCCCGCAGAACTGGACCAGGGTCTATCAGGAGATGGTCGAGGCGCAGCTGGTACCCACGGGCCTGCAGCCTCAGTCGTGGTTCACCAACGAGCTGGTCAAGGCATGACGATGGAGCCCGCACGAGGAAGTACGTGAAGATGGAGAGTCAGAGGTTACTGGATTCCCAGGAGCAAGCGTCAGCAGCTGACCCGCGGGATGCGCGGGTCGAGGCCCGGAACGATGATTCTGCTGGGGCTGCTGCGCGGCCCGAACTGGAGCTTCTCGCCGTCGACAAGACGTTTCAAACCAGGCAGGGAAGCACCGAAGCGCTGAGCGACATCAACCTGTCGGTGGATCGTGGTGAGTTCATCTCGCTGCTCGGCCGCTCCGGGTGCGGTAAGACGACCCTGTTGCGCATCCTCGCGGGCCTGATCGCGCCCACCGAGGGCGAGGTCCGGGTCGGCGACCGCTCGCTGTGGCACGGGGCGAACCGCGATTCCGAGGCGTTGAGCAAGTTCGGACTGGTCTTCCAGGATCCGAACCTGTTTCCGTGGTTCTCCATCGAGGACAACATCGCGCTGCCGTTGAAGCTGCGTGGCGTCGCCAAAAAAGCTCGGCGGGCGCGGGCGGAGGAGCTGTGTGATCTCCTGGGCTTGTCCGGCTTCGAGCGATCCTACCCGCGCGAGCTGTCGGGCGGGATGCGTCAGCGTGCCGCGATCGCGCGGGCGCTGAGCTATGACCCCCGCATCCTGCTCATGGACGAGCCGTTCGGTGCGCTCGATGCCATGACGCGGGACAAGATGAACCTGGAGCTACAGAGTATCTCGATCACGACGGGAGCGACCGTCGTCTTCGTGACGCACTCCATCACCGAAGCCGTCTTCCTGGCCGACCGCGTCGTCCTGCTGTCGCCACGACCCGGGCGAATCCGGTCGGTGGTACCCGTGACCTTCGAGCGCCCCCGAGCGCTGGAGAGCGAGAGCGACTCCTCCTTCCAGGAGGTCGTTCGCACGCTGCGCCATGAGCTCGACGAGGAGGGGGTCTGATGGACACTCGGGACAGGTTCATGAAACTCCTTCCCTGGATCAGTACGCCGGTGATGCTGGCGCTGTCGCTCGGGGTATGGACGTTTCTGGTGAGGGTCGTCGGCGTCTCCGAGTTCATCCTGCCTGCGCCGCGAGCCGTCGCTGAATCCTTGGGTGCGCTGCTCATCGACCCGGAGATCTGGGGGCACGTGCGCATCACACTGACCGAGGTGCTGGCCGGCTTCGCGATCGCGCTGCTGCTGGGTGTGGTGGGCGGTGCCGTGCTCGGGCGCCTCCCGTGGCTCGAGGTGGCGGTTCGGCCGGCTTTGGTGGCTGCCCAGGTCATCCCCAAGGTGGCGCTGATCCCGCTGTTCGTCATCTGGTTCGGATTCGGTATCACGTCCAAGGTCGTGGTGGCATGTATCCTCGCATTTTTCCCGATCCTGCTGAACGTGCTACTCGGTGTGCGCTCGGTCGACCGAGGCTATCGGGACGTGATGCGTGGCCTCGGCGCGAGCCGATGGGCGACGTTCCGCGACCTGGAACTTCCCAGCACGTTGCCGCACGTGTTCGCGGGCATGGAGGTTGCCATCGTCTTCTCGGTGATCGGCGCGATCGTCGGGGAGTATCTCGGCGGCAACGAGGGTCTGGGTTATCTTGTAGTGGTCAGCCTGAATGCGCTGGACTCGTCCAAGCTGTTCGCGGTCATCCTGCTGCTCGCGACCATGGGGTCGGTACTCTTCTTCGCGATCAACGGCGTCAAGCGGTTTGTCATTCCGTGGCACGAGTCCGTGACCGGGCGAGACATCGGCTGACGGTGCGGTTCGAGGGGTCGTCGTTCGCCCGCGCAAGGTCCACCGAGGGAGCATTCGAGTGAGTATCGTGATAGACGAGATTCTCGATCCGACCGGCGGCTCGGAGCTGACGGCGGACGCGACACTGGCGCCTCGATTGGAGACGCTCAGCGGAAAAACCTTGGGGTTGCTCGACAACGGCAAGCCGAACGGGGCGGCGTTGCTGTCCGAGCTCGGTGCCGGGCTGCAGCGCGAGCATCGCCTTCGTGATGTCCTGATGTACACCAAACCGTATTTCGGCACGCCGGTGGAGGAGTCGCAGATCCAGCAGATCCTGGAGAACTGCGACTTCGCGGTGGCTGGGATCGGTGATTGAGGATCGTGCAGCGCGGCCAGTCTGGCCGACGGGATCCTGTTGGAGCGAGGCGGCGTGCCGGCGGTGGCGTTGTGCACCGATGCCTTTCGAATGTCCGCAGCAGCAATGGCGAAGGCGTACGGGTTCCCGGGGTTCGAGTACGTGGTCACGGCGCACCCGGTGGCGAGCCTCACGGTGACGGAGATCCAAGGGAGGGTCGAGGACATGGTTCCCCGGGTCCTGGAGATCGTGGGAGGGCAGCGATGACGCACCCCGTCAGCGCGACGCTCGACCCGGTCGAGTACTGCTTCGAGCGCGGCTGGACCGATGGCCTTCCGGTCGTGCCGTGCAGCGGCGCGTACCTGGAGGAGTTCCTGGCCCGGACCGACCGCGAGGCCGACGAGGTCGTGCTGGCGATGCCGCAGCTCAACCGCAGCATCACCGTGCGGCTGGCAGCCATCAATGCGGCCATGGCGGGGTGCCGGCCGGACTACTTTCCCGTGGTGCTGGCCGCGTGGGACTCGTTGCGCCAGGAGGGTTACGCGAGAAAGGGCATCTGGCAGAGCACGACGGGCACGGCTGCGCTGCTCGTGGTCAACGGGCCGGTGCGCGATCGGATCGGCCTCAACAGCCGGGGCAACGTCTTCGGCCCCGGTTTCCGCGCCAACGCCACGATCGGCAGGGCCGTGCGGCTGACGGCCCTGAACGCGCTCGGGCTACGGCCCGGCGAGCTCGACCAGGCGACGCAGGGCACACCGGCCAAGTACACGTGTTGCATCGCGGAGAACCAGGAGGCCAGCCCGTGGCAGGCGCTACACGCCGAGCTGGGCTGCAGCGCGGCGGACAGCGCCGTGACAGCCATGACGGTGCGTTCGGTCCTGCACATCGAGGGGCGCCACACCTCGGTCGCCGAGCAGTTGCTGCGCGACATCGTCGACACGGTCAGCAGGACCGGGGCGTTGCTGCACGAGACGATCAGCAGCTGCGTCGTCCTCAGCCCCGAGCACGCACATCTGCTGGCCGCCAGCGGCTGGGACAAACGGGACATCCGGGAGTTCGTGTTCGAGGAGTCGGTTCGCAGCCGCGCTTCCCTGGACCGGGTCGGCAAGGGGGCCGTGTCGCGCAAGACACGGTGGCGGGTCCCGATCGATCACCCGGACGCGGTCATCGACGAGGGTGTTGACGGTGACCGCGATGCGCTCCGGGTGCTGACCTCCCCGGACGCCGTGGTGGTCCTGGTCGCGGGCGCGCCGAACGCCGGGGTCTCCTCGGTCGTCGAGACGTTCGGGCCGCGGGGTAGCCGCCCACCCATCGCACGAGTCGAGGAGGACCGCAGATGACACTCCACGAAGACCTCCCTGCCCGGGGGCTGGACCGTGCGTTCGCGGATGTTCGGACGATGCTCGAACGCGACGGGTTCGGCGCCGACTGGGATCTCGATGACAACGGCGGGGTGCACTTCCGTGTGATCGCGACGGTGTCGGCGTGCCACGAGTGCCTGGTCCCCGAGCCGGTCATGATGGCCATCCTGGCCGACGCCCTGGTGGGTACCGGGTACGAGGTCGCCAGCGTCGCACTGCCCGGCGAGACCGGCGCATCGGAGCAGACGTGACCGGCACGCTGCGGAGCAACCTCGTCGCCGGCAGCTCCCGCTGGGCGGTCCGGCGGGCGCAGTGGAGGGCCCTCGGGCTGACCGACGAGGACCTGCACAAGCCCAAGATCGCGATCGTCAATTCGTCGTCGAAACTGGCGATCTGTTTCAGCCATCTCGACGACATCGTCGGGCCGCTCTCCGACGCCGTGCGGGCGGCGGGTGGTGTCCCGTTCGAGGTGCGGACCGCCGCGCCCAGCGACTTCATCACCAGCGCGGGCCGCGACGGTCGCTACATACTGCCCAGCCGCGACCTGATCGTGAATGACATCGAGGTCGCGGTCGAGGGTGCGCAGCTCGACGGCATGGTCTGCCTGGCCTCCTGCGACAAGACGGCGCCCGGACAGCTCATGGCGGCAGCCCGGCTCGACATCCCCACCCTCATCGTCGGCTGCGGCTACCAGCCCAGTGGCCGGTTCCGGGGCGAGCACGTCGACATCGAGGATGTGTTCCTCGCTGCCGGGCACGTTGCGTCCGGTCGGCTGTCGTTGCCGGACCTGGCGGGGATGTGCGACAACGCCATTCGTGGGCCGGGAGTCTGCGCCGGTATGGGCACGGCCAACTCCATGCACATCGCCTGCGAGGCGCTGGGCATGACGCTGCCGGAATCCACGCCGGTACTGGCTAACAGCCCCGCCATGTGGCGGGCGGTGCGCACGGCCGGGCGGCGGATCGTCGAGATGGTGACCGACGGCGTCCGGCCCGGCCACGTCCTCACCCGCGAGGCCTTCGAGAACGCGGTGACCGTGCTGCTGTCGGTCAGCACATCCGTCAACGTCGTCAAGCACCTGCAAGCCGTCGCGAAGGAAACGCGCTGCGACGTCGACGTCCCCGAACTCTTCGAGCGGCTCGGCGACCGGGTCCCGCTGCTGTGCGCCATCCGTCCCAACGGGGAGCACTTCATCGAGGACCTCGAAGCAGCCGGCGGTGCCGCGGCCGTGATGAAGCAGCTCGCAGACCACCTGCACCTGCAGGTCCCGACCGCATCAGGAGCCACGCTGGGCGAAGTTCTCGACGCGGCGACGGTGCACGACGAGGATGTCGTCCGGCCGGTCGACCGCGCGCTCGGGCGGCGACCGAGCGTCGTGGTGGTCCGCGGGTCGCTCGCTCCGGCCGGGGCGGTGGTCAAGCGGCCGGTCGACGACCACGGCAACCAGCGGTTCACCGGCCGGGCCAAGGTCTACCCGTCCCGGGACGCGGCGCTCGAGGGGGTGGCGGCCGGCGACGTCGGACCGGGTCACGTCGTGGTGCTCCGTGGCCTCGGGCCCCGGGGCGGTCCCGGCATGGCGCTGGCTTCGGCGGTCGTCTTCGCCCTGGACGGCGCCGGTCTGGGCGAGGAGGTCGCGGTGGTCACCGATGGCCAGCTGTCCGGGCTGGTCAACGTCGGCATGGTGGTAGGGGAGGTCGCGCCCGAGGCCGCGGTCGGCGGGCCGCTGGCGCTGGTGGCCGACGGTGATCTGATCTCGATCGACGTGCCGGGCCGAACCGTCGACCTCGACGTGCCTGCCGACGAACTCTCGGCCCGCCGGGCACGCCTGCACGAGTATCCCGCCACGACGGAAGGCGGGTGGTTGTCGATCTACCAGCGGCTCGTCACCCCGGTGCCCGACGGTGCGGTCCTCACCGAATGAACCATGCCACCGACCGTAACCGCGGACGAGGCCAGGAAAGGACAGCGATGACGAGGGGCACCAGCAGTCTCACCGAACCGAGCAGGACCACGCCCGTCCTGGGCGACTACGACGTCGTGGTGATCGGCGGCGGGCCTGCCGGGATCATGTCGGCGGCCGCGGCGGCACGCACCGGCCGCTCCACGATCTTGGTGGAGCGGTACGGCTACCTCGGTGGAGCGGGTAGCGCCGGTGGCCTCAGCACGTTCTGCGGGCTGCATGCCAACGTTCACGGCGACCACCGCCGGGTCGTACACGGCCTGGCCGACGAACTCCTCGAGCGCATGGACCGCCTGGGTGGCCTCAACCGCCCCCACCTGTCTTTCGGCAACCGGATCATGGCGCAGGCCTACGACATCTCCGCCTACAAGATCGCCGCGGACGACTTGCTCGCCGATGCGGGCGTGCGGATCCGGTTCCACACGCTCGCAGTCGGGGTCATGATGCAAGACGAGCGGTCCGTGCACGCGGTGATGGTCGAATCGAAGTCCGGGCGCGGCGCGATCACCGGCAGGGTGTTCATCGACTGCTCGGGTGACGCTGACCTTGCTGCCTGGGCCGGCGCGCCCTACGAGAAGACCGACAAGGCGAGCGGGATGCTCTACCCGTCGCTGATGTTCCGGATCAACGGGGTCGACAACGCCGAGGCCGAACCCGCCCGGGAGCGGCTGCCGGAACTGATGGACGAGGCAGAGCGCTCGGGCCGGTATCGCTTCGCCCGCAAGCGCCCGATCGTGCGGCCGCAGCGCAACCCGCTGGAGTGGCGCGCGAACATGACGCAGCTGAGCAACCCCGACGGCAGCGCGGTCGACGGGACCGACGTCGAGGAGCTCAGCCACGGCGAGCTGCAGGGACGGCGCCAGATCCGGGACACCTTCCCGTTCTTCCGCGAGTACGCGCCCGGCTTCGGCGACTCCTACATCGTCGACATCGCTCCGACGATCGGGATCCGTGAGACCCGGCGGATCGTCGGTGCTTACCAGCTCGCCGAGGACGACATCCTCGACTGCGCCGACTTCGCGGACTCGATCGGAGTCAACGGGTGGCCGGTCGAGGCGCACGTCGCCGGCGACGTCGTCATCCGCTGGCCGAGGGCACAGGATTCGCGGGGCTTCAACCAGCTCCCGTTGCGGATGATCGTCCCGCAGCAGCTCGACAATGTCTACGTCGCGGGACGTTGCGCCTCGATGACCCACGACGGCCAGTCCTCCGCCCGGGTGTCCGGGCCCTGCTTCGTCATGGGGCAGGCGGCGGGCACGGCCGCCGACCTGGCCATGAGCGGCGGGTTCGCGGTCAGCGACATCGACGTGGCCCTGCTGCAGAAGCGGCTGGAGGCCGACGGGGCCTACCTCGGCGACGAGTGGTGACGGGCGCCGGCAGAACTCACCGAGACGATGACCCTGTCAGCGGCGGCCGGAAGGAAAGGGAGAGCGTTGGAGCTGACCGACCACGACAAGGCCATGCGCGACGGCGAGGAGGGACGCGCCGTTGCCAAGGCGATGGATCTGTTGATGCGCTACGGGCGGGCGCTCGGGGCAGCGCACCTGATCGATACCAGCAATGTGTGCGGCGCGAACATCTTCGGACCGCGGCACCTCAACTACCCGAATCGCACTATCACCAGCCACGACGAGGCATTCTCAGAGCTGAGTCTGGACAGCGACGAGATCGTCGAGATCCCACAGGTGCGCGCGTACAGTTGTCAGCTCATCGCGCCGATGGACCACCGTCACTGGGAGCTGCAAGGGCTGTCGGCGCAGGCCCGTGACGGCATCATCGACAGCGAGTCCTACAGCGGTCGGCACGGTATTCACCTGATGAATACCTGCACCCCCTATCAGGTCGGCAACGTCCCGGTGAAGGGTGAACACTGTGCGTGGATGGAGTCGTCGGCAGTCGTGTATGTCAACTCGGTGCTGGGGGCCCGTACCAACGTCGAAGGGCGGGAGAGCACCGGCGCGGCGATGCTCACCGGCCGGATCCCTTACTGGGGCCTGCACGAGCCGCGCAACCGTGCGGCCGCCGACCTCGTCGATGTCCGGGTCGAGGTGGACTCGGTGATGGACTGGGGACTGCTCGGGTACTACATCGGTTCCGTTGTTCACGATCGCGTCCCCGCGCTGCGCGGAATCACGACGACGCCCGATCTCGTGCGGCTCAAGCACTTCGGTGCGGCCGCATCCTCGTCCGGCGGTGTCGAGCTCTACCACATTCCGGGTATTACCTCAGAGGCCCGCACCGAGGAGGAGGCCTTCCACGGTGGGGCGCCCGAACAGGTGTGGCACTACGGGCCCAAGGAACGGCGCGAGACGTACGCCGCCCTCAACTCCACCGCCCAGGACACCGACGTCGACCTCGTCATGATCGGCTGCCCGCACGCCACCATCGACCAGATCCGGGAGGTGTGCAGGCTGCTCGACGGGCGCAAGGTCGCCGACGGCACGCACCTGTGGCTGTTCACGCCGGCCCAGATCCGGACGCTGGCCGATCGTAACGGCTTCACCGATCAGCTCGTCGCCGCCGGCGCCGAGCTCATGAGTGACACCTGTCCCGCCATCGGGCAGTTCCTCCCGGCGGGCACCACCGTGATCGCTACCGACTCCGCGAAGCAGGTGCACTACCTGCCCGCGATCATGAAGGTGCAGGGGTGGTTCGGTTCCACTGCGGCATGCGTGAACGCCGCGGTGACCGGCCGCTGGTCGGAGGACTCGCCGTGACCCGCGTGGTGCTGCACGGTCGGTGTGTCGTGGGCGGGCACGCCGAAGGAGAGGCGCTGGTCACCCGGGACACCATCTCCGGCTGGGGAGGTGTCGACGCGCGCACCGGGTCGGTGACCGAGCTCCGGCACGAACTTCACGACACGTCCTTCGCGGGCAAGGTGCTCGTGTTTCCCGGCGCGAAGGGGTCCTCGGGCTGGTCGGGTACCTTCCACAGTGCCCGCCTCTGGGGCACCGCTCCAGCGGCGATGCTGTTCACCGTGATGACGACGAAGATCGCGCTCGGTGCGGTCGTCACCAGGGTCCCAGCGCTGACCGACTTCGATCGGAACCCGTTCGATGTGGTGGAGACCGGTGACTGGGTGGTCATCGACGCCGAGCGCGGCGAGGCGAGCATCACGAAGCGGTCGTCGTGACCGGCACCGGTCCCGGTCATCTCCCCGTTCCCCCGCTGATCTCGGACGAGTCGTGCCAGACGTCGTGATCCGGCTGGAGCGGGACGTGCAGGACGAGTTCGATGGAGAGGAGAAATCCATGCCTGAGCGCAACACGCCGCCGTTTCGCGCCGACCACGTCGGCAGCCTGCTGCGACCCCCTGAGCTGGCGCGGGCGCGCGAGCAGCACGCCGCGGGAGAGCTCACCTCGGAGCGGCTGCGCGAGGTGGAGGACGCAGCGATCCGCGACGCCGTGACGATGCAGCAGGCCGTCGGCCTGCGTTCGGCGACCGACGGGGAGTTTCGTCGTGGCTCGTGGCACATGGACTTCATCTACCAGCTCGACGGAGTGACCAAGAGCCAGGACGACGCGCTGACCGTCCAGTTCCGCAACCTCGAGGGGGTATTGGAGTTCACTCCGGCGGCGCTGCGCGTCGACGGGCGGATCGGTCTGAGCAAGACGATCTTCGGTGACGACTTCCGTTACCTGGCGTCGGTGGCGCAGACCACGCCGAAGCAGACCATCCCCTCGCCGAGCATGGTGCACTACCGCGGCGGCCGCGCCGCGATCGACCAGACCGTGTACCCGGACCTGGAGGAGTTCTGGGCCGATCTGTCCGCGGCCTACGCCGCCGAGGTACGCGGCCTGCACGAGCTCGGGTGTACCTACCTGCAGCTCGACGACACCAGCCTCGCCTACCTCAACGATCCGCGACAGCGCGCGATGATCGCCGAGCAGGGTGGGGATCCGGACAACCAGCACCTGCGCAACATCGCCGCGCTCAACGCCGCGC
Organism: Pseudonocardiaceae bacterium; assembly: GCA_009379815.1. Classification (GTDB taxonomy): domain Bacteria; phylum Actinomycetota; class Actinomycetes; order Mycobacteriales; family Pseudonocardiaceae; genus WHSY01. The sequence goes on from WHSY01000047.1 coordinate 17,709, forward strand.
TGGCCCGCCGGCCCGACGGGATGACCGTGACCACGCACATGTGCCGGGGCAACTTCCGGTCCTCCTGGGTCGCCGAGGGCGGCTACGAGTACGTGGCCGAGGCGCTGTTCACCCAGCTCGATGTCGACGGTTTCTTCCTCGAGTACGACGACGAGCGCTCCGGGGGCTTCGAGCCGCTGCGGTTCGTGCCGGCCGACAAGCTCGTCGTGCTCGGGTTGGTGACCACCAAGCGCGGGCAGCTGGAGAGCAAGGACGAACTCAAGCGGCGGATCGAGCAGGCAAGCCGATACGTCGACCCGGACCAGCTGTGCCTCTCGCCGCAGTGCGGCTTCTCCTCTACGTCCGAGGGCAACGACCTGAGCCGCGACGAGCAGGCCGCCAAGCTAGAGTTGATCGTCGAGACCGCCACCGAGGTGTGGGGATGAGCGAGTTGTACCCCGACGAGTCGGCGCAGCCGCCGCTAGCCTGGCCGGCATACCGATCGACGCGGCTGCGAGCCCCGTCGCGCCCGCTGACCGTGATGCCGCACAGCCGCACCGAGCTCACCGGACCGGTCCTCGGCGATGGGCGGGTCGGCGAGCTCGATCACGACCTGACCCGCCAGCACGCCGGCGAGCCGCTGGGGGAACGGATCGTCGTGCACGGCAGGCTGCTCGACGGTGACGGGCGCCCGGTGCCGCACAGCCTCGTCGAGGTGTGGCAGGCCAACTCCGCGGGCCGCTACCCGCACGACGGCGACCAGCACCCGGCCCCGCACGATCCGAACTTCACCGGCGTCGGCCGCTGCCTCACCGATGCCGACGGCCACTACCGGTTCGTCACGGTCAAGCCCGGCGCGTATCCGTGGCGCAACCACGACAACGCCTGGCGCCCGGCGCACATCCACTTCTCGCTGTTCGGCCGGGCGTTCACCCAACGGCTGATCACCCAGATGTACTTCCCCGGCGACCCGCTGTTCTACCAGGACCCGATCTACAACTCGGTTCCGGAAGGGGCGCGGGAACGGATGGTCTCGGCCTTCGACCTGTCCGAGACGGTCCCGGAGTGGGCGCTGGCCTACCGGTTCGACCTCGTGCTGGGCGGTGCCGGCGCGGTGTTCGAGGACACATCGGTGTTCGAGGAGGACGAGTGAACGTGCACGCTACGCCGTCGCAGACCGTCGGGCCGTTCTTCTCCCACGCGCTGCCGTGGCCCGGCGGCCCGCTCGTGGTCGGCGAGGACGCGCCGGGTGCGGTGTGGCTGCGCGGCACGGTGACCGACGGGGCGGCCGAGCCGGTGCCCGACGCGCTGGTGGAGACGTGGCAGGCCGACGCGGGCGGCCGGCTCTCTGGCTCCGGATTCCGCGGTTTCGGCCGCTGCCCCACCGCCGTGGACGGGACCTGGGCGATCCGCACCGTCAAGCCCGGCACCGTCGGTGCGGACGAGGCCCCGCACATCGCGGTCTCGGTGTTCGCTCGTGGCCTGCTGAACCGGGTGGTCACCCGGATCTACTTCGCCGACGAGCCCGAGCGCAACGCCGCCGACCCCGCGCTGGTGCGGGTCGACCCGCAGCGACGGGCGACGCTGGTCGCCGAGCCGGCGCCGGACGGGTACCGGTTCGACATCCGGTTGCAGGGCGAGGGGGAGACGGTCTTCTTCGATGTCTGAGCTGTTCGATCCGGTGCTGGCCCGTGGTCGGGTCCGCGAGGCCACCTCGGACCGGGCATGGCTGCAGGCGATGCTCGATGCCGAGGCAGCCCTGGCGGGTGCGCTGGCCGACGAGGGGCTCGTCGGGCGCGGCCGCGCTGACGCGATCGCCGGGGCCTGTGATGCCGGTCGGTTCGACGCGGCGGCGCTCGGCGCTGCGGCGACCGGGGCGGGCAATCCCGTCGTGCCGCTGGTGCGGGCGCTGACCGATGCGGTCGGTGGCGAGTTCGGCAGCGGGGCCGCCGGCGACGTGCACCGGGGCGCGACCAGCCAGGACATCTCCGACACCGCCGCGATGCTCGTCGCGCACCGGGCGCTGACCCCGCTGCGCGACGACGTGCGCGCCGCGGCCGACGCCGCCACGGAACTGGCGCGCCACCACGCCGGGACCCCGATCGCGGGGCGGACGATGAGCCAGCACGCGCTGCCCACCACGTTCGGGCTCAAGTCCGCGGGGTGGGCGAATGCCCTGGATGCCGCGGCCGCTCGGCTGGCCGCCGTTGCGCTGCCCGTGCAGCTCGGCGGGGCCGCCGGCACGCTCGCCTCGCTGGGCACGGCGGGTCCGCGGGCGCTCGCTGCGCTGGCCGCCCGGCTGGGTCTGGCCGAGCCGGTGCTGCCCTGGCACACCGACCGAGGCCCCGTCGCGGAACTCGCGGGCGCGCTGGGCCACGTCGCCGTCGCCACCGGAAAGATCGCCGGGGATGTCGTCCTGCTCGCCCAGACCGAGATCGCCGAGGTCCGATCCAGCGGGTCGGCTGGCGTCTCTTCCACGATGCCGCACAAGCGCAACCCCGTCGACGCCATCGCAGCCCGTGCCGGCGCACTGCAGGCGCCCGGCCTGGTCGCCACCCTGCTCAGCGCGGGGATGCTGCACGAGCACGAGCGGGCCGCCGGGCCCTGGCACGCCGAGTGGCGCCCGCTGTCCGACCTGCTCCGCACCGTCGGCTCGTCGGCATCGTGGCTGCGCAGCTGCCTCGACGGCCTGCAGGTCGATGCCGGCGCGATGCGCGCGAACCTCGATCGCACCGGCGGGCTGCTGGTCAGCGAGCGGGTGACCACCGCGCTGGCCGACTCGATGGGACGGCTGGCCGCCCACGACGTCGTCACGGCCGCCGCAGGCCGCAGCATCGACGAGGGCCGCCCGCTGGCCGACGTGCTCGACGACGACCCGGCCGTGGATCTGCCGCGCGCCGAACTCGACGTGCTGCTCGATCCCACCGTGGGGCTCGAGACCGCACACACGCTCGTACAGCGAGCGCTGACCGCGAGGAGGGGTGCACATGGGTGATCACGCCGAGGGGATGCGGGTGCGCCGCGAGGTGCTCGGCGACGGTCATGTCGACCGCGCGGTCGCGGCCACGACGCCGTTCACGGCCCCGTTCCAGGACTACATCACCCGCAACGTCTGGGGCGAGCTGTGGACCCGACCGGGCCTGGAGCGCCAGACCCGCAGCGCGATCACCCTCGCCGCGCTCACCGCGCTGGGCCAGGAGCACGAGCTGGCGTTGCACGTCCGCGCGGCGGTGCGCAACGGGCTGACCCGCGAGCAGATCGGCGAGGTGCTGCTGCACGTCGGCGCCTACGCCGGCGTACCCGCCGCCAACCGCGCCTTCGCCGTCGCGCGGCAGGTGCTCGACGAGCTGGACGGCGGATGACCACAGGGCCCGACCGGGCCGGCCACTACGTGCAGTCGCTGGAGCGCGGGCTGGCGGTGATCCGGGCGTTCGGCGCCGACCGCCCCGCGCTGACACTGTCCGACGTGGCCCGCGCGACCGGCCTGACCCGCGCTGCCGCGCGCCGATTCCTGCTCACGCTGGCCGAGCTGGGCTACGTGCGAACCGACGGGCGGCTGTTCTCGCTGACGCCCCGGGTGCTCGAGCTCGGCTACTCCTACCTGTCCGGGCAGACGCTGCCGCAGGTCGCCCAGCCACACCTGGAGCGACTGTCGCGCACGGTGCACGAGAGCACGTCGGTGTCGGTGCTCGACGGGGGCGACATCGTCTACGTCGCGCGCGTGCCCACCGCGCGGATCATGAGCGTCGCCATCGCCATCGGGACCCGGTTCCCCGCCTACGCGACGTCGATGGGCCGGGTGCTGCTGGCCGGGCTCCCGCCCGCTGACCTGGACTGCTACCTCGCATCGGTGCGCCCCGAGCCGCTGACCAACCGCACGGTCCGTGACGCCGCCGCGCTGCGGGCCGAGCTCGACGTGGTGCGGCTGCAGGGCTGGGCGGTGGTCGACCAGGAACTCGAGGACGGGCTGCGCGCCGTCGCGGCGGCGATCACCGACCGCAGCGGATGCACCGTGGCGGCCGTCAATGTCTCGCTGCACGCCGCGCGAAGCTCCGCCGACTCGGTGCGTCGCGACACGCTGCCCGCCCTGCTCGACACTGCAGCCGCGATCAGCGCCGACCTGCTGTGAGTGGCGATACGAGCTCCAGCTCGCATCGCCACTCACGAGCATCAGCAGGCGCGCAGCGAACGCTTATCCTGGTCGGCGTGACCGCTGAGGCCACCGAGGCCACCGACACCGCTCCAGAGATCCCCGCACGCTCGGGGCTGGGGGTGCTGCTCGCCGTCGGGGTGCTGCTCGCGGGCGCGATCGGTGCCGGATTGACCGTGCTGCTGGCCGGTGACGTGCTCGCCGCTCTGGGGCTGCCCGATCCCGGCCTGTTCACCCGCGCCGCGCTCCCGGCCACTATGGTGCTGGCCGAGTGCGCCGCGGTCGTCACGGTCGGCTCGTTGCTGCTCGGCGCGTTCCTGGTGCCGCCGCAGTCCTCGGGCTACCTCGATGTCGGTGGGTATGCCGCGCTGCGCACCGCCCGCGCGTCGGCCGCGGTGTGGTTGGCGGCAGCGGTGGCGATGATGCCGTTGAGCGTGGCCGACGCGGTGGGCAGGCCGGTCACCGACGTGCTCGCCCCCGCGGTGCTGGCTGACCTCGCGCCCCGGCTGACGATGCCCGGCGCGTGGGCGATCACCGCAGGCATCGCGATGGTGTTGGCCGCCGGCGCCACCGTGGCGCTGTCGTGGGGCGCCACGGTGGGGCTGTTCGGGCTGTCCCTGTTCGGGCTGCTGCCGGTCGCGCTGACCGGGCATTCCGCGTCGGGTGGCGCGCATGACATCGCCACCAACAGCCTCATCTACCACTTGCTGGCCGCGGCGCTGTGGGTCGGCGGGCTGATCGCCGTGCTGGCCCATCTCGGCAGCCGTGGGGAGCACGCGGGGCTGGCGGCGTCGCGGTTCTCGCGGCTGGCCCTGGTCTGCTGGATCGTGATGGCTGCCTCCGGGGTGACCAACGCGTTGATGCGGATCGAGCCCGGGCAGCTGCTCTCGAACTCCTACGGCGCGCTGGTGCTCGCCAAAATCGCCGCGCTGAGCCTGCTCGGGGTCTTCGGCTACCTGCACCGCCGCGGCTCGGTCGCTGCCGTCGCACGGCGCGGTGACCGCTCCGCGATGCTGCGGCTGGGCAGCGGCGAGATCTTGCTCATGCTCGCCACGATCGGGCTCGCCGTCGGCCTGTCGAGGACCCCGCCCCCGGCGGTGGTCACCGCCGAGGTCAGCCGCACCGAACTGCTGCTGGGCTACGACCTCGCGGGCGCCCCGACCGCGATGCGGCTGCTGTTCGACTGGCGCTTCGACCTCGTCTTCGGAGTACTCGCGCTCGTGCTGGCCTGGGTCTACATCGCCGGGGTCCGCCGGTTGCGCCGTCGAGGTGATGCCTGGTCGGTCGGGCGCACCGTGGCGTGGCTGGCCGGCTGCGCCACCGTCCTCGTCGCCACGTCGTCGGGAATCGGCAAGTACTCGATGGCGATGTTCAGCGTGCACATGGGCCAGCACATGCTGCTGACGATGCTGGCACCCGTGTTGCTCGTGCTGGGCGGTCCGGTGGTGCTCGCACTGCGGGCGCTGCCCGCGGCGGGTGCCACGAACCCTCCGGGGGCCCGGGAGTGGCTGCTCGCCGTCGTGCACTCCGGCTTCGTCCGCCTGCTGACCCACCCCCTGGTGATCCTTCCGCTGTACGTCGGCTCGTACTACGCGCTCTACCTGACCGGGTTGTTCGACGCCGCGGTCTACTCGCACGGTGCGCACCTGGCGATGAACGCGCACTTCCTGCTGATCGGCTACGCCTTCTTCTGGCCGATCATCGGGATCGACCCGGCGCCGCGGCGGTTGCCCCACCTCGCCAAGCTCGGCCTGTTGCTGGCCTCGCTGCCGTTCCACGCGTTCTTCGGGATCATCCTCCGCGGGTCGTCGACGGTCGTCGGCGGCGACTTCTACCGGGCACTGTCGCTGCCGTTCGTGCCCGACCTGCTCGAGGACCAGCTGCTCGCCGGCAACATCGCCTGGACGACCGGCGAGATCCCGCTACTGCTGGTGCTCATCGCGCTGCTCGTGCAGTGGTCGCGCAGCGACGAGCGCGACGCGCGGCGCTTCGACCGCAAGGCCAACGCCGACGGCAACGCCGACCTCGCCGCCTACAACGCGATGCTCGCACAGCTCGCAGACGAGGATCGCGGCCGTACTGCGCGGCAGTGAGCCCGCCGCGGGTGCTGCTCGTCCCTGGCTGCATCAGACGCCGCGAGGGGCACCTCCGCGGCGTCTGATGCAGTGAAGGTGACTGTGACTGCGATCGGGTGGCTCGGGTGGAGGTGCCCGTCGCTGCGATCGGGTCGGCAGCGGCGCTGCCTACCACGCAGCGCCGACAGATGACAACCCCGCGGGTGGCGAAGTGGTCGAGCCGTCCACACCGGGCCGGTTGTCCACAACGGGCGCGCGACGACCTCGCGCGACTCCCTGCCGTAGCCGGACGCTTCTCTCATGCCGGCCGCAGCGCCGGGCACGTCGGCCGGAAAGGCCGAATCGGAGATGAGGGGAGCAGCGATGAGGAACGAGACTCCAGTGACCGTGGTGGGCACGCTGGTCAAGAGCGCTGAACCGCGGCGGGTGGGCGAGGACCAGGCTCAGGTACTCAAACTCCGGATCGCCAGCAACGAGCGGCGCTACGACCGAGCCGAACAGCGCTGGGTGGACGGGGACAGCCTGTACCTGTCCGTCAACTGCTGGCGACAGTTGGCGGAGAACGCGGCATCGCTCGTCAAGGGAGACCCGGTGATCGTCAGTGGCCGGCTGCGCACCCATGAGTGGACCACCGAGCACGGGGAGCGCCGGTCGGTTGTCGAACTCGAAGCCAGCGCGATCGGCCCCGACCTCGCGCGGTGCACGGTGACCGCGGTGCGCAGGCCCCGTCGGGAGGAGTACCCGGCGACCGCGGTCGACGGCGCTGACGACCCGGGGCCCGACGGCGCTGACGACCCGGGGCCCGGCGGCGCGGGGGACGGCGGGGGCGAGCTGGGAGATGCGGCGCGGCCGCTGGTCGGCGCGACGGTCTGACCTCACCGCGTGGCCGCACCGGGACGCGGCCGATCGCGCTACCCGGTGCGGCCACATCTACCATCGCGGCCGTGGCTGAGTTCATCTACACCATGAAGAAGGTGCGCAAGGCGCACGGCGACAAGGTCATCCTCGACGACGTCACCCTCGCGTTCTACCCGGGCGCGAAGATCGGCGTGGTCGGCCCCAACGGCGCCGGCAAGTCCAGCGTGCTCAGGATCATGGCCGGGCTCGACCAACCGAACAACGGTGAGGCGTTCCTCATGCCGGGAGCCTCGGTGGGCATCCTGCAGCAGGAGCCCGCGCTCAACGAGGACAAGACGGTCCTGGGCAACGTCGAGGAGGGGGTCGGCGAGATCAAGGTCAAGCTCGACCGGTTCAACGCGATCGCCGAGCAGATGGCCACCGACTACTCCGACGACCTGATGGAGGAGATGGGCAGGCTGCAGGAGCAGCTCGACCACGCCGAGGCCTGGGAGCTCGACTCCCAGCTCGAGCAGGCGATGGATGCCCTGCGGTGCCCGCCCGGCGACGCCCAGGTGTCGCACCTGTCCGGTGGTGAGCGGCGGCGCGTGGCGCTGTGCAAGCTGCTGCTGTCGCGACCCGATCTGCTGCTGCTCGACGAGCCGACCAACCACCTCGACGCCGAGAGCGTGCAGTGGCTGGAGCAGTTCCTGGCGAGCTACCACGGCGCGGTGCTGGCGGTCACCCACGACCGGTACTTCCTCGACAACGTCGCCGGGTGGATTCTCGAACTCGACCGCGGCCACGCGCACGGCTACGAGGGCAACTACTCGGTCTACCTGGAGAAGAAGGCCGATCGGGTGGCGGTACAGGGCCGCAAGGACGCCAAGCTGCAGAAGCGGCTGCGCGACGAGCTGGCCTGGGTGCGTTCCGGTGCCAAGGCCCGTCAGGCCAAGAGCCGGGCCCGGCTGCAGCGATACGAGGAGATGGCCGCCGAGGCCGAGCGGCAGCGCAAGCTGGATTTCGAGGAGATTCAGATCCCGGCCGGGCCGCGGCTGGGCAACGTGGTCGTGGAGGTCGAGCACCTCGACAAGGGATTCGACGGCCGGCTTCTGATCAAGGACCTGTCCTTCACGCTGCCCCGCAACGGGATCGTCGGGGTGATCGGCCCCAACGGTGTCGGCAAGACGACGCTGTTCAAGACGATCGTGGGACTGGAAGAGCCGGACTCCGGCCAGGTCAAGATCGGCGACACGGTGAAGCTGTCCTACGTCGATCAGGAGCGCGCCGGGCTCGACCCCAAGAAGACGGTGTTCGAGGTGGTCTCCGAGGGTCTCGACCACATCCGGGTGGGCAACGCTGAAATGCCGTCGCGTGCCTACGTCAGTGCCTTCGGGTTCAAAGGGCCCGACCAGCAGAAGCCGGCCGGCATCCTCTCCGGCGGGGAACGAAACCGGTTGAATCTGGCGCTGACCCTCAAGCAGGGCGGCAATCTCATCCTGCTCGACGAGCCGACCAACGATCTCGACGTCGAGACGTTGAGCTCGCTCGAGAACGCCCTCGAGCAGTTCCCGGGATGCGCTGTGGTGATCTCGCACGACCGGTGGTTCCTCGACCGTGTCTGCACCCACATCCTCGCGTGGGAGGGCGCCGAGGAGAACCCTGCGGCCTGGTTCTGGTTCGAGGGCAACTTCGAGGCCTACGAGGAGAACAAGATCGAACGGATGGGCGCCGAGGCGGCCAGGCCGCACCGGGTGACCCACCGCAAGCTGACCCGGGACTGAACCCGGGCCCGCGCCAGGGGGTCGTGGCGATACCGGGTAGGGAGGTGGACGGCACGGCGCCTGAAGACGTCCGCATCGGCATCGCAGCGGGCGGCGGGGACGCCGCCGCGCTGGTCGAGTCCGCACTTGCGCTGCGGTGGCGTGCTCCCGAGCTCGCCCTGTTGGCCGCCGAGCGGGCTGGTGCTTCGGCTGCGGACACGGGCGATGCGGCCGCGGCTCACACTGCGGAGCTGGTGGCCGTCGCCAGCCTGAACCGGCTCGGCCGCGAGGTGGAGGCAGCACAGCGTGCGCTGCCTGCGCTGCGCCGCTGCGAGCAAGCCGGGGTGGGCGGTGACGTGGCCGGCCAGCTCCGGGCCGAACTCGCTGCCGGTGCCGTCGCCGCTGGCATGCACACTGCGGCGCTGGCCGCGCTGCGCCCCGTGCTCGAGGCCGGTGGCGCGATCGGGCCCGCCGTCCGGGGGTCTGCGCTGGTGCAGGCTGCGGCTGCGTTGGCCGCGCTGGAACGGCCGGACGACGCGGCGGGTGCGCTGAACGAAGCCGACGACCTCTACCGGGGCGATCCCGACCTCGAGGCGGCCCACTCGGTGCTGCTGCGGGGAACGGTCCGCGCGGCACGGTCCGGCCGGCACCGTCGACTGGGGGACGCGCGGTCAGCGGAGTTGGCGGCGCGCGACGGTCTCGACTTGCTTGCTGGCTTGGGTGATCCTGCACCGGATGGCGGCGGGGTGGGCGGCCGCTTGGTGCTGGAGCTGGCACTGGCGCTGTTGGACCGTGGCGATCCCGAGGCCGCGATGCGAGGCGCTGCCGCCCTGCTCGACACCCCGGTGCGGCCCGCGGCCGCGGCACCGACGGGCTGGCTGCGGCTTGCGGTCGCCTTGCGGGTGCACCTGCCGTGCGGGCAGCAGCGGGAGGCGTTGAACCTGCTGGCCGACGCGGTGGATGCAGCCGAACGCCACTCGCTCGACCCGGTGCTCGCCGAATGCCTCGACGGGCTGTCCCGCGTGCACGAGGCGCGCGGTGAGCACGCCGAGGCCCTTCGCTGCCTGCGATCGGCTCATGCGGCCGGTTACCGCAGCACACGTGCGGCGGACGCCGCGCGGGTGGCGTTGGCCGAGGAGTTCGCCAACGTCCGGGGCGAGATCACAGACCTCGCCGGTCACGTCGCGGGACTCCTCAGTACGACCCGAACCCGCCGGCGTCGCGGTGGCACCGAACCGGCCGGCGTGCTCGACGGCCGGGCGTTCGCCGAGCGCGTGGAGGTTGTGCTGGCTGCCACGCACGCCGGGCGCGCGATGAGCATGGCGGTGGTCGCCGTCGATCAGGTTCACGGGTCAGGCGGGAGCGCTTCCCAGCCGGAAGGCGACGGCGCCGTCGCCGAACTCGTCGAGCAGGTGCGAGCGGCGGCTCCCGTCCGAGGGCTGGTGGGCCGCCTGGAGTCGGGCGAACTGGCGGTGCTGCTGCCGGGCGCTGGACACGCCGCCGCGCAGGACTGGGCGCAGCGGCTGCGCAACGCAGTCGCCGGTACCGACCGGTCCGAGGTGGCCGACGGCGGCGTCACGATCAGCACCGGTGTCGCCGAGCACAGCGACGGCGGTGGGGCCGACGAGCTGCTCACCGCTGCCCGGGGCGCGCTGGCCGACGGCAGCAGGCCCGGCCCGATCGTCGAGCCCGACGAAGACTCCGACGCGGAGCTGACACCGAGCGGGTTCCCGACGGTCGAGTTGCCCGATCAGCAGGCCGGCATCGGCGAGCAGGCCTACACCGGCGAGCCGGTGCCCGATGTGGAGGAGACGGTGCCTGACGTGGAGGAGACGGTGCCCGATATCGAGGAGACCGAGCCCGACGTCGAGCACCTCGTGCCCGCCGAGGACGCGACGCCGGACGACAGTGCCGAACCTGCGGCCGAGCCACCCGGGCGCGGCCGCCACAGCCGAGAGGGAGCCGACCAGCTCCCGGTTGCCGAGCTGCTCTCCGCCGCGGGAATCACCGGGCGCAGCCGTCCAGGTCGGCGGCGGGCCGAGGATCGCACCGACGACCACCCGAACGGCAACACCGGCGCCGGCCCGTCCGATGATCCTGCCCCGACCACCGACCCGAACGGCGAGACCAGCGTTGCCCCTTCGGCGCCCGTGTCGCCGGATGCCGGGCCGCCATCGGCACCGGAGCCGCCCTGGGGGTCGGAGCGGCCTTGGGGGTCGGAGCCGCCATTGGGATCCGAGGAGGTCGCGGGATGGCCCGCCCGCGAGTACCGGGCTGCGGACGAACCCGGCTCGGCGTTGCACGGTGAAGGGCACCCCGGTTTGGCCGACCCACCGCCCGCGCCCGCTCTTCGCGCGTTCGAATGGTCATCGGCTGCCGAGGCTACGGACGTCGGCCTCGGGGACCTGCTCGCCGAGGCTTTGGCCGCGTTCCAGGAGGGTCGTTCCCGGGGGGCCGGCGGCCAGGTCTGGGATCCGCCCGACCGGGATCGGCGATCCGCTGCCGGAGATTGACGTCCACGAGCACTGCCCCTACCGAGCGGGTCGCAAACCCCGTTCCGGTTCCGAAATGGGCTCAACGCCCGTCGTCAAACCCCGTTTCGGTTCCGAACCGGGGCCTGGCGGGGGTCCTACAGGCCGGGCGCCCGGTTCGGGTATCGGCGAGCAGGTGCTGAGGCCGGGGTGATGGCTATGGTGGGCCGGGATCCGGCCCAGCAGGACCGCCGCCGAGCGTGGAGCCAACAACGATGACCGCCAGTCCTCGCACCCCGCGCACCGCGGGCCCGGCGTCTCGGCGCGATCCCGATGTCGTACGCGACGAGCTGCTCACCGAAGCGGAGCGCGCAGCGCCGGGACTCGGCGGGCTGGTGACGGCCTACTACCGTCATGCGCCGCCCGAAGATCTGCTCGCCGACGAGGCCGCCGACCTCGCCGCGGTGGTGGCGTCGCACCGCCGGCTCGCCGGTGACCGGGTATCCGGGCGCCCAGCGGTGCGGGTGTTCGACCCCGATCGCACGGTGGACGGGTGGGCTTCCTCGTCGACGGTCGTGCAGATCGTCACCGACGACATGCCCTACCTCGTCGACTCGGTGATGGCCGAGCTCGCCCGCATCGAGGTGCCGGTGCAGCGGTTCGTGCACCCGATCCTCGTGGTGCGCCGCGACCTCACCGGGACCTTGCAGGAGGTGCTCGCCCGCACCGACCCGGAGCAGGCACCGTCCGACGCCCTCATCGAGTCCTGGATGCACCTGGAGATCGCTCCGGTCACCGACACCGAGCGTGCACCGGAGATCGAGCAGCGGCTGCACAGCGTGCTCAACGACGTCCGCGAGGTCGTCGAGGACAGCGATCGGATGGCGGACACCGCACTCACGCTGGCGGCCGAGCTCATGCAGTCGACGCTGCCGCTGCCCGAGCACGAGGTCGCCGACGGCGCGGCACTGCTGCGCTGGCTCGCCGACGGCCACTTCACCTTCCTCGGTTACCGGCACTACGAGCTCGTCCGCGACGAGGAGACGCCTGCGTTGCGCGCGCAGCTCGCCTCCGGCCTCGGCGTGCTACGCCGCGACAGCCTGGCCGCCCGCAACTTCACCCCCGGTCCCGACGTCGCGAATGCGCTGTCCCCGGACCTGCTGGTGCTCACCCAGGCCAGCGGGCCGTCGACCGTCTACCGTCCCGTCTACCCGTACTACGTCGGCGTCAAGACCTTCGACGCTGGCGGTGCGGTCACCGGCGAGCATCGGTTCCTCGGCGTACTCACCACGACCGCGCTGCACGAGGACGTGCTCGACATTCCCGTGATCCGGCGCCGGGTGCTCGACGTCATCCGCCGGGCCGGGTTCCCGCTGGAGTCCTACTCCGGGCAGCGCATGCTCGAGGTGGCCCAGACCTACCCGCGAGCCGAGCTGCTGTCCACCGACCCCGACTCCCTCTACACCACGGTCACCGGGGTGGTAGCGCTGGCCGAGCGGCGCACGCTGCGGCTGTTCCGCCGCCGCGACCCCTACGGCCGGTTCTATTCCTGCCTGGTCTACCTGCCCCGGGACCGGTACACCACGCGGTCGCGGCTGGCGATGCAGGAGGTGCTGCTGCGCGACCTCGGTGGCACCGCGTTGGAGTACAGCGCGAGGGTCGGAGAGTCGCAGCTGGCCAGGGTCCACTTCACCGTGCACACCGACCCGTCCGGCACTCCCCGCACCAGCACGACCCACACCAGCACGACCCACACCAGCACGACCGAGCCGCCCGACACCGCCACCATCACCGAGCACCTCGTCACCGCCACCCGGACCTGGGACGATCTGCTGCTCGAGCACGCCCAGGCCGAGGACGCCGCCGAGCAGACCGACCGGGAGCTCGGCGAGCTGGTCGCTCGGTACGTCGAGGCGTTCCCGGAGGCCTACAAGGAGGACTTCGGGCCGTCGGCGGCGCTGATCGACGCCTGCCGGCTGGAGGCACTGGCCGCCAGCGACGGGCTGGACCTGAACTTCTACACCCCCGCGGGGGCCGAGCCGGGGGAGCGGCGGTTCAAGCTGTACCTCGCCGGACGGCGCGTCACGCTGTCGAAGGTCCTGCCGGTGCTGCATGCGATGGACGTCGAGGTCGTCGACGAGCGACCCTACGAGGTCCTCCGCGGCGACGGTGCGCGCTGCTGGATCTACGACTTCGGCCTGCGGCTGGAGCCCGCGCTGCTCGAGCGGGTCGGCGACCAGGACGTCGCGGCGGTGCAGCAGCGCTTCCAGGAAGCCTTCGTGGCCGCCTGGCGCGGCGCGACCGAGGTGGACCGCTTCAACGCGCTGGTGTTGCGTGCCGGTCTGGACTGGCGCCAGGCCGCAGTGCTGCGCGGCTACGTGCGCTACCAGCGGCAGGCGGGCAGCCCCTACAGCCAGGAGTACGTCGAGGACGTCCTGCTGGCGCACACCACCGTCGCCACGTCACTGGTGCGATTGTTCGAGGTGCGCTTCGACCCCGAGCTGGACACCGACACCCGTGACGCGCAGCACCGCACGCTCGTCGACGAGCTCACCGCCAGGATCGACGAGGTCACGGGGCTCGACACCGACCGCATCCTTCGCAGCCTGTTGCGGCTGGTGCTGGCCACGTTGCGCACCAACCACTTCGCAGGCGGCGCCGGCGCCGAACCGCGCCCGTATCTGGCGCTGAAGCTCGAGCCGCACGAGGTGCCCGAGCTGCCCGAACCCCGGCCTGCTTTCGAGATCTTCGTGTGCTCGCCGCGGGTGGAAGGCGTGCACCTGCGGTTCGGGCCGGTGGCCCGCGGCGGCCTGCGCTGGTCGGACCGCCGGGAGGATTTCCGCACCGAAGTCCTGGGCCTGGTCAAGGCGCAGGCGGTGAAGAACGCCGTCATCGTGCCGGTGGGCGCCAAGGGCGGCTTCGTGGTCAAGCGCCCACCGGCCGCAACGGGCAATCCGGGCGCCGACCGCGAGGCGGCGCAGGCGGAGGGCATCGCCTGCTATCGGGCCTTCATCTCCGGCATGCTCGACCTCACCGACAACCTCGTCGACGGTACGATCCGGGCCCCCGAACGGGTGGTCCGTCACGACGGCGACGACAGCTACCTGGTGGTGGCCGCGGACAAGGGAACCGCGAGCTTCTCCGATATCGCCAACGAGGTCGCCGCGTCCTACGGCTTCTGGCTGGGGGACGCGTTCGCCTCCGGGGGCTCCGCGGGCTACGACCACAAGGAGATGGGGATCACGGCCCGCGGCGCCTGGGAGAGCGTCAAGCGCCACTTCCGCGAGCTCGGCGTCGACACCCAGACCCAGCCGTTCACCGTCGTGGGCGTCGGCGACATGTCCGGCGACGTGTTCGGCAACGGGATGCTGCTCTCCGAGCACATCCGGCTGCTCGCCGCCTTCGACCACCGGCACGTCTTCGTCGACCCCGATCCCGACCCGGCGCAGTCGTCGGCGCAGCGGCGCCGGCTGTTCGAGCTCCCGCGCTCGACCTGGGAGGACTACGACCGCTCCGCGATCAGTCACGGCGGCGGGGTGTGGTCGCGCACGACCAAGCGGATCCCGGTCGGCGAGGCGATGCGCGCCGCACTGGGGATCGCCGACGGCGTCACCGAGCTCTCGCCACCGGAGCTGATCCGCGCGATCCTGCAGGCGCCCGCGGACCTGCTGTACAACGGCGGCATCGGCACCTACGTCAAGTCGTCGACCGAGAGCCACGGCGACGTCGGCGACAAGGCCAACGACGGTGTGCGGGTCGACGGCGCGCAGCTGCGGGCCAGGGTGGTCGGCGAGGGCGGCAACCTCGGGCTGACCCAGCTCGGCCGGATCGAGTTCGCCAGGGCCGGGGGCAAGGTCAACACCGACGCGATCGACAACTCGGCCGGGGTGGACTGTTCCGACCACGAGGTGAACATCAAGATCCTGCTCGACCGCCTGGTTGCCGACGGCGACCTGGCGGCAGTGGACCGCAACCCGCTGCTGGAACGGATGACCGGGGAGGTCGCCGACCTGGTGCTCGGCGACAACATCTCGCAGAACATCCTGCTCGGCGTCGGCAGGGCCCACACCGGGCCGATGCTCTCGGTGCACGGCAGGCTCGTCGAGCATCTCGAGGCGCAGCGCGGACTGGACCGGGAACTGGAGGCGCTGCCCACGCCGCAGCAGTTCGCGGCGAGGGAGTCGGCTGCTGACGCGCTCACGTCACCGGAGCTGGCGACGCTGGTCGCGCACATCAAGCTCGCGCTCACCGACGAGGTGCTCGCCAGCGACCTGCCCGACGCCGAGGTCTTCCGCGCCCGGCTGCCGGAGTACTTCCCCGTCCCGCTGCGCGAGCGGTTCGCCGCCGCCATCCGCGCCCACCCGCTACGCCGTGAGATCACCACCACGCTGCTGGTCAACGAGGTAGTCGACGGCGGCGGCATGACGTTCGCCTTCCGGCTGGCGGAGGAGATGTCGGCCAGCGCGACCGACGCGGTGCGCGCGTTCGCCGTCGCGACGGAGGTGTTCGACCTGCACTCGACATGGCGGTCGATCGCCGAGCTCGGCAGCGCGATCCCGATCGGCGTCGTCGACGACATGCGGCTGGAGCTGCGCAGGCTGCTCGACCGCACCTGCCGCTGGCTGCTGATCCACCGGCCGCAACCGCTGGCCGTCGGTGCCGAGATCGCCCGGTTCCGGCGGGTGGTGCATACGCTCGTGCCCCGGGTGCCCGAGTGGCTGCGGGGCCGCGAGGCCGGCAACGTCGCCGCCGCGTCGCACCGGCTCGCCGAGCAAGGGGTCCCCGAGGAGCTCGCGGGCCGGGTGGGTGCCGCGCTGACCACCTTCGGGCTGCTCGACGTCGCCGAGGTCGCCGAGCTCGGGGAGCGCGATGCCAGCGGAGCCGAGGTCGCCGAGTGGGATCCGGCGCACGTCGCGGAGCTGTACTACGCGCTGTCCGCGCACCTCGACATCGACCGGATGCTCAGCTCCGTCAGCGAGCTCGAGCGGGGTGACCGGTGGCACGCGCTGGCCCGGCTGGCGCTGCGCGACGACCTCGTCGCCTCGCTGCGTGAGATCACCCTGGACGTGCTGCGCGGCAGCGACCCGGGGGAGGGGATCGACGGCACCATCGGCCGGTGGGAGCGCGACAACACCTCACGGCTCGAGCGCGCCCGCGCCACCCTCGACGAGATCGCCGGCTCGGGCCCGCTCGACCTGCCCATCCTTTCCGTCGCCACCCGTCGGATCCGCGGCATGGTGCGCTGACGCACCCGTGAGTGGCGATGCGAGTCATGGCTCACATCGCCACTCACGACCTGTCCACAGGAGGAGGCACAGTGACGGCGTACACCACCGACATCGCGGTGCGGTGGTCGGACATGGATGCGTTCGGCCACGTGAACAACGCCCGCACCGTGACGCTGATCGAGGAGGCCCGCACCGAGCTGCTCTTCAGCAGGGCCGCTCGGGATGCCGGCGCCGGTGAGCTCGAACGGGGGCTGGTCGTGGCCCGGCTGTCGGTGCACTACGAGCGGCCGCTGCGCTACACCGGTGCTGCCGCGCGAGTCATGCTGTGGGTGGGTCGGCTGCGGGCGGCCTCCTTCGATCTGGATTACGAGGTTTCCGACGGCCGTTGCGGTCAGCGGGTCGCCACCGCGCAGGCTCACCGACACCGAACGCGGTTTCCTCACCGGCTACCTGGACGCCGGAGGTGACGATGCCGGAAGTGAGCATGCCTGAGCTGTGCGCCGCCGGTACTCCCTTGCTCCCGCTGCTCGTCTCGTGAGTGGTTGTCGGGGTCACAACCCCGACAACCACTCACCTGGCTGTCCCTAGGTGGCTGGTGTTTTTCGCGTGTCGCTGCCCTGGGCGGCCGCCCCGGTCTAGAACAATGATCAAGTGACGTTGGGGTTGACGCCGAAGCAGCAAGATTTGATGTGTGACACGGTGCGGTTCTGCGAGGGCCGGGTCTCGCCGGGATCGATCTACGGGGTGCTGCACCGGGAGTGCTTCGACCTGTTCCCGGACGAGATGTTCGCCGATCTGTTCACCGATGTGGGTCGGCGCAGTGTGCCGCCGATGATCGTGTCGGTGGTGATGCTGCTGCAGCGTATTGAGGGCTGCTCGGACCGGGAGGCGGTGGAGCGGTTCGCTTTCGACATGCGGTGGAAGTACGCGGCGGGTGGGTTGGCGTTCGACCATCCGGGGTTCGTGCACACGGTGCTGGTGGACATGCGGGCCCGGTTGGCCCGGTCGAAGCGCCCGAACCGGATTTTCGAGGTCATCCTGGACGTGGCGCGTCGGGCCGGGTTGGCGGGGCGGCGTCGGGTGCTGGACTCGGCCCCGCTGTATGACGCGGTGGCGACCATGGACACTGTCACGCTGATCCGTTCCGCGGTCCGCGGGCTGCTCGCGGTCGCCGACCCTGTGCTGGAGACCGCGTTGCGTGCGGTGCTGCTGCGCGATGACGACTACCGGGCGACGGGCAAGCCAGTGTGCGACTACGACGACAAGGCGGCGCGGGAGGCGCTGGTCGACGCGCTGGCCCGCGACGCGCACGCGCTGCTGGGCGTGCTGCACGGCCGTGAGCTCGATG
>WHSY01000480.1:0-382 GCA_009379815.1 Pseudonocardiaceae bacterium
CGCACACGCCAAACGCAAGGCCGGCCTGGCGATGAACTCACGCCTCGTCATAGCCGACGCCGCCGAAACCAAACTCTGCGCGTGGCTATCCGTCTCAACCTTCGCCGGACTCCTCACCTACGCACTCGTCGGCTGGACCTGGATCGATCCCGTCGCAGGATTCACCATCGCCGCGTTCGCCGTCATGGAAGGCAAAGAAGCCTGGGAGGCCGAGCTCGTTCCCACCGACGACCACGATGCATTCTGATTCACGCTGGTCGGGTCGCCGCGACGACGGCCAGAGGTAGTCACGTAGATGCCTATCTCCATCTGGATTGACTCATCGACCATGCATGCAGGACACTCTGCGAGGCACAGCCCGGCGAGCTATGGACCGGCTTTG
>WHSY01000480.1:392-610 GCA_009379815.1 Pseudonocardiaceae bacterium
GTCGTGTGGTTGGATCGTCGCCCATCATCTCCCGAGCCGTCTGAATGCTACGCGGGCCCGCGGTTTGGACCGACTTCGGGAATCAGCGTGGTGCGTACATGATGACGGCGACGCCGAGCAGGCAGATCAGGGATCCGGTGATGTCCCAGCGGTCGGGTCGGAAGCCATCGAAGATCATGCCCCACGCGAGTGAACCGGCCACGAACACGCCGCCGTAG
>WHSY01000481.1 GCA_009379815.1 Pseudonocardiaceae bacterium
GCTCGGCGATGCAGCCGAACCTGCCGCGGGACACGATCATCGCGATCGACACCGGTACGACGGCGCTCGCAGTGACCGACGAGCTGCAGACCTTTCAACCGCCGGCACTGCTCGCTCCGCTCGACTTCGGCCTGGTCGGCGTGCTCAGCGAGCTCAGCGGCCGGCTCGCGGCCGCGGCGATCCCGATCTTCGTCCTGTCGACCTACGACAGCGACTACATCCTCGTCCGCGACGCGTCGTTGACCGCCGCGGTGTCCTCGGCGGCCCGGGTGTCGTCGTACATGATGCCGGGCGTCACCGGTCGGCCGTGTCGATCGGTGAGCACGACGGTGCCGGACGTCCCGTCGACGGCCACGGCCTGTACGGCGCCGGCAGGGAGGTCCGCGAGCGCACCGCGGCACGCCTCCCCGACGGCATGCCACCACTCCTCGGGGTCCTGCTCGTGCCGGTCTCCGTCGCGGCGGCCGGCCAGCGCGGCGCTGCCGGTGCCGTGCACCGTGCCGGCACCGTCGACGGCGAGCGCTCGGACGCTCTGCGTGCCGAGGTCGATGCCGACGTACAGCGCCTCCGCGGTCTGCGTCACGAGGCCACCTCGGGATCGCTTACCAGG
>WHSY01000482.1 GCA_009379815.1 Pseudonocardiaceae bacterium
CGAACACGTCTGATAAAAGGAGGACTGAAGTGGTACACGTACTCAATCCCGTCGGACAGATCGAGCGGTTCGAGGTGGCCAGACCGAGCTACCCCACCGACCTGCAAGGCGTGCGCGTCAATGCGCTCGAGAACACCAAGCACAACGCGGGCGCACTTCTCGCCCACCTGCTGGAGCGACTGGGCGGTGCCGGGGCCATCGTCGGCGCCCTCCACCGCAAGGACTTCTCCTCCGTGCCCGCTGATCCAGAAATCATCGACGCGCTAAGCGTGCAGGCCGATCTCGTGTTGGTAGGCACCGCCGACTGAGGGGGCTGCACGTCGTGGAGTGTCCACGACTCCGTCGAACTGCTGAAGAGCGGCATCCCTGCTCTCCTGGTCGGAAGTAATCACTTCGAGCCGCTCGCCCGTAAGCTCGCCGCGTCCTTGGGTGCGCCGTGGCTCCCGATGGTCGTCGTTGCCCACCCGATTGGTGGCTTGGCGAGCGACGAACTCGTGGAGCGTTGCGAAGCAGCCTGGCTGTCGCTACTCGCATTGCTGCAACCGTGAGCTGCTAGCGCACTACACCCGGGAGGGAGGCATGCTTTGGACTTTGCGAAGCCCTTGAGT
>WHSY01000483.1 GCA_009379815.1 Pseudonocardiaceae bacterium
AACCACCTTTCCGATCTCCTTGTGTCTATCGGGGGGCCGACCCCGCTACACACGCGCTAGGTGAATCCAGGATGACCTGCAGTAATGCGACCCTGCATGCGGCGGGGAGGCGCTGTGTCACCGAGGGTCGTTGCGCACAAGCGCGGACTGCGGGAGCAGGCGTGCTCGACGCTACCGGATGACTCGGGGGAAGGACCCGGCGTGAGCAAGCTTGACGACCTCCAGAGCACCGCGCAGCAGGTCAGCAACGACGCCGACTCGCAGCTCGGCGGGCTCGGGCAGTTGCAGAGTGAGAACGACACCGCCGTCCAGGAGGCCGTCGCCTGGGGCAACGAGGCTGGCGCGCAGATCCTTGACGGCCCCGGCAAGATGGCGCTGGACGAGGCGACGCAACACCTCCAGGGCTTCCAGGAGAAGCTCAAGGAGTACATCGACACCGTGGAGCAGGCCAAGTCCGGTGGTTGACTGACGCGGCAGCCCGGCGGGTCCCCGAGTGGTACCAGCCCCAGCCACGCTGGAGTATCGAGTGCTGCCGCCGTCAACCCGGTTGCTCTCGCAACGTCAACCGGTCTGCTCTCTGGGCGCCGGCGTCTCGACGCTCCGCCA
>WHSY01000484.1 GCA_009379815.1 Pseudonocardiaceae bacterium
GGAAGGCGCGGGCGGCGGCCAGGCCGCGGGAAAGGTAGGGCTGCTCCCACAGCGGGTCGATGTCGCGCAGCGCGGCGGCGCGTTCGGGCGGCAGGTCGCCGCGGCGCTGCTTTTTCCGTTGTATCCCGAGCCATTCGGCTAGTTTCCGGTGCTCGGCCGACGCGGAGCGTCGGATCGGGGCGAGGTGGCCGTGCTCAGTGTGGAAGGCGCGGGCGGCGGCGAGGGATCGGGCGAAGCCGTCGTCGCACGTCTCCCAGATCATGCCGAGTTTGTCGAGTGCGGCGACGCGTTCTGGGCTGAGTGCGCCTCTGCGGTGTTCGCTGCGGCGTTTGGCGATCCAGGTCCCGAGCTGGTGGCCGGCAGGTGTGCGGTGGTCGTGGGGCACGTTGAGGTGGCCGTGCTCGGCGTGGTAGTCGCGGGCGGCGGCCAGGTATCGGGCGAAACGCTCGTCGTGCACCTGCCAGACCATGCCGAGTGCGTCGAGTGCGGCGACGCGTTCTGGGTTGAGTTTGCCTTTGCGGCGTTCGCGGCGGCGGGCGGCGATCCAGTTCCCGAGCCGGTGGCCGGCGGTCGTGCGGTGTGTCTCGGGGATGTTGAGGTGGCCGTGC
>WHSY01000485.1 GCA_009379815.1 Pseudonocardiaceae bacterium
TCCGCCGGGCGCTGCTTGGCCTCGAAGATTCGCCGGACGGCCGCCTCGGCCCAGGCATCGCCCGCCAGTCCGTAGACCGTCTCGGTGGGCAGACCGACGATCCCACCATCGCGCAGGATGGCGGCGGCGCGCTCCACGGCGGGAGCGGCCGGGCGCTCGGGATCGACCCGTACCACTGGCGTTGCGCGCTCGACCGTCACGCTTGAGAACTCTACGGCTTGCGACCGAGCCTGCCGCGCGTTGCTCGCCCGCCGTCCCGGGCCTTGTTGGCGAAGGCGTCGGTGTCCCGGGCGGGACGTCATGATGGCGTCCGATACCGAACCCGAACCC
This sequence comes from Pseudonocardiaceae bacterium, assembly GCA_009379815.1. GTDB lineage: Bacteria > Actinomycetota > Actinomycetes > Mycobacteriales > Pseudonocardiaceae > WHSY01. The sequence goes on from WHSY01000485.1 coordinate 331, forward strand.
GCTGTGAGGCCCACCATGTGCAGGAGCATCAAGACTCCGCCCGCCCTACTCCGAACAGGTGACCGAGGATGAGATTCGCGCCGCCGCGCTGCAGTACGTGCGCAAGATCAGCGGGTTCCGCGAGCCGTCCCAGCGCAATGCGGCGGCCTTCGCCCTCGCGGTGGACGACATGGCTGCCGCGACCCACACGCTGCTGGATCGCCTGGTCGTAGGCGCCCGCTCCCACTGATCGCGCCACGCGGCCACCTGCTCATTGTGCCTGCTGTCCACAAGCGGGC
>WHSY01000486.1 GCA_009379815.1 Pseudonocardiaceae bacterium
CGACGTCGATGCCGAGGCGGTCGTTGCCGCCGTGGATGCGCGGTCGATCTACGACATCCCGCGGGTGCTGCACACCGAAGGGTTGGACGCCTATGTGGTCCGCCGGCTGGCGCTGCCGTTCCGCGACGTCGACTGGACAGCGTGGGACGAGCTACTGCGCCGGGTGCACCACCCCAAGCACGATGTGACGGTGGCGTTGGTGGGCAAGTACATCGATCTGCCAGATGCGTACTTGTCAGTGATTGAGGCGCTGCGGGCGGCTGGGTTCGCGAACGATGCCAGTGTGCAGGTGCGGTGGGTGACGTCCGACGAATGTGAAGAGCCGAGCGGTGCGGCTGACAAGCTGTCCGACGTCGATGCTGTGGTGATCCCAGGCGGGTTCGGGGTACGTGGCATCGAAGGCAAGGTCGGCGCCGTTCGGTATGCACGAGAGCACGATGTGCCGCTCCTTGGCCTGTGCTTGGGCCTGCAGTGCATGGTGATCGAATATGCGCGGCACGTTGCCGGGCTGGCCGACGCCGGCTCAGCTGAGTTCCATCTGGATACGGCTGATCCGGTCATCGCGACGATGGAAGACCAGAAGGGCATCGTCGCCGGTGAGGGTGACC
>WHSY01000487.1 GCA_009379815.1 Pseudonocardiaceae bacterium
ATGAGCGGCGAGCGCGCATCCAACTGTCCCCAGATCAGAAGTGTGGGGACGGAAATGTGAGACAGCAGGTCGCTCAAGTCGGTGTCGGCCATGATGGCCAGTTGGTGCCCGAGGGTGGCGGGGCGGACGTCGGCGGCGATGGCGGCGAGCAGAGGCACGAACTTCGCCGGCGGATCGCTGGCGAAGAGTCCGGGAAGCGTGGGGCCGAAGTCCCCATGCGGCGAGGCGAGCATCTGGCGGGCGTCAGCGACCCGCGCACCTACCTCGTCTGCGGTCCAGCGCGACCGGCTCACAACCCCACACCGGCTCTTCGGACAAGTCACTTCCCGGACCCGTCAAAGCCCAGCCTAGAACCCCGCTACGAGCTGCTTCTTGACACAGAGGCGGGAGCCATGACAGTGCAGCGTCTCCCCGACTCGGCTGGGACTGTCGGTAGGGCCGTCTAGGGTGAACGTATGTTCGATTCGACGGCGGTGGACGCGATGGTGCCGGGGCCTGAGCTGGCCGCGGTGTTGCTGTCGGTCGACCCCGCGGATCTCGACCACGGTCAGGCCCTGACCTGGCTGCGCTGCTGGCAGCGGATGGAGGCGTTCGGCGAGGGGCAGCG
>WHSY01000488.1 GCA_009379815.1 Pseudonocardiaceae bacterium
GGTAGGCGATGTCCTTTCCGGTGAGCAGGTTGGGCCCGGGCATCGGGACGGCGCCGATCCTGACCGAACCGAGCAGCGCCGCGTACCACGCCGGCACCCGCGGAAGCATCACGAACACGGCGTCGCCCTTGCCCACACCGAGGTCGAGCAGCGCCCTCGCCGCCTGTCTCGACATCCTGGCCAGCTCGCCGGCCGAGTGCCTGGTGGCGACGTCCCCGGCGGCGTCGAGGCTGAGCAACGCCAGCGCGTCCGGGTCGACGTCTGCCCAGTTATCCACGATGTCGAGCACCGGGTTGAACCTCTCCGGTGCCGTCAGGTCGAAGGTCGCACGCTCGTGCTCGTAAGACTCGAGATTCGGTACGCAGTCTCGGCTGGGGCGCTCGGCAGGCATCGTCGTCCTTCCCGTTCGGGTCGAGTCGACACTAGTGGTCGATCCGCCGGCCACGCCACGGCCGGATCCCGTGCCGGGACCGGTGAACCACGCAGGAGTGCCAGCGGTGATGGTGGAGATGGGCAACATGCGCAACGAGACGGACGCCCCGAGCAGCGCGCCGAGCGCGTGACACCAGCTCCTCGTACAGCGCGCGCGGTAAGTAGCACGGATCT
>WHSY01000489.1 GCA_009379815.1 Pseudonocardiaceae bacterium
GGGGATCCTCCGCACCCAGTTCGACCCGTCGAAGCTGCCGAAGGACTCGGCCGGCTGGTGGTTCATCGACGCCGCCCGCGGCCGGTCCGCGCAGTGGCGATCCGACTTCCTCGACGACGAGCGCAGCGCGCCGGGCGTCGAGGACTCCGCGGCCGACCGGTGGTTCCAGCAGACCCCTGGCGGGACGCTCGAGGAGAAGACGCTGCGGGGGATGCCGGAGTTCTACACCCGCCGCGCCGAGCTGGCGGAGGAGGAACGGCAGCGGCTGATGGACGGCGACGATGGACACGCCGCGCCGCCCCCGGTGGCCGAGCCCACGTCGGGCGGAGGGTGGCGGCCACGGTGGCCGATGCGCCACCTCCTCGTCGTCCCCAACGACACGCAAGTCGAGACGCACACCCCGTCAGCCGAGCCCGTAGACTTCACCGCAGCCGGCCTCACCGACACCCACGCAGTCGTGTTCGCTGCCCTGCAGGCAGGTGCGTCGCGGCCAGCCGAGGTGCAACAGCAGACCGGGCTCGGCCAGTCGCAGACGTACAAGCTGATCGGCGAGCTGATCGCCACCGGACACGTACGACGGGCCGACAGGGGCCGATATGCGGTGTC
>WHSY01000048.1:0-35129 GCA_009379815.1 Pseudonocardiaceae bacterium
CCGGACGCCGAGATCCTGGTGCCACTGAAGTCCGGCGAGGGCCGCTACGTCGCCGATGCGTCGACGCTCGCGGAGCTGGAGGGTGATGGGCGGGTGGTGTTCCGGTTCCTCGGCGGCAATCCCAACGGTGCGGCCAATGACATCGCCGGCATCGCCTCGGCGGACGGCCGGGTGGTCGGCCTGATGCCGCACCCGGAGCACGCGATCGACCGGCTCACCGGCCCCACCGAGGACGGGCTGCGAGTCTTCGGTTCCGTGCTCGCGGCGTCGGCCTTCGCCCGCCCACGCTAGCCCGAAAGTGTCGGTGCGCTGTCGTACCGTTCTGTCATGGACCGATCCCGTGCGGCCCTGGGCATCACGCCGAGAAGTAGTTCCGCGGTGCTCGTCGCCGTCTGTGGGCCACCGGAGGCGCCACGCCTGCTGGACCGCAGGCGGATCGAGCTGGCCGGGAACGACCTGCCCGCGCAGGCCTACCACGCGGCCGCGTCGCTCGACCAGGCCGAGGCGATGGCGCTGATCGAACGCTGGGCGCACGCGGCGCTCGATGCCGCGACCCACGGCATCGGTGAGGCTCTGGCCGCTGCCGCTACGGGGCGTCAGGTGGCCGGGGTGGGGATCGTCGCCGAGGTGCGCAACGTGCCCCCGCTGGCTACGGTGCTGCGGTCCCACCCGCTGCTGCACGTTGCCGAGGGTCAGCTGTCCCGCGAGGCGTTCGCCGAGGCCGCAGCAAGCGTCGGGCTTTCCGTGCACTACCTCGCACCGAAGGGTCCGCAGGACCCGGCACATGCCGAGAGTGCGGCCGGGATGGGACGCGACGCTGGGCCCCCGTGGCGCAAGGAGCACAAGCTGGCCACCGTCGCGGCGTTCGCGGCGTTGTGCGCGGGCTGAGCGTGGCGGTCGGACCGACCGATAACCTGCAGGTGTGGCCACTCTCGTCACTGAGACCGTCGTGCACGCCGCTGCGACCCCGGATCACCCGCAGCCCTACCGCGAACTCGGACTCGCCGACGACGAGTACGCGCGCATCCGCGACATCCTCGGCCGCCGGCCCACCGAGGCCGAGTTGGCGATGTACTCGGTGATGTGGAGCGAGCACTGCTCCTACAAGTCCTCCAAGGTGCACCTGCGCTACTTCGGGGAGACGACCACGCCGCAGATGCGCGAGGCGATGCTCGCCGGAATCGGGGAGAACGCCGGCGTCGTCGACGTGGGTGGCGGCTGGGCGGTGACCTTCAAGATCGAGTCGCACAACCACCCCTCCTACGTCGAGCCGCACCAGGGCGCCGCGACCGGCGTCGGTGGGATCGTGCGCGACATCATGGCGATGGGGGCGCGGCCGATAGCGGTCGGCGATTCGCTGCGGTTCGGCCCGGCCGATGCGATCGACACCCAGCGGGTGCTGCCGGGGGTGGTCGCCGGCATCGGCGGCTACGGCAACTGCCTGGGCCTGCCCAACGTCGGTGGTGAGGTCGTCTTCGATCCGTCCTACGAGGGAAACCCGCTGGTCAACGCGCTGTGCGTGGGCGCGATGCGCGCCGAGGACCTGCACCTGGCGCATGCCTCCGGCACCGGCAACAAGATCATCCTGTTCGGGGCGAGCACCGGCCTCGACGGTATCGGCGGCGTCTCGGTGCTGGCGAGCGAGAGCTTCACCGGCGCTCGCGCCGACGGGGCGGGGGGCAGGCGCAAGCTGCCGTCCGTGCAGGTCGGCGACCCGTTCACCGAGAAGGTGCTCATCGAGTGCTGCCTGGAGCTCCTCCGGGACGGCCTGGTGGTCGGCATCCAGGACCTCGGCGGTGCGGGACTGTCCTGCGCGACGTCGGAGTTGGCCAGCGCCGGCGACGGCGGGATGCGCGTCACGCTCGACGCCGTCCCGCTACGCGCGGCCGGCATGACCCCGGCGGAGATCCTGTCCAGCGAGTCGCAGGAGCGGATGTGCGCGGTCGTAATACCGTCCGATGTGGACGAATTCATGGCGGTGTGCCGCAAGTGGGATGTCACCGCCACGGTGATCGGGGAGGTCACCGAGGACGACCGCCTGGTCATCGACTGGCACGGTGAGACCGTCGTCGACGTGCCACCCCGTACGGTGGCGCACGAGGGGCCGGTGTACCGGCGGCCGGTGCAGCGACCGTCCACCCAGGATGCACTGCAAGCGTCCACACCGGACGGTCTCGTCAGGCCCGGCTCGCCGGATGCCATCAGGGACACGGTGTTGGCGCTGGCCGCGAGCCCGAACCTGTGCTCGCGGGCCTGGGTGACAGACCAGTACGACCGCTACGTCCGCGGTGACACCGTCCTCGCGCAGCCCTCCGACACCGGGATGGTGCGCATCGACGAGACCACCCACCGCGGCGTCGCGGTCGCCACCGACTGCAACGCTCGGTACTGCGCGCTCGAGCCCTACACCGGTGCGCAGCTCGCGCTCGCAGAGGCTTATCGCAACGTCGCGGTCTCCGGTGCGACCCCGCTGGCCGTCACCGACTGCCTCAACTTCGGAGCCCCCACCGATCCCGGCGTGATGTGGCAGTTCTCGCAGGCTGTGCGCGGGCTGGCCGACGGCTGCGCCGAGCTGGGCATCCCCGTCACCGGCGGCAACGTCAGCTTCTACAACTCGACCGGCGACACCGCGATCCTTCCCACCCCCGTGGTCGGCGTGCTCGGCGTCATCGACGACGTCCGGTTCCGGGTCCCCACCGGCTTCACCGGTGCCGGTGACGCGATCTATCTGCTCGGCCGGACCAGCGACGAGTTCGGCGGCAGCGAGTGGGCACACGTCGTGCACGGCCATCTCGGCGGCCTCCCGCCTGCCGCGGATCTCGGCCGCGAGCGACAGCTCGCCGAACTGCTCGCCGCCTCGTCCCGCGACGGGCTGGTCAGCGCCGCACACGACCTGTCCGACGGCGGGCTGGCGCAGGCCCTCGTCGAGTCGTGCCTGATCGGGCGGGTCGGCGCCCGCATCGCGCTGCCCGAGGACCTCGACCCCTTCGTGGCGCTGTTCTCGGAGTCGGCGGGGCGTGCACTGGTCGCCGTGTCGCCCGGCGAGGAGAGCCGGTTCGCCGCGCTCTGCGACACCCGCGGGATGCCCGCGGTGCGGATCGGCACCGTGGACGCGCAACCCGCGGTGGCGATCGAGGGTCTCGCACCGCTCGGGCTCGACGAGCTGCGTGCCGCCTGGGATGGCACCTTTCCCGCGTTGTTCGGGGGCCCGCGACCGGGCGCATGACCAGCGGGCCTACGGGTTGCCGTTGAGGTTGCGGACCAACCGGGCGAGGTCGGCGTGCCGCTCCGGGGCCAGATCGCGAGAGTGCCCGGGTGGCGGCGGACGGGCATTGCGTCGGGGCCGTCCGATGAAACAATCTCAACCAAGTGGTTGGTGGAAGAGGCCCCGAGACGAGCAGACACCCGTACGAAAGGTGCTGACACTCGGGTCACTCGCGCAGGTCGACGATGACCTTGACGTCGCCGTCGGCACGGGACAGCGCGTCGGTCCAGCTCGCCAGCGGCACCCGCCGGGTCAGCAGCCCGCCCAGCCACGCCGGGTCGGCCGCGGCCAGCGCATCGGCGGCAGCGCGGTAGTGCCGCAGGTTGGCGTTGACGCTGCCCACCACCACGTCGTTGTCGAGTACCAGTTCGTCGTTGATCGAGCCCGCTGCCAGCGTCACGGTGCGCCGCGAGCCGGACAGCCCGGTCAGTACGGTGACGGCGTTGGGCCCGGTGCGGCCGAGCACGTCGAAGACGAGCTGCGCTGCGCCGGTCGCCTCGATCACCACGTCCGGCTCGAGGTCGTCGGGCAGCGCGCTGTGGTAGGTCGCGCCCAGTGAGCGCACCAGATCGGGCTTGGGGCCGGAGGTGGCCCGGTCCAGCACGTGGGTCGTCAGCCCGCGCTGGACCGACAGCAGCGCCGCGAGCAGCCCGATCGGGCCAGCACCGGTGACCAGTGTGACGTGACCCCGCGACACCGACCGCGACGAGATGCGGTCGACCTGCTCCCAGGCCTTGGCGACCACCGACGCGGGTTCGGTGAGCACCCCGAGGTCACCGAGCCCGGGGTCGACCCGCACCGCGAAGCCGGCCGGCACCGTCCAGCGCTGCGCGCCGTAGCCGTCGAGCCGCTTGATGCCCCGCTCGGTGTAGCGGCCGTTGCGGCAGTAGTCCCACTCGCCGGCAGCGCACGGGCCGCAGGGCACCGGGTCGGGGCGGCGCACGACGCCGGCGACGAGGTCGCCCGCGGCGAACCCACTGCCCGCCGGTGCCGTCAGCACCCGGCCCAGCGACTCGTGGAACGCGACCATGTCCGAGGCGCCGGGCGGTAGCGCGCCGTGCCCGCCGTGGGCGACCTCGTGGTCGGTGCCGCATACCCCGACGAGCAGGCCCTCGACGAGCAGCTCACCGACGGCGGGTTCCGGGTCGGGTCGTTCGGACACGCCCGCCCGCTGCGGTTCGCCGGGCACCACCGTCGCCGCCCTCACGGTCGTGCTCGCTGCCGTTGGTGGCGGGCCACGTCACCCCACAGCAGCGCCGCGCTGTTGGCCAGCCCGACGTGGGAGAACGCCTGCGGGAAGTTGCCGGTGAACCGGCGCGCCACCGGGTCGTACTCCTCGGCGAGCAGGCCGACGTCGTTGACCAGCTGCGTGAGCCGGGCGAACATCGCCTCGGCCTCCTCGCGGCGCCCGGCCAGCGTCAGCGCGTCGACGTACCAGAACGAGCAGACCAGGAAGGCACCCTCCCGGCCTGCCAGCCCGTCCACGTGCGACGTCCCGTCATGGGTGGAGTAGCGCTCCACGAGGTCGCCATGGCGCAGCTGTCGGCCGATGACGTCCAGCGTGGACAGCACCCGCGGGTCGTCACCGGGCAGGAAGCCCACCGCCGGGATGAGCAACGTCGAGGCGTCGAGCTCGGTGCCCCCGTAGAACTGGGTGAACGCCCCGACCTCGTCGCTGTACCCCTTGACCAGCACCTCCGCGTGCACCGCGTCGCGCAGCTCCGCCCAGCGCTCGACGGGACCGGAGAGCCCGAACTCGCGGGCAGCGCGCACCGCGCGGTCGAAGGCGACCCACACCATCACGCGGGAGTGGGTGAAGTACCGGTCCGGCCCGCGCACCTCCCACAGACCCTTGTCCGGCTGCTGCCAGATCCGCTCGAGGTGCGCCATCATCCCGCGCTGCAGCGCCCACGCCTGCTCGGTCGGCTCCAGCCCGCGCTCCCGGGCCAGGTGCAGCGCGTCCATCACCTCGCCGTAGACGTCGAGCTGCAGCTGCCGGTACGCGCCGTTGCCGACCCGTACCGGGGACGCGCCCTGGTAGCCGGGCAGCGAGTCGGCCTCCCACTCGATCAGGTGCCGCTCACCGGCGATGCCGTACATGATCTGCACGTCGGCGGGGTCGCCCGCCACCGCGCGCACCAGCCAGTGCCGCCAGGCCCCGGCCTCCGATCGGCAGCCGAAGTTGTCCAGCGCCAGCAGCGTGAACGTGGCATCGCGAAGCCAGCAGTAGCGGTAGTCCCAGTTCCGCCCGCCGCCCAGCGTCTCGGGCAGTGACGTGGTGGGCGCGGCGACGATGCCCCCGGTCGGGGCGTAGGTCAGTCCCTTGAGCGTGGTCAGCGAGCGCCGCACCACGTCGGCGTGCGGCCCGGTGTAGGTCAGCCGCGACGCCCACTCCCGCCAGTACTCCTCGGTCGCGCGCAGCGCGGCCGCCGCGTCGAGCGGGGGCGGCGGCGCCTCGTCAGCGCCGCTCCACTGCATCACCCACGACAGCCGGTCACCCTCGCGGACGGTCAGCCGCCCCTCGTGCGCCCGCTGCCCGGGCACCCGCTCGGGCAGCACGTCGCCGCGCAGCACCACGCCGTGCGGGCCGGCCACGGCGAGGATGGCCCCATCGAGGCGGCGTACCCAGGGCACGGCATCGGCGTAGGCGAACCGGACCACCCAGCGCAGTACCAGCTCGACCTCACCGGAGACACCCTCCACGGTGCGCACCAGGCTGGGTCGGTCGGACCCGACGTCCGACTCCGGTGGCATCGCATCGACCAGCCGGACCGTGCCACCCGGTGCGTCGAACTCGGTCTCGAGCACCAGCGAGGTGTCCCGGTAGCGGCGACGGACCGCGGTGGCCTCGGCAGCCGGGGCGATCTGCCAGTGCCCGGCATGCTCGTCTCCCAGCAGCCGGCCGAAGCAGGACGGCGCGTCGAAGCGGGGCAGGCACAGCCAGTCCACCGAGCCGTCGAGGCCGACGAGCGCGGCGGTGCGCAGGTCGGACAGCAGCGCGTAGTCCTCGATCAATCCCGGCCTGCCCATGGCTGCGAGGCTATGGGAGCGCGTCGGATGTGGCCAACCGCGACCGTAGGGTGGCGCGCGTGCCACCGCGCCACCGCGTCGACCCGGAGCAGCTGCGCGATGCCGTCGCTGCGGTGGCGCCCTGGCTGGACGGGTCGGCGGGACAGCCGAGTCGGGCGCAGCTCGCGGCCGCGGTGCGACTGAGCCTGCGGACCCTGGAGCAGGTCGCGCCCGGCAACACCGTCGAGGTGCGGGTGGCGCCGTTCGCCGCGGCGCAGTGCGTCGCCGGGCCGCGGCACACCCGCGGCACCCCGCCCAACGTCGTGGAGACGGATCCGCGTACCTGGCTCGAGCTCGCGACCGGCAGGCTCGCCTGGTCGTGGGCACTGGACCAGGGCCGCGTCACCGCCTCCGGCACCCGCGCCGACGTGTCCGGGTGGCTGCCGCTGCTGCGCTGAGCGCCCGTTGCGCCGTTGCGCCGACGCGGCGCTGGCGCAATGGCTTGCTCGAACGCCGCGTTGGCGCACCCGCTTGCTCGAACGCAACGGGCGAGGTGCGGGCGGGGCCCGGGAGGTGGATCATCGGGGCATGAGCGACGCACTTGCTCTCCACGCGACCGCGCTCGACGAGTTCGGCAGCCGGCTCCGGTCGGTGCGCCCCGACCAGTGGCACGATCCCACTCCCTGCACCGACTGGGATGTGCGGATGCTGGTGGATCACCTGGTCACCGAGCAGCTATGGGTGCCGCTGTTGCTCGACGGGGCCACGGTCGAGGATGTGGGCGACCGGTTCGACGGCGACCAGCTCGGCGACGACCCCGTCGCGGCCTGGTCGCGCGCCTCGGCCGCCGCGCACGAGGCGTTCGCCGCGCCCGGTGCCCTGCACCGGCCCGTCGAGCTCTCCTACGGGCGGCGGCCCGCGGAGGGTTACTGCCGCGAGATGACCATGGACCTCGCCGTGCACAGCTGGGACCTGGCCCGGGGTATCGGCGCTGACGAGCGTCTCGACGAGGAACTGGTGCGCGAGGTCTACGCCGGGATCGAGCCACACGCCGACGAGCTGGCCGCGACCGGGCTGTTCGCCGCGCCGGTGCAGGTGGGGCCGGATGCCGGTGTGCAGGACCGGCTGCTGGCCATGCTCGGGCGCCGACCCTGATCCTGCAGTGCCGCCCGCGCACGCCGACCCGACCGGGCCGGCGTGCGCGCCGAACGGCTCACATCGCGACGCCGTGCTGCTGCAGCCAGCTCATCGGGTCGATCTTCTCCCCGCCGTCCTCCCAGATCTCGAAGTGGAGGTGGGGACCGGTCGACTGGCCACGGTTGCCCATCGTCGCGATCTGCTCGCCGGCCGAGACCTGCTCGCCCTCGGAGACCAGCGCCTCGTTGATGTGGCCGTACACCGAGGTCACGCCATCGGGGTGCTGCACGCGGACCCACTGGCCGAACCCGCTCGCCGGACCGGCCTCGACGACGACGCCGTCGGTGGTCGAGCGGATCGGGGTGCCAATCTCGTTGGCGATGTCGATGCCGTTGTGGCTGCTGCCCCAGCGGCTGCCGAAGCCGGAGGTGAGCTCACCCTCGGCGGGCTGGACGATCTCGCCCGGCGTCGCGGTGGGCTCCTCCTGCTCCGCGGTGTCCTGCTCTGTGGTGTCCTGCTCTGTGGTGTCCTGCTCTGCAGCGTCGGGCGCCGGGTCGGGCGCCACGCTCTCGCTGACCGACCCACCCGTCGGAGTGCCGGTCATGCCGAGGACACCACGGGTCTGCGGCCCCACGATGCCGTCGACTGCGATGCCGGCCCGCGTCTGCAGCTCACGCACCGTGGACTCGGTCTCGGGACCGTAGACCCCGTCCTCGGTCAGCGGGGCCATCGAGGGGTACCACGCGTTCAGGACGGCCTGCAGGTCGCGCACCTGCGGCCCGGTCGAGCCTCGCTGCAACAGGTCGCCGGATTGGGCTGAACGGGCCGGTTGTGCGGTCGCGGCATCGGCCACCGCCAGAGCCCGCGACGGGCTCGTGACGCTGCTGGTCGAAGCGCCCTCCTTGACGGCCTGGCCGCCCACTGCAGGCGCGGCACCACCCGTGCCGCTGTCGGCCAGGCCGACACCCGGGGCGGTCGCGGCGACGGCGCCCGCCGCAACGGCACCGGCCATGAGCCGGTTCCGTGCGCCGGAACTGTGCTGGGGAAGACGGTGCGCAGCCCGGCCGTGGCTCGGAGCCTGCTCGAAGGCCAACTGGAGAGTGGCACGGGAACTGCGGTCACCGGGGGAGCGATGTCGGGACAAGACTGCCCTTCCATTCGGGGAAGTCCGGTACCGGGCCGGGCGGGGGATCCCGGGGAGCCATCTGGGTTCGGGTCGGCTCCTGTGTGCGTTACCGGACTGTGACAAGGACCCCGGGACGCTAACCATACGAGTGAACGCAGGGCAAGGAGTGTGACGCTTCGTACACTTGGACTCGATGCGCAGCACATGAGCACAAGGAGGCAGGGCTCTCACCGAGAGTCGCAGGAGCGGCACGCTCGTCGTCGAGCCGCGATGCGCGATATGCGCGGTCAGTCTGCTACGCGAGTTTCGGGCAGCGGGCCTCGCCGACGACACGCTGCAGCCGCGCGGAGAGGTGCGCCTGCATGGGTAGGCCGCGCAGCGCCCGCTCCTCGGCGTAGGCCAGGTCGCCGTCATCGAGGATGCCGTACAGCCGGGCGGCCGCGGTCGTCTCCCGTGCCGACTCGCTGCGCACGATGGCCTCGGTGCCGAGCTCCCACGACGCCTCGCTCGTGGGGCCGCCGAAGAAGATCTCGCAGATGCCGAAGGCGTGCACCAGGACGGCCTCGACGGCCTCGTCCTCGTCCACGCGCCACCACCCGACCTCGCGGGCCGCGGGGTTGAGCACCTCGCCGGACGGGCTGAGCAGCCATGCCCGCGCCTCGTACACCAGAAACGGCCTGCCGTCGTGGGCGAAGGTGATCTGCTGGCCGTAGGGGAACTCGCCGAGCAGCGACGGGTACTCGGCCACGCCCTCGCCGCGCCAGACACCCACCAGCGGTGCCAGCGGCTGGCAGAGCGGGTGGAGTTCGGCACCCTGCCCGAGATTGGCGGTGTCCGGGCCGATCGGCAGGTCATCGAACTGCGGCAGGTTGCGCTCGCTGGCCCGCTGCGTCTGCAGCGCCTCCCCTGAATCGGACATCTCGCTCATCAGTCCCGGCGAAGGGTCGATACGTGCGCCGAACCGGCCGACTCAGCGCGCTCGGATCCACCGGCACAAGTGGCCGAGGACCGCAGTGTGCCGCCGAGCGTACGTGTCGGTGCTGCCGGATCACCACCCTGCGCATCCGATCCCCACCCGGCTGTGGCCCCGGGCGCGATCGCCGGGATCCGGACACCGGTGTCGGGGCGGCACCCGCCCTTCTCCCACTCAGTGGCCCCGTCACCCACTACACTCGACAACGTCCGACCCCTTCGCGAGGGAGCGACCGCAGGTGGCCACCGAACCGCCCTGCCAGGACCTCGACCAGACCGACGAGCACGCGAGACACCGAGACCTTCCGGACGACCGACCCCGTGAGGAGTGTGGCGTCTTCGGCGTCTGGGCCCCGGGCGAGGAGGTCGCGAAGCTCACCTTCTACGGGCTCTACGCCCTGCAGCACCGTGGCCAGGAGGCCGCCGGGATCGCGGTCTCGGACGGGTCGCAGGTGCTGGTGTTCAAGGACCTCGGGTTGGTCAGCCAGGTGTTCGACGAGCAGGTGCTCTCCAGCCTGACCGGCCACATCGCGGTCGGCCACTGCCGTTACTCCACGACGGGGTCGACGACGTGGGAGAACGCCCAGCCGACGTTTCGCACCACCGACACCGGCTCGGGCCTGGCGCTGGGACACAACGGCAACCTGGTCAACACCGCCGAGCTGTTCCGCGCTGCCGGGCAGGTCGGCCTCCCGATCCACAACGGCAAGGCTGCCACCACCGACTCGGACCTGATGACCGGGCTGCTGGCCGCCGAGGCCGCCGACACCGGCATCGAGGAGGCTGCGCTGCGGGTGCTGCCGAAGCTGCGCGGCGCGTTCTCCCTGGTGTTCTCCGACGAGCGAACCCTCTACGCTGCGCGCGACCCGCAGGGCGTGCGCCCGCTGGTACTGGGCAGGCTCGATCGCGGCTGGGTGGTCGCCTCCGAGACCGCCGCGCTGGACATCGTCGGCGCGAGCTTCATCCGGGAGGTCGAGCCCGGCGAGCTGGTGGCCGTCGACGCCGAGGGCCTGCGTAGCAGCAGGTTCGCCAACCCCAGCCCCAAGGGCTGCGTCTTCGAGTACGTCTACCTCGCCCGACCGGACACCACGATCGCGGGACGCGGGGTGCACGCCACCCGGGTGGAGATCGGCCGAAGGCTTGCCGCCGAGCATCCGGCCGAGGCCGACCTGGTCATCCCGGTGCCCGAGTCGGGCACGCCCGCCGCGATCGGCTACGCGGCGGCCTCGGGCATCCCGTACGGATCAGGCCTGGTCAAGAACGCATATGTGGGCCGCACCTTCATCCAGCCGAGCCAGACGATCCGCCAGCTCGGCATCCGGCTCAAGCTCAACCCGCTGCGCGACGTCATCCGCGGCAAGCGTCTCGTCGTGGTGGACGACTCGATCGTCCGCGGAAACACCCAGCGCGCCCTGGTGCGGATGCTGCGCGAGGCGGGTGCGGTCGAGGTGCACGTCCGCATCGCCAGCCCTCCCGTCCGGTGGCCGTGCTTCTACGGCGTCGACTTCGCCTCGCGCGCCGAATTGATCGCCAACGGCGCCGACGCCGACGGGGTGCGCCGCTCGATCGGAGCGGACAGTCTCGGTTACGTCTCCCTCGACGAGCTGATCGCCGCGTCGGAGCAACCTCGCTCGAGGCTGTGCGCGGCGTGCTTCGACGGCGACTATCCGATCGAGCTCCCGGAGTCCGAGGCGATCGGCAAGCATGTGCTGGAGGATCTCGAATCGGTGGAGAAGGGTGTTGCGGGCGATGCGGAACCTGCAGTAGGTGTGGGTTATGGCGCCGAGGATGCGCTACGCCGTCCCTGATGCACGTAGCGTGACGACGGCGGCCCGACCACGCTGCGTCCGCCCTGCTGCCCGCGCACTGGAGTCGTATCCGTGAAGACCGAGACCGACAGTCCGAACGCCACCTATGCCGCCGCGGGCGTCGACATCGCCGCGGGGGAGCAGGCCGTGGCGGCGATGCGGCCGTTCGCCGAGCAGGCGAGCAGGCCGGAGGTGCTCGGCGGGATCGGTGGTTTCGCCGGTCTGTTCCAGCTCAAGCTCGACCGCTGGCGTGAGCCGGTGCTCGCGTCCTCCACCGACGGCGTCGGCACCAAGATCGCGGTGGCGCAGGCGATGGATGTCCACGACACCATCGGTATCGACCTCGTCGCGATGGTCGCCGACGATCTGGTGGTCTGCGGCGCCGAGCCGCTGTTCCTGCAGGACTACATCTCGGTCGGCACGGTGGTTCCCGAACGCATCGCCGACCTGGTTCGTGGCATCTCCGAGGGCTGTGTGCAGGCGGGGTGCGCGTTGCTGGGCGGCGAGACCGCCGAGCATCCCGGAATGATGAGCGACGGCGACTACGACATCTCCGCGACCGGTGTCGGCGTGGTGGAGGCCGACTCGGTGCTGGGCCCGGACCGGGTCAAGCCCGGCGACGTGGTCGTGGCGATGGGATCGTCCGGGCTGCACTCCAACGGCTTCTCACTGGCCAGGCAGGTACTGCTCGACATCGCGCGGATGCCGCTCGACGGGCACGTCGAGGAGTTCGGCCGGACGCTGGGCGAGCAGCTGCTCGAACCGACCCGGATCTACGCCAAGGACTGCCTGGCGCTGGCCGCCGAGACCGAGGTGCGCACCTTCGCCCACATCACCGGTGGTGGCCTGGCCGGCAACCTGGCCCGGGTCGTGCCGAAGGGGCTGGTCGCCATGCTGGATCGCGGCACCTGGACACCGGCCGCCGAGTTCGCGCTGATCGCCCGGCGAGGCCGGGTGCAGCGCGCCGAGATGGAGCGCACCTTCAACATGGGCGTCGGCATGGTCGCCGTGGTCGACCCGGCCGACGTCGATCGTGCGCTGGCCATGCTGACCGCGCGGCACCTGCCGGGCTGGGTGCTCGGCGAGGTGCACAAGGCTTGCGACGTCGACATCGACCCGGCCGACAGGGACGCCGAGCGCGCCGTGCTCCGCGGGGACCACCCACGGTTCTAGAAACGTCACACCGTCATCGCCGAGGTTCGTCGTACTCGTCCTCGTACGAGTCCTCGGTCCGCTCACCGTCGGACCGGTGGTTGTCGGAGTCACCCGACAACTCTCGTTGCAAGGCTTCGAGGTCCGTGGTCGGGGAGTGGTACTTGAGCTCCCGAGCGACCTTCGTCTGCTTGGCCTTGGCTCGGCCGCGCCCCATGGCTCGACCCCCTCGCACAGGGACGGGGCGGCCGGGGGATACGGCGGCCCCGTTCATCTCAACAGTTTCTCTCCTGCGACCACCGTACCGTGTTCCGCGCGCCTCGTGCGACGCGGCGCGAGCGGTACCGGTCACCCCCGGATGACACCATGCCGTGGTGCCGCCGCCCTTCGTCGCCTACCTGCGCGTCTACCAGCCGCTTCATGCCTTCGACGACGCGGTGCGACCGGCCCTGCAGGCTGCGCTCGACGCCGGACCGGTCGAGCCGGCGGATGCCGGCGGCCGCGAACGCGAGCTGTGGCTGCGCGCACAGCTGGCCGTCCCGCCCCGGCTGCTGCCCGCCGAGCGTGCCGACGGCTCACCGTCACGGGCCACGCCGGACGTGCTCGCGCTCGACCCCGCCGACGTTCCGCAGCGTGCCGACGCCCCCGTCGCAGCGGGCCCGCTGGTGTGCCCGCTGGACGTGCGGTTGCGGGCTGCGGCGGCCCTGCTCGGGTTCGTCTCCACCTCGTCGCCGGCGCTGCTGTCCGCGGCGTTGCCCGTCACGGCGGAGGCGGCGCGGGGACGGGCCCAGTCGGTGCTGACCGGGCTCGAGCCGGGTGAGGTACACATGCTGTCGTCGACCTGGCGGGTGCCGTTGCCGTGGTTCGCGCTCGTCGACCCGCCGCAACGTCACCTCGACGCGGCGCCCCGGCCCGATCCGGCCCGCCGGGTCTGCTGGCGGGTGGCGATGGCCGATGCGCGCCGTCGCGTGTCACGGGCGCACGACATCGTGGTGCGCAACCTCGGCGAGGACGGTCCGGCGGCGATACTCGCCGACACCGGCAGGTGGCTGGGCGAGTTCGACCCGCAATCGGCCGTCGAGCTCGACTACGGCGGGTTGGTGCACCTGATGGACGACGAGGCGCTCCACGGGGACACCTCGGCGGCCGACGTGCACACCGCGGTGGAGGCACTGCAAGCCGGTGATGCCGATCAGGTGGCGCGGTCCTACGAGCAGCTGCGGGACTTCTGGGACGAGGTGGCGGCCGCGCAGGACCACGGCTGAGACCCGCCAGGCCGGCCTGGGGCGCTCAGCGCTGCTGCCCGCCCTCGCCTGCCAGCAGGTCGTCCACCGACGCGCTGCCCTGCGCGTAGCGGGCGCCGATCTCGGCGTTGAGCCGGCCCATCACCTGCTGCACCTCACGGCGGCAGTGGGAGACCGACTCCTCCTCGGCCATGTAGGCGACCAGCGCACCGTCGAGCTGCTCCTCGGACAGCGAGGTCACGTCGGACAGGTCCACGTCGGAGACCAGCGCCTCGACGTGACGGCGGTGCGCCTCGGCGCGGGAGGGCTCGAGCATCCGGTGGCGCCCCGATCCGGCGGCGGGCCCGACGGCGTTGATGGACAGGATGCGGGCGAGTTCGGTGATCAGCGAAGCGGGGCCGCCCTCGTCGCGGCGGCGCTGCTCGGCGCGCACGATGTCGATGCGGGCGTGCAGCAGCCGGCGCAGGTAGGACAGGTCGGTCTCCTCCTGCGCGGCCTCGTCGCGGCGGGCGCGCAGGTCTGTCATCGACAGCTGCGCCGCGCCGTCGGCGAAGTCGACCGCCAACACGCGGTCGATGCGCCGTCGGCCACCGGGCCGGACCTCGATCACGTCACCATCGTGCTCGCTCGCCGCGTACTCGGCCACTCCGTCACCCGTTCGATCTCGGCGAGGTGGGCACCGCGTCCCCGGCCACGACCTGGCTTGCCGTCGCACTGCACGTCTCCGGCCAGCCCGACCGGACCGATCTCGACGGGCCCGTCGACGGGCCGCTTGTCGATCGCGGTCCTGCCCACGTGCCCGGCATCGGCCTTGACGGCGTGCACCACGCACACCGCGACCACGTCGGCGTTCACGGCCTCACCATAAGCGTGCTCATGGTGGGGCGGTGGGGCGGAGCACTCCGGCGAGCCAGCCGGGGTCGGCGTTGCCGCCGGAGACGACGGCGACGGTGCGCCCGGCGGGCAGCTCGGCGCGGTGGTGCAGCCACGCAGCGGTGCTCACCGCGCCGGACGGTTCGGCCACCACCCGGGCCCGCAGCACCAGCGCTCGCGCGGCATCGGCGATCTCGTCCTCGGCGACCGTGACGATGCGGTCCACAAGCGCGCGCACGTGCTCCCAGGGCAGCGCGCCGAGCTGGGTCATCCGCAGCCCGTCCGCGGCGGTCCGCGCCACCTGCTCGGGCGTCCACGCCGTCCGGACCCCGGTGCGCAGGCTCTCCGCGGCATCGGCGGCCAGCTCCGGCTCGACCCCGACGACCCGCACGCCGCGTCGGGCGAGTGCGGCGGCGATCCCGGATATCAGCCCGCCGCCCGAGACCGGGACCAGCACCACCTCGACGGTGGGGTCCGCGTCGAGGATCTCCAGCCCCACGGTGCCTTGCCCGGCGATGATGTCCGGATGGTCGTAGGGCGCCACCAGCACCCCGCCACTCTCGGCGACGACCGCACCGGCGACCTCCGCGCGACGGGCCGCGTCGGTGCGCAGCACCCGCGCGCCGAGCCCCTCGGTGGCCGCGACCTTGCCCGCCGGTGCGCCGTGCGGGATGACGATCGTCGCGGGGATTCCCACCGCCCGCGCCGCCCAGGCCAGCGCCTGGGCGTGGTTGCCGGAGGAGTGCGTGACGACGCCGCGGGCTCGCGCCACCGGGTCGAGCCGGGCCACCGCCACCGTCGCGCCGCGGACCTTGAACGCGCCGGTGGGCTGCAGGTTCTCCAGCTTGAGCGACAGCGGACCGCCGGCCCAGTGCGACGCGTCGAGCAGCGGGGTGCGCACGGTGGCACCGTCGAGCTGTGACGCCGCGGACGTGATCGAGTCGGGCCCGACCAGACCGCTCACGCGCCCCGCCGCCCGGTCACGCCTTCAGGCGGCGCAGCGCGGCACGGCCCGGCGGCTCGCCGGTGTCCGGTGGCACCGAGTCGGGATCCACAGATGCGGCGCAACCGCCGGCGGTCAGCGGCGTCGACGGGTCCACCGAGCGTTTGAGCAGTGCCAGCGCGATCGGGCCCAGCTCGTGGTGGGTGGCGACGGTGCCGACCCGCCCCACGGCACGCTCCCCGGAGTGCACGGCCGCTCCGGTCTCCGGCAGCTCTTCGGGCGACTCCAGGTGTAGCAGCACCATCCGGCGCGGCGGCTTGCCGAGGTTCGAGACTCGGGCGACGGTCTCCTGGCCGCGGTAGCAACCCTTCTCCAGGTGCACCGCGGTGCCGATCCAGCCGACCTCGTGCGGGATGGTCCGCTCGTCGGTGTCGACCCCGAGCCGGGGTCGCAGCGCGGCCACCCGCAGCGCTTCGTGGGCCCAGGTGCCCGCCGGGGTCGCCCCGGCGTCGACCAGCCGCTGCCAGACGTCGACGAGCTGCTCGCGCGGCACGAGCAGGTCCGCCGCCCCCTCGCGCGGCCGCACGATGCCCGGCAGGTCGGCCTCGGCGAGCAGCTGGCCGACCGACGGGCCGAGCAGGGACAGCACCGCCAGGTCCGGGGTGGCGTCGCGCGGTTCGACCTTCGACCAGAACACCATCTGCTGCAGGTAGGCCAGCAGGTCGGCGGAGCGACCGGGCTCGGTGTCGAGCCACACCGTCCCCTCGGTGTTCGACACCATCGCGTGGTGCTCGACGCGGCCCTGCAGGTCGAGTATGAGTGTCTCGGTGTGGTCGCCCTCGCCGAGCTCGCCGAAGTGCTGCGAGGTGATGGTGTGCAGCCAGGTCAGCCGCTCCTCGCCCGGCACCGCGAGCACCTCGCGGTGCGAGCGGTCCACCACCGCCACGTCGCGATCGGCGGCGCGCTGCTCGCGCAGCGGGTCGCCGTGATGCCACGCCACGCCGGCGTCGATCGAACCCTCCGGTGGCGGTACCGCGCCGGGCAGCTCCAGCAGGGGTGAGGTCACCTGTCGTCCTCCTCGTCGGCCTGGCGGCCCTCGTCGATGTGGCTTCCCTCGTCGATGTGACTGCCCTCGTCGATGTGACTGCACGGGGCGCAGCGGCCCGACAGCGCCAGGTGTGTCGGATCGAGCTCGAACCCGCGACGGGCACGCAACGCGCCTGCCAGCCCGTCGAGCTCCTCGGGCGGGATCTCGGTGATCTCCCCGCAGTCGTGGCACACGAGGTGTACGTGCTCGTGCGGGCGTACGGAGTAACTCGGCGCGCCGTGCCCGAGATGGGTGTGGCGCACGAGTTCGAGCCCCTCGAGCAGGTCCAGCGTCCGGTAGATCGTGGTGATGTTGACGGCCGGGGCCCCGCGCTGCACGTGCGCGCAGATCTGTTCCGGGGTGGCGTGTTCGAGCTCGTGTACGGCATCGAGCACGAGCTGGCGCTGCGGAGTCATCCGCATCCCACGCTCGTGCAGTGTCCGTCGCAGCGTCGCATCCACGGCACCGATGGTATTCCTCCTGCCCGAACCGGGCAGGCGTACCGTCGGAGCCCGTGACCGAGCGCGTACTGGCCCTGCTCGACGGCACCCTCGCCGACCCGGAGGCGCCGTTGCTGCGCGCCGACGACCTCGGCGTGGTCCGCGGCGACGGCCTCTTCGAGACGATCCTGGTGATCGATGGCGTGGCGCTCGAGCTCGAGCCGCACCTGGCGCGGCTGGCCCGCTCGGCGGCGATGCTCGATCTGCCCGAGCCCGACCTCGACGCCTGGCGCAGCTGCGCGCACACCGTCATCGACGCCTGGCGCGGCGGCCGGGAGATGGTGCTCAAGCTGGTGCTCACCCGTGGGCCGGAAGGCGCGGGGGAGGTCACCGGCTTCGCCACCGGCGCACCGGTACCGGCATCGCTGCTCGCCCAGCGCCGCGACGGGATCGCGGCCGTGACACTGACCCGCGGCATCGCTCCCGACCTGGCCGGGCAGGCGCCGTGGCTGCTGCTGGGAGCCAAGACGCTGTCCTACGCGATGAACATGGCCGCACTGCGCCACGCCGCGACCCGCGGCGGTGACGATGTGATCTTCACCGCCACCGACGGCAGCGTGCTCGAGGGCCCGACGTCGACCGTGGTGATCGCGCAGGGCGCGACGCTGCGCACCCCGCCAGCCGAGACCGGCATCCTGTCCGGCACCACCCAGGGCGCGTTGTTCCGGTCGGCCGCTGCGGCCGGATGGCACACCAGCGTGGAACCGATCGCCGTCGACGAGCTGGCCACCGCCGACGGGGTGTGGCTGGTCAGCAGCATCCGGAGGATCGCGCGGGTGCGCACCCTCGACGGTATCCGGCTGCCGGACGCCGGTCTGACCAGCGAACTCGGGGGGATGCTGCGCGACGCGGCGCTGTCGGTGGCCGGGCGGTGACACCGGCACCCGGCGTGCTGCACGAGGCGGCCCGCCGTCGCACCTTCGCGGTGATCAGCCATCCCGATGCGGGCAAGTCCACCCTGACCGAGGCGCTGGCGCTGCACGCCGAGGCCATCACCGAGGCGGGCGCGGTGCACGGCAAGGGCGGCCGCCGGGGTGTGGTCTCGGACTGGCTGGACATGGAGCGCGCGCGGGGCATCTCGATCACCTCGGCCGCACTGCAGTTCGTCTACCGCGACACCGTGATCAATCTGGTCGACACCCCAGGCCACGCCGACTTCTCCGAGGACACCTACCGCGTGCTCACCGCGGTCGACGCCGCGGTGATGCTGCTCGACGCCGCCAAGGGCCTGGAGCCCCAGACGCTCAAGCTCTTCGAGGTCTGCCGCCATCGCGGCATCCCGGTGCTGACTTTCATCAACAAGTGGGACCGGGTCGGGCGCGAAGCACTGCAGCTGTGCGACGAGCTCACCGACCGCATCGGGCTGCAGCCGATGCCGCTGAACTGGCCGGTCGGCCCGTCCGGGCGGTTCCGCGGGCTGCGGGAGTGCGCCACCGATCGGTTCATCCGGTTCCGCCGCACCCCCGGCGGCGCCACCGCCGCAGCGGAGGAGTACCTCGACGCGTCGGCCGCGCAGCGAGCCGAGGGCGCGGACTGGGTGACTGCGGGCGAGGAGTGCGAGCTGCTGGAGTCGTTCGGCGGCGGCTTCGACGCTGCGGAGTTCTCCGCCGGGAAGGCGACCCCGGTGCTCTTCGGCGCTGCGGTGCTCAACACCGGCGTCCGTCAGCTGCTCGACGTCCTGGTCGAACACGCGCCGGCGGCTGCGCCGAGGGCCGACCGCGACGGCGTCCCCCGCCCGCTGGACAGCCCGTTGTCCGGATTCGTGTTCAAGGTGCAGACCGGGATGGACCCCGCCCACCGCGACCAGGTGGCGTTCCTGCGGGTCTGCTCCGGCCGCTTCGAGCGTGGGATGCAGACCACCGTCACCCGCACCGGCCGCACGTTCGCCACCAAGTACGTCCAGCAGATGTTCGGCCGCGACCGCACCACGGTCGACATCGCCTATCCCGGCGATGTGATCGGCCTGGTCAACGCGACCGCGTTGCAGGTCGGCGACACGCTGCACGACGGCAGCGGACGCGTGGAGTACCCGCCGTTTCCCGCCTTCGCCCCGGAGCACTTCGCGGTCGCCCGGCCGCGGGAGCTCGACCGCTCCAAGCACTTCCGGCGCGGCATCGCCCAGCTCGAGCAGGAGGGCGTGGTGCAGGTGCTGCGCTCCGACCGCCGCGGTGACGCCGCGCCGGTGCTCGCCGCGGTCGGCCCGATGCAGTTCGACGTCGCCGCGCACCGGCTGCGCAGCGAGTTCGGTGTCGAGGTCGTTCTCGACCGGCTGCCGTACACGGTGGCCCGCCGGATCGTCAACAGCTCGCCGCCGAGCCTCGGTGACGGCCGCGGCGAGGCGGTGCGGCGCGACCGCGACGGCGTGCTGATCGCGCTGTTCCGAGACCGCACCGCGCTGGGCACCGAGCAGCGCCTGCAGCCCGGCCTCGAGCTGGAACCGCTCGCCGCCGGTGCCTGAGGCGCATCCGGACCGCAGGTCAGCAACCGTATCGCGGTGTGACGTTATCGATGTTGCCGGTTACGCGGCGGCCCGGTTAGCGTGCGGGCACACGAGAAAGGAGGTGGTCCAGCGTTGAACGGCTATAGGACTCGTGAGGTGGCTGCCAGCTAGAGCCGCCGACGGCCGTGGAAGGGCCACCTCCGGCGGGACCGCGTCCCGCGAGTAGGCGGCCGGCGAATCCAGGGCAGTCACCGCGACCCCGGGCCGGTGGGGCTCAGTCCACCCCACCCCTGAGCACCGCTCGTGCCAGGATCAGCCCGGGGTCGTTTGTGGCCTGCGGCCCTGTGAGTGGGAATGCGAGCGGGAACTCGTATCGCCACTCACGACCTGTCCACAGCGGTCAGCCCGCGATGCGCTGCAGCTTCGCGGAGACGTGCGGCTGCATGGGCTGGCCGACCATGGCGCGCTCCTCGACGTAGGCGAGGTCGCCCTCGACGATGCCGTAGAGCCGCTTCGCGCCGTCGACCTCCTTGGCCGACTGACTGCGGGCGACGGCGTCGGTGGTCAGCTCCCACGACGTCTGCGACCGCGGGTTGCCGTAGTAGACCTCCACGATCCCGGTGGCGTGCGCGGCCACCAGCTCGATGGTGTCGTCGGGCTGGGGCCGCCAGAAGCCGACCTCACGAGCGGCCGGGCGGATCACCGCGCCGTCGGCGTCGAGCAGCCATGCCCGCGACTCGTAGCGCAGGAACGGGCGCCCGTCGTGGGAGAACACCAACTGCTGGCCGAACCGGTACGGCCCGTCGATGGTGGGGTAGACGACCTCGCCCTCGCCGCGCCACACCCCCACCAGTGGCAGCAGCGAGAGGCACTCCTCGGCCAGCTCGGGGCCCTGCCGCAGGTTGGCGGTGTCGGGCGGCACCGGCAGATCGGTGAAGTCCGGCACGTTGACGTCACGGGTCGCCTGCGCGCGCTCCGCAGCGGCCCGCAGCGCCTCGTCCCCGCTGGAAGGACTGGCGCTCACCGGGTGCTCCCGACGAGCAGCCGGTGGGTCACGCGCACCGACAGCCCCAGCAGCGGTGCCGTGACGAGGATCAGCATCGAGGTGACGAACCATCCCACGCCGGTGATCCTATCGGGTGCTCTCTACCCCGACCGCCCGGCGGCTGCACACGGTGGCGCGCCCGCCGCGATGCGGCACCAGCGTGACGTGGCGGACGCGAGCACGCTCGGGGCGGTCACCCGTCGGCTCGAGTTCGACGCGACGGAGCACCTCGCGCAGCACCACCCGCATCTCGACGGAGGCGAAGGTGGCGCCGAGGCAGCGCCGCACGCCACCCCCGAACGGCAGCCAGGTGTAGGGCGCCGTCCGGCCGTCGAGGAAGCGCTCCGGCCGCAGCGACGCCGGGTCGGCGTAGTGGCGCTCGTCGCGCTGCACCAGCGCGATCCCGGGCGCCACGATCGTGCCGGCAGCCAGCCGGTAACCGGCGACGTCGAGCGCGCGGGTGAGCTTGCGTGCCACGTCCGGCACCACCGGGCGGATCCGCAGGCTCTCCTGGACCAGCGCGTCGAGGTAGGCGTCGTCACCCTCGTCGGCCGCGGCGCGGGCGCGAGCCAGCACGTCCGGATGGCGGACCAGCCGCTCGACCGTCCAGGCCAACCCCGTCGCGGTGGTCTCGTGGCCCGCCACGAGCAGCGTGATGAGCTGGTCGCGTAGCTGCGAGTCGCTCATCGACTCACTGCGTACCAGCATGGCGAGCACGTCGGTGCGCTCGTCGAGTCGGGGGTCGGTGCGCGCATGGGTGATCTCGTCGAGCAGCAGCGCGTCGGCGACCTCGCGGGTACGGCTGAACCGGGTCCACGGCCAGAACCGCCGCAGCCGGGGGACGAGCAGGCCGAGCAGCTGCATACCGTCGATCTCGACCAGCGGGGGCAGCGCGCGGCGCAGCTGCGCCAGCCGGTCCTCGTCGCGTACCCCGATCACCGTCTGCAGGATCACCTCGAGGGTGATCGCGCGCATCCGTGGCAGTACGGCCGACGCGCGGCCGACCGGCCACCGCGCGACATCCGCCGCGGCCACCTCGGCCATGATCTCGGTCTGGCTGCGCACCGCGTCACCGTGGAACGGCGGCGTCAGCTGCTTGCGGCGGGTGAGGTGCTCGCTCTCGTCGAGCAGCAGCAGCGAGCTGTCTCCGAGTATCGGGCCGAGCGGTGCGTTGGCCTCCCCGGCGTGCAGCGTCGTGGCGTCGCCGGTGAACACCGTCCGCAGCTCGGCCGGATCGGTCACATAGACCAAGGTGCCCAGGCCGGAGAGGTGCACGGTGAAGCAGTCTCCGTAGCGGCGACGGCAGGCGCGCAGGAAGGGCTGCTGCCACCAGGTCATCAGCGCGGTCTGGACCGGTGTCGGTAGCGGTGGTCCGGGTGGCAGCGCGGTGTCCATGCGCGAACTGTACAAACGTATAATACGCTTGTATAGACCTCCGGGTACGATCGTCACCGTGGGACATCGGGAGGAGCTGCTGGCGGGAGCACGGCACTGCCTGCTGGAGCGGGGTTACGCGCGCACCACCGCTCGCGATCTGGTCGCGGCCTCGGGCACGAACCTCGCCTCGATCGGGTACCACTTCGGGTCCAAGGAGGAGCTGCTCAACGAGGCGATCGCCGCGGCGTTCGAGGAGTGGACCGACGAGCTCGTCGCGCTCGCGTTCGACGATCCGGACGCCACGCCGCTGCAGCGGGTCCGGTCGTCGTGGATCCGGATGGTCGACTCGTTCGAGGAGAACCGCGCACTGCTGGTGGCCTTCGTCGAGGCGCTCGCGCAGGCGGAGCGCTCCCCGCCGCTGCGGGCCCAGCTCGCCGGCTGCTACGAGCGGGTCCGCAGCACCATCGCCACGATGATCGAGAAGACCAACCCGGCGCTGGGCGCGGCCGACGCCCGGCTCGTCGCGTCGTACCACATGGCGGTGTGCGACGGGCTGATCGTGCAGTGGCTGCTCGACCCCGCCCACGCGCCGAAGGGCCAGGAGCTCGTCGACGCGCTGGGCTCGGCGCTGGCAGTGGCATTACACGCTGACCACGCCGACCACGCCGACCACGCTGACCACGGCCACCCCGGCACAGCCGGGCGCACCCCGTGACGCCGCGAAGGGCGCCTGCACTGCATCCGACGCAGTGCAGGCGCCCTTCGCGGCGATGGGAACGGGGCCGGTCAGCCGATGGTGATCTCGGTCTGGTAGAGACCGGGGCCGCCGGCGGCGACGGCGGCCTCGCCGCTGCCGGAGCGGTGCAGCGCACGGACCGTCCAGTCGCCGGGGCCGGCGAAGAAGCGGTAGTCACCCGACGCGGAGGCCACCACCTCGGCGGTGAACTCACCGGTGCCGTCGAGCAGCCGGACGAACGCGCCGGCTGCGGGCTCGCCACCGGAGACCACCTTGCCCGCCAGCACGGTGTGCTTGTTCAGGTCGGTGCCGGGGGGCAGCTCGGCCGTCTGGTCCGGGGCGCCGCACATCATCGGCTCCCGAGCTCGATCGGGGCGCCGACCAGCGAGCCGTACTCGGTCCAGGACCCGTCGTAGTTCTTGACGTCGGAGTGGCCGAGCAGCTCGTGCAGCACGAACCAGGTGTGGCTGGAGCGCTCGCCGATGCGGCAGTAGGCGATGGTCGGGCGCGACTGGTCGAGGCCCTCGTTGCCGTAGAGCGCGCCCAGGTCGTCATCGGACTTGAAGGTGCCGTCCTCGTTGGCGGCCTTCGACCAGGGCACGTTCAGCGCGGTCGGGATGTGGCCGGGGCGCTGCGCGGCCTCCTGCGGCAGGTGCGCGGGCGCGAGGATCTTGCCGGAGAACTCGTCGGGGGAGCGGACGTCGACCAGGTTCTTGTTCCCGATCGCGTCCTCGACCTCGCGGCGGAAGGCCCGGATCGAGGTGTCCTGATCCTGCGCGGTGTAGCTGGTGGCCTGTCGCTGCGGCACGTCGGTGGTCAGGGCGCGGCCGTCGAGCTCCCACTTCTTGCGGCCGCCGTCGAGCAGCCGGACGTCGCGGTGGCCGTAGAGCCGGAAGTACCAGTAGGCGTAGGCGGCGAACCAGTTGTTGTTGCCGCCGTAGAGCACGACCGTGTCGTCGTTGCTGATGCCCTTGTCCGAGAGCAGCTTCTCGAACGTGCCCTTGTCGACGAAGTCGCGGATGATCTGGTCCTGCAGCTCGGTCTTCCAGTCGATCTTCACGGCACCGGGGATGTGCCCGGCGTCGTAGGCGGTGGTGTCCTCGTCGACCTCGACGAAGACGACGCCGGGGGTGTCCAGGTTCTGCTCGGCCCAGTCAGCCGTGACCAGAACGTCTTCGCGGCTCATGCGGTTGCTCCTCGTTGCGGGTTGTTACGGGCTTTGACTGTGGACGGCTGGGGGCGCCAACGCGCCGGGAGCCGAAGGTAGACCTCGCAGCCGAGGCAGATGCCGAAGGCGGCGTTGAGGATGGCGGCGCCGAGTGCCATGGCGGTGGCGACGATGCCGATGACGGGTGCCCCGAGCGCGTAGCCCGCGGTGCCCACGACGGCGAACGCGAAGCCGACACCTTGCGCGAACCGAACGGGCGAGGCGTCCTCGCGCTCCGTCGGCGGTCCCAGCCTGGGCGCCACGGCGGCCCGGTAGAGCACCCCGTAGGGCGAGAAGCGCAGCCCCGCGAACGCCCCGAGGGCGAACACGACGGCCTGCGCACCGAGCAGCAGCGCGCTGCCGGACACGAGCACCGCGACGAGCACCGCGGTGGTGACCCAGGCGGCGAACCGCGGCCCACGGGGGTCGACGGGGGGATCGGACAGTCGGAACACGGGTGACTCCTGACCTGCGGACGGACGGGGTCAGGGCGGCGAGCCGCGACACCGGATGCGCGGGTTACCGCCCGGTCAGCGCACCCGACACAAGCTGCTGCCGATGCGGCAGAGATCCACCGCGCGGCGCTTGGTCAGCAGCGTGTACACGTCGTGAAGCGTACCCGAGACCGGCCGCCGGGCGGGAGCACGATCGGCGTGCGGTCACAGGTGCGGGGCCAGGGCCTCGCGGAGCTCGGCGCGGCGGGGCACCCCGGCCACGCGGAAGAGCTCGTGACCCGAGCGCGACACCGCGAGCGTGGTGGGAGTGGAGCGCACGCCGAGCTCGTCTGCCAACGCCGGGTGCGTGTCGAGGTCGAGCTCCAGCCGGCGGATCGACGGGGTGTCGCCGGCGAGCTCGCGCAGTACCGCGCGTGCCTGCGGGCAGCGCGCGCACACCGGGGTGGACAGCATGACCAGGGTGGGCCCGTCGTGTGGCCCGGCCTCGGCGAGCCACGCCCGGACCGGCGGTGGTAGCGCGGTGGCCCGGTTGCGGATCCTGCCCTGGCGCGCCTGCCAGAGCAGCCCGATCAGGACCGCCACGGCGATGGTGACCAGCGCGACCCACACGCCCGTCATCGGGATCCGAGCTCTGCCTGGCTGAAGCTGACGTCGGACGCCGTGCCCGCCACGATGATCGCCCCGGTCCGCACGTGCACCTCGGTCGGGCTGACGCTGAAGGGCAGGCTGCCCGGGTCGACCTCGGTCCTGAAGGCGTCGAGCAGCGGTTTCCGGAACGTCGACGGCAGGCTGAACTCGCCGACGTCGTCGGTGGACAGCCGCACATCGCTGGGCTTCATGCGCACCACGCCGTCATCCAGTGCCAGCACCCCGAGGACGATGACCTCCGTGTGCTCGCCCACCAGATCGGTCGTGGCCGCCAGCCGGACGGGGGCGATGCTGTCCTCGTCGATCGTCTCGGACCCGACGGCCTGCTCGATCTCCTCGTTGATCTCCTCGTCGGAGGCACGCGAGATCCGCAGATCCTCGATGCCGATGGCCCGGCCGAGGTCGGTGTCCTTGATCCGCACCTGCCCCTTCACCCGATCGATCGCCACGTTCGTCATCGACCCGGACATCAGCTCGTCGAGCGGGGCGTCGACGTCATACAGGGTCGCCTCGACGGCCACGTCGGTCAGCGGGCTCATGGGCAGGCCGGTGGCCCGTATGTCGATGCTGCTGTAGGTACCGGACAGCGCCTGGGTGAGGAACGGGAACCCGTTGATCCGTACCGAAGGGTCGCGCTGCAGGTCGAACTCGGACCGCAGGTGCGTGGCGATCTGGTACTCGGCGGCAGCGGCGGCGCCGAAGTCGGCGGCCACGACCAGCCCGGCCAGCACCAGCACGGTGATGACCAGCTTCCTCACGCGGCTTCCCCGTCCTGCTCCGTCCGGCACCGCCGTGCGGGCCCACTCCACGTTCCGGTGTACCAGAGCCTGCGAGGTGCCCCGTGAATCGGCACGCGACCGCGCCCCGTCACCGGTCGTGAGCGTGACGGGGCGCACCGGAGCGGGGTCGGCGCTGCGCACACCCGGTATCCTTCCTGACACATGCCCGTCGTCGGTGGCCGGCCCGCCGCGGCCCGCGCCCGGGAGGAGGCTCCCGATGGAGCTGCTGCTCCTGACCTCGGACCGCGACCCCGACTCGGTGGTGCCCGCGTTGTCACTGCTGCCGCACTCCGTGCGCCGGGGTGCGCCCGACGTGGCGGCGCTGCTCGAAGCGGGGCCCTACGACGCGGTGCTCGTCGACGCGCGGCACGATCTCGCCGCGGCCCGCAGCCTGTGCCGGCTGCTCGGATCCACCGGCCTGGACGTGCCGGTGGTCGCGGTGCTCAACGAGGGCGGTCTCGTGGCCGTCTCCACGGAGTGGGGGGCCGACGAGCTGCTGCTGCCCGCCACCGGGCCTGCCGAGATCGACGCCCGGCTGCGGCTGCTGGCCGCCCGGCGTGCCGCCGACCCGGCCGCGGACTCCGGGTCGCTGGTGCTCGGCGACCTGATGATCGACGAGGGGACTTACACCGCGCGGATGCGGGGCCGCGCGCTCGACCTGACCTACAAGGAGTTCGAGCTGCTGAAGTACCTCGCGCAGCATGCCGGGCGGGTGTTCACGCGGGCGCAGCTGCTGCAGGAGGTGTGGGGCTACGATTTCTTCGGCGGCACCCGGACCGTGGACGTGCACGTGCGGCGGCTCCGCGCCAAGCTCGGCCCCGAGCACGAGGGCCTGATCGGCACCGTGCGCAACGTCGGGTACAAGTTCGTGCGACCGGTGCGTGGGGTGGGAGCACGCGAGCAGGCCCGCGTGGAGGCCGAGCAGGAGGCAGACGAAGCCGAGCAGAAGGCCGAGCAGGAGTCCGCGGAGGCCGAGCAGGCGGCGGCCGGTCGACACACCGGGCCGGCCGGGGACGCCGTCTCCCGCGTGCACCCGCTGCGCCCGTCCCCGTAGCGTGCCCGGTGTGCCGCAGCCACAGCTGAACTGGACGACCCGACCCGACGACGCGACCGTGGCCGAGATCATGTCGCTGCTCGAAGCCGCGGCCGCCGCTGACGGGGTGGACCCGGTCTCCGAACCGGTACTGCTGCGGCTGCGCCACGGACGGCCCGGCCGGCACCTGCTCGCCCGCGACGCCACCGGCGCGCTCGTGGGCTTCGCCGACCTCGACGTGCGTCACGAGCGGGCCACCACCGAGCTGACCGTGCACCCCGCCCATCGCGGCCACGGGACAGGTACCGCGCTCGTCGACGCGGTGGCGCAGCGGGCGGGGTCCGCGCTGTGGGCGTGGGCGCACGGTGAGCACCCGGCGGCGGTGCGGCTGGCCGACCGGGCCGGGATGCGTCGGGCCCGGGAGTTGTGGCAGCTGCGCCGCAGCCTCACCGATCCGGTGCCGTCCCGGTTGCTGCCCGAGGGCCTGTCGCTGCGTGCCTTCGTCCCCGGCAGCGACGAGCGCGCCGTCGTCGAGGTGAACAACCGGGCGTTCGCCTGGCACCCGGAGCAGAGCGGCTGGGAGGTCGAGGACCTGCAGCTGCGCGGGGGTGAGCCGTGGTTCGACCCGGCGGGTTTCCTCCTCGCCGTCGACGGAGCCGACCGGCTGCACGGCTTCCACTGGACCAAGGTGCACCCCGGGCCGCCGCCCGCCGGCGAGGTCTACGTGCTGGCGGTGGACCCGGACGCGCAGAGCGGCGGGCTCGGCGCCGCGCTCACCGCGGCCGGCTTGGAGCACCTGCGCGAGCGCGGCCTTCCCGAGGCCCTGCTCTACAGCGAGGCCGACAACGCCGCCGCGATCCGGATGTACCGCAAGCTCGGTTTCACCCACCACCACACCGATGTCGAGTTCCTCCGCTGACTCCAGCGCGGGCCACCGCAGCGTTCGCTTCCCGTTCACCGGGCTCACGGGACATCGCAACCCGGGCTCCGTAGTCTGGCGGCCATGCGTGAGTCTTTCCAGGTCGAGCTCGATCGGCTCGCCGACGACCTGGCCCGGATGGCCCGGTTGGCGTCCGAGATGATGTCCCACGCGTCTGAGGCGATCCAGCAAGCCGACCTCGCGCTCGCCGAACTGGTGATCTCCAAGGACGACGAGATGGATGCGCTGCACGATGATGTCGAGCAGCGCTGTGTCAACCTGCTCGCGCTGCAGGCGCCGGTGGCTGCCGATCTCCGCACGGTCGTGTCGGCGATGCACGCTGTCGCCGACCTCAACCGGATGGGCGATCTGGCCCAGCACATCGCCAAGATCGCGCGGCTGAAGCACCCGACCGTCACCGTGCCCGGACCGGTGCGGCCGGTGTTCGCCCGCATGGGGCTGCTCGCGGCGGAGCTGGCCGCCTCCGCCGCGGAGGCCATCGACAAGCGCGATCCGCTCGGGGGCGAGCGCCTGGATGCGGCCGACGACGAGGTCGACGCGCTGCGCAGGCAGCTGTTCCAGATCCTGTTCGACGAGGACTGGGCGCACGGGGTCGAACCTGCCGTGGACGCCGCGCTCATCGGCCGCTACTACGAGCGCTTCGCCGACCATGCCGTCGCGATCGCCCGGCTGGTCGGCTACCGCGTCACCGGGCAGCTTCCCGCAGAACACCACGCCTGATCCCGCAGCAGACAGCTTCGGTACGCGGTCAGCCGAAGCGGCCCGAGACGTAGTCCTCGGTCGCCTGCTGTGACGGTGCCGAGAAGATGGCCTCGGTGCGGTCCATCTCCACCAGCCTGCCGGGTTGACCGACGTCGGCGATGTTGAAGAACCCCGTGACGTCGCTGACCCGGGCCGCCTGCTGCATGTTGTGCGTCACGATGACGATCGTGTAGTGCCTCTTCAGCTCGGCGATGAGGTCCTCGATCGCGAGCGTCGAGATGGGGTCGAGCGCCGAGCAGGGCTCGTCCATCAGCAAGACCTCGGGCGCCACGGCGATCGCCCGGGCGATGCACAATCGCTGCTGCTGCCCGCCGGACAGGCCCGCGCCGGGCTTGTCGAGGCGATCGGCGACCTCGGTCCACAGGTTCGCACCGCGCAACGACTGCTCCACCAGGTCGTCGAGCTCGGCTCGCTTGATCCGCTTGTTGTTCAACCGCAGGCCGGCCGCCACGTTCTCGTAGATCGACATGGTCGGAAACGGATTCGGCTTCTGAAAGACCATCCCGACCTGCCGGCGGACCCCCACCGGGTCGACGTCGGGTCCGTAGAGGTCCTGCCCATTGACGGTCACCTTGCCCTCGACCCGGGCCCCCGGAACCAGCTCGTGCATCCGGTTGAGCGAACGAAGGACCGTCGACTTCCCGCAGCCGGACGAGCCGATCAGGGAGGTCACCCGGTTCGGCTCGAGGGTCATCGTCACGCCTTGCACAGCCAGGAACGAGCCGTAGTAGAGGTCCAGGTCCGAGACGTCGATGCGCTGTGCCACAGTGCTCCAATCACTCCAGTGCTCCAATCGTTCGATCCAGTGGCTCCCGATCAACGGGTGTGCTCGTCGCGTCCGGCTCAGCTGCGGATCTTCGGGCTGAACAGCCGGGAGATGAGCCGGGCGACGAGGTTGAGCAGCATGACGATGATGATCAGCGTGAGTGCTGCCGCCCAGGCGCGGTCGAGGTAGGGGTCGTTCGGGACCCCCGGGTTCTTGTACTCGTTGTAGGCGAAGACCGGAAGCGTCATCATCTGGCCGTAGAACGGATTGAAGTTGGTCGAGTTCGCGACACCGATTGTGATCAGCAGCGGTGCGGTCTCGCCGATGACCCGGGCCACGGCGAGCGTGATCCCCGTGGCGATCCCGGCGAGCGCCGTCGGCAGCACGATCTTCACGACGGTGCGCCACTTGGGGACACCGAGGGCATAGGATGCCTCGCGCAGCTCGGTCGGGACGATCTTGAGCATCTCCTCGGTGGAACGCACGACGATCGGGACCATCAGCACGAACAGCGCCACCGCACCCATGATGCCCAGGCTCACCCCGGGACCGAAGATGAGCACGAACAGCGCGTAGGCGAACAGGCCGGTCACGATCGAGGGGATACCGACCATCACGTCGACGAAGAACGTCAAAGCCCTGACGAGCCGTCCCCTGCCGTACTCCACCAGATAGATCGCCGCGAGAACGCCCACCGGCACCGACATGACCGTGGTCACGCCCGTGACGACGAGTGTGCCGACCAGCGCGTGGTAGATGCCCCCACCCGCACCGACGACTCCCCGCATCGAGTACGTGAAGAACTGGAGATCGAAACGCTCGAGTCCCTTGGCCAGCACGGTGGCGACGACCGAGACCAGCGGCACCACCGCGAGCAGGAACGCTGCGGTCACGATGATCGTGACGGACCGGTCGGTCGCCCTGCGGGCGCCCTCGACGGCGCGCGACCACCCGTAGATGATGGCGCCGGAGAGCGCCGCGACACCGATAGTGATCAACGCGAGGTGGGCACCGGCCAACGCCAGGCCGCCGCCCACCAGGGCCGCGACACCGGCGAACACGGCCCACGGCGCCCACCGCGGCAGCGAACCGCGCACGATCGGCATCACCGCGAGCGACGCGTCGATCTCCCGATCCGGCGCGTGCCTGGTCGGGGTGCTCATCAGTCGGCTCCCGAGAAGTCACGCCGCCGGTTGATGATGGCGCGTGCGGCCACGTTCACGGCCAGCGTGATGACGAACAGCACCAGGCCGGCGGCGATGAGGGCGTTGATGTCGATCCCGGTGGACTCCGGGAAGTCCAGCGCGATGGTCGCGGCGATCGTGCCCGGGTTGCCCGTGCCGATCAGGTTGAACGTGACGCCACCGGACACCGAGAGCACGATGGCCACGGCCATGGTCTCGCCCAGTGCCCGACCCAGACCCAGCATCGAGGCGCTGATCATCCCCGAGCGGCCGAACGGGAGAACGCACATCCGGATCATCTCCCAGCGGGTCGCTCCCAGCGCCAGGGAGCCCTCCTCGTGCAGGCGTGGGGTCTGCAGGAAGACCTCGCGGGTGACGGCGGTGATGATCGGCAGGATCATCACCGCCAACACGATCCCGGCCACCAGCATGGTGCGGCCGGTCGGCGACGCCGGCCCGGCGAACAGCGGGATCCAGCCGAGGTTGGTTGCCAGCCACCGCGACAGGCCCACCAGTGCGGGACCCAGCACCGCGATGCCCCACAGCCCGTAGATGATGCTGGGTATGGCGGCGAGCAGGTCGACCAGGTACCCCATGCCCTGCGAGAGCCGCCGTGGCGCGTAGTGGGTGATGAACAGGGCGATGGCCACCGCGAGCGGGACGGCGATCACCAGCGCGATCACCGCCGAGAGCACGGTGCCGAAGGCCAGCGGCGCGATGTAGGCCACCAGCCCCTCGCCACCCGGGATCTCCGCCGCGGGCGCGACGAGCGCCGGCCACGCCTGGATCAGCAGGAAGGCTGCGACACCCGCGAGGACGGCGAGGATCAGCACCCCCGCCCCGGTGGCGGCACCGGCGAAGATGCGGTCACCGGGTCGTCGGCGCACCCTGCGGGGGGAGGCCACCACGGCGACCTCCCGGACCCCCGCGCTACCTGACACGGGACTCAGTTTCGCCCGCCGGAGATCGACTCGACTGCCGGTTGGTACCGCTGCCGCAGCGCGTCGGACAGCGGGGCGGACCCGGCGGCCTGTTGTGCGGTCCGCTGGCCCTCGTCGCTGATGACGTAGTCGTAGAACGCCCGCACGAGCTGTGCCGTTGCCGGGTCCTCGTAGTTCCCGCACATCATCTCGTAGGTCACCAGCACGATCGGGTACGTGCCGGCCTCGGTGGTGTCCCGGGCCAGGTCATAGGTGAAGACGAACTCGCCCTGGCCCGGGACCCGCTGTGAGGCCTCCAGAATCCTGGCGGCCGCCTGCGGGTCGGGTCCCACGAACTCGTTGCCGACCCCGATCCTCGCAACGCCGAGGCCACCGGCCCGGCTCGCGTCGGCATAGCCGATCGTGCCGTTGCCCGCCCCGACGGCGTTGACGACGCCGGAGGTGCCCTGGGCGGCCTCGCCGCCCGGCACCGGCCAGTTGCCGCTGACCTCGTGCGGCCACGCCTGGCCTGCGGCTTCTGACAGGTAGTCCAGGAAGTTCTCGGTGGTGCCGGACTCGTCCGAGCGGTTGACCGGTGTGATGGGCAGGTCGGGCAGCCGGGCGCCGGGGTTGTCCGCGGCGATGGCGGGATCGTTCCAGTTGGTGATCTGCTGGTCGAAGATCCCGGCGAGGGTCTGCGGGGAGAGCCGCAGGTTGTCGACGCCGTCCAGGTTGTAGACGACGGCGATCGGCGAGATGTAGGCCGGGAACTCGATGAGCTCGCCGTTGCAGCGCTGCTTCGCCTCCGGCAGCTCCTGCGCGTCGAGGGCGGCGTCGGTGCCCCCGAAGGGAGTGGCGCCGTTGATGAACCGCTCGCGGCCCCCGCCGGAACCGATCGGGTTGTAGGTGACGGTCGCGTCGGGATTGCCCTCCAGGAACCCCGCGATCCAGGCTTCCATGGCGGCGGCCTGCGAGCTGGCGCCCGCGCCGGCGATCTCACCGGAGAGGGTCGAGCCGCTTCCGCCGTCACCCCCTCCGCCGCCCGACGGCTCGTTGGCTGCGGCGCAGGCAGAGAGCGTGAGCGACCCTGCTGCAACCAGGCTGAGGGCGGCGCCGTACCGCTTGATCTTCACCGAGCTCCTCCGTGGTGGTGCTGTGTCGAGTCGGCGTCACGGCTGCGAACGCCGTACGGCAACGGACGCTATGCACCGCAAGTGGACGTCTTCCCGAGATGAGCTGAACGGGGAGTGAACAACGCGCGTTCCTGCGTGGCGTTGCCCACCGTTGTGCTGCACACCACGGCGGAGGAGCCGACGGGCACGCCTCACCGCCCCCGGAACGGCCCGGTGATTTCGTAGGTGATCCCGAGCCCTGCCCCGGGTCGGCCGGGCGGCGCGGACAACGGCCCGCCCCGCTGGCTGGAGAAGTACAGCCGCTGCCCGGCGGGGTCGAATGCGGGCCCGGCCAGCTCGGAACCGGGCTGGTCGGTCACCTCGGCGAAGGTCGACACCCCGCCGTCGCCGGTGACGAGCATCAGCGCCAGCGCACTGGTGTCGGATCCGGCGGGATCCTCGGCGATGTAGATGTCGCCGCCGCGGGCGACGGTGAGGTTGTCGACCCCGTAGATCGGCGGGTCGTCGAGCGCGTCCGCGTGGTAGATCACCTTGAGCGCGCCGCTGCCGGGCAGGTAGCGCCACATCCGGTGGTCGCCCTTGGTCGTGAAGAACACCATGCCGCTGCCGGCGGAGAACCAGATGCCCTCACCGCCGTCGAAGGCGGTGGACTCCCGCACCTGGTCCCGGGTGGGGGTCGCCCCCGCACCCGGGTCGGGTACCTCCACCCAGGAGACCGGGCCACCGCCACCGGCCGCCGTACCCCGGTACCCGTCGACCACGGCGATCTCCAGCAGGCCGTCGGACAGGTCCGGGAAGCGTGCCGGGGTGAAGCGGTAGAGCCCGCCGTCGGAGACGTCCTCGGTCAGATAGATCCGCTGCCCCGCCGGATCGACCGCGGCGGCCTCGTGGGTGAAGGCGCCCATCGCCTCCCTCGCCATACCCTGCGAGAACGGGGTGAACGGATCGCACTCCCACACCAGCCCGGCGTCGTGCTCCTCGCAGGACAGCCAGGTCCCCCACGGCGTCGACCCCCCGGCACAGTTCATCCGCGTGCCGGCCAGGATGCGGTAAGCGTCGCTGACCTCGCCGTCGGCGCCGAACCGTACCGCGCTCACTCCGCCGGTTCCCGGTGCCGGGACCTCGCTGTTGGAGGTGTAGACCCACCCGCCGTCGCCGGTCGCGAACGTCGCACCGCCGTCGGGAAGTATGTGCCACGGGTAGACCGTCCCGGCAACGGGCTCGTTCGCTCGTGCGATCACTCTGGAGCTGAAGCCGTCCGGCAGCCGGATCCCGCTCCCGTCCGGCTCACGCAGCGGCCCGTACGGGCCTGCGCCGGGCCGCACCGCCCACGCGCCCGGCTGCCCGCTCGACGCATCGAGCACCGTGCCTGCCGCGGCGGCACCGGCGGTGACCGCTGCCGCACGGAGCAACTGGCGGCGGCGCATTCGACACCCTCCCGATCGGCGACCCGGGCACGCTACGGGGCAACGGCCAACGTCGCTCGAACGCGGCACGTCGGCAACGTGAACGGCCGCCGCTTTTCACCTGGCTGCGTAGGTGGAACGGATGTCGTCAGGTGTGATCACGCCGGGTTCCGGCCGGCGCCCACGGTGTGGCTGCCGGACACCCGACCGGTCACGAGCCTGCTGCGGGTAGCCCGGAGCACGAAGTGGCCCGCGACGGCGATGAGCACGCCGATGGTGGCGACCATCCAGCCGGGCGCTCCGGAGTTGAGGACCGCGATCACCGCGAAGGCGTCGAACAGCGCGACGAGGGTGAATCCGATGTGCTCGACGTAGCTCGCCGACGGCCCCATCGATCCCGATGGCCGGATGCGGCGCGCCTGTGCCGCGCGCCACACCATGAACGCGGCCAGCACGACGAAGGCGGAGAACAGCAGGCGCAGCGGCATGTCGATCTCGCCCCACCCCGCGCCGATCGCCAGGACGAGGAACAGTGCCATGCCGGCCAGTGACCACAGGTAGGTCCCGAACCAGGTCGGTCGCCAGAGCGCGACGGCTCCGCTCACGAGAGCGACGACGGCTGTGGCGGCGTGCAGGGCTATGAAGGTGGTGTGCCACACGGCTCGACTCCTCCCAGGCAAGACCTTCCATTGTGCCAGGTCTAGTGTCAGCATCGACCTATCACAGTGGAATGTCAAGCGTGGCCGTCGAGCTCCGGCAGCATCGCCGGGAGCTCGTCGAACCAGCCCAGCACCGCACGCTCGTACCGCAGGCCGAACTCGAGGGTGGCCAGCCGGAACGAGTCGGCGGCCGGGTCGTCCCGTATGTCGGCCCGGTGCTGCTCGTAACGCGCCAGCCGCTCGGCGTGCACCTCGCGATGTGCGGCGACCATCGAGTCGAGCCGCCCGGCAGGCAGGTGAGCGGCGAACATGATGGTCAGCAACAGCGGGAAGCGGACCTGCTCGAGCCCGGGCTCGTCATCGATCCATTCGGCGAACGCGGTGCGTCCCGCGGTGGTGATCGAGTACGGCTTGCGGTCCCGTCGCCCGGGTGGCCCGGCCTCGACCAGCCCCGCCTTCGCCATGGCCGCCAGCTCCCGGTAGACCTGGCTCTGGGTCAGCGTCCAGAAGTTCCCGATCCGCT
>WHSY01000048.1:35139-35423 GCA_009379815.1 Pseudonocardiaceae bacterium
CGTCATCGGACCCTCGTGCAGGAACCCGAGCAACGACGCCGAGGTGGCGTTGAGCGGCCGACCGGACATGCGGGTTCCTCCTGACGCGCGGCGCTGCACTGACGTTCCATAGTGTCAGGTGTCCGGCACGCGGTGCCTGCCGCCGTGCGGGGGCGATGCTCGATCAAGCCGCTGACGCCAGGTGCGGCAGGGGTTTGCGACGCGGTCTTCGTTCCGGGTCGATCCACGGCGGGGGGATGAACTCGGGGAGCCCGTCGCGGATCCGCACCAGCCACTCGGAGTGG
>WHSY01000490.1 GCA_009379815.1 Pseudonocardiaceae bacterium
GGTCTTGCTCTAGAGGGCGGTCCGCCGCGGCTCGAGGTCTGCGATATCGACCGGGCGCTGATCACCTACCTCACCGAACCGGAGGTCGACGCGCTAGTGGCTGCCTGCGACCAGTCCACCTGGACCGGGCTGCGCGACCATGCCATGTTGCTGCTCGCCGTGCAGACCGGCCTGCGGATCTCCGAACTGATCGGGCTCACCCGCGCCGACATCCACCTCGGTGCCGGCGCGCACGTCGCCTGTCACGGCAAGGGACGCAAGGACCGGATCACCCCACTCACCAGCGGCACCGTCAGCGTGTTACGCGGCTGGCTCGACCAGACGCCCGGCGATCATGCGCAGCCGCTGTTCCCGACCCGTCGCGGCGGCCCGCTCAGCCGCGACGCGATCGAACACCGTCTGGCCCACTACGCCGAGCAAGCCGTCGACGCCTGCCCGTCGCTGCACGGCAAAACGATCAGCGCGCACGTGCTGCGGCACACCACCGCGATGCGGCTGCTACACGCCGGCGTCGACACCAGCGTCATCGCCCTCTGGCTCGGTCACGTCAACGTCGAGACCACCCAGATCTACCTGCACGCCGACCTCAACCTGAAGGAGAAG
>WHSY01000491.1 GCA_009379815.1 Pseudonocardiaceae bacterium
CGATCGGTCGGGCGTCCGGGTCGTGCAGGCTGACCAGCCGGGTGCTGGACTCGGGCATCACGCCGGCCAGACGGCTGCGGGTCTGCCCGACCATCTGGGCGGTGCGTTGCAGGGTCACCTCCAGCTCGTCGATCGCGCGGCGCAGCTGGCCCTTGGTCTGCCCGGTCGCTTTGCGCAGCGCCCTGCGGGCGTTGCGGATGACCGCGTCCGCGTCATCCATGGCGGCCTCGGCCAGGCCGGCCAGCTCGCCGGTGATGCGCCGCACCGTGGCCTGCGCCTCGTCGCGCTGGGCCGCCCCGCGCAGCTTGAGCTTGCCCGCGATCGACCGAGCCCGTCTACCGGCCGCGCGGCGCCGGTCCCGCGACCGGGTCCGCCTCGCACCCCCGGCCGCCTTCACCCGAGTCACGGTGCGGGCGATCTTGCCGACCGCCTTGGCCAGCAGCCCCGAGTCGGTCGGATAGGACACGTTGGACGGCACCACCGTGGTGTCGGCGCGCACCTTGTGCGTGCGCAGCAGCTTCTGCTCTGCCGCCCTGGCCAGCAGCGCCTCGTTCAGCCCGGCCACCGCGGCGTCGCCGCAGCGGGTGGTGATCTTCATCAGC
>WHSY01000492.1:0-349 GCA_009379815.1 Pseudonocardiaceae bacterium
TCTGGAAGTCTCATCGGGCAGTCTCAGGCGATCAGAGCGGCGACCGCGGTGTCGACGTCGGCCCGGGTTGTGTAGAGGTGGAAGGAGACACGCACGCGGCCACCGCGCACGGCGGCGCGGATGCCGGCCGCGGTCAGCTTGGCCTCGGCGTCTGGCACATCTGTCGACACGATCGCCGAGTTGCCCGCCGCAAGCTCAAGCCCAGAGCGGAAGCGGTTCGCCAGCGCCACGTTGTGCGCGTTCACGTTCTCCACACCGATCTCCAGCAGTAGTTCCAGCGCGGGCGCCAGGCCGACAAAGCTGAACCAGGCCGGAGATACGTCGAACCGCCGGGCATCGGCGGCCAGCC
>WHSY01000492.1:359-602 GCA_009379815.1 Pseudonocardiaceae bacterium
ACCGTAATAGGAGGCGTGCGGGTCCTCGCCCGCGTACCAGTTCGCCGCCAGCGGGCGAAACCGCGACCGGGCCGCGGGAGACAGGTACGCCAATGCCGTTCCCCGCGGCGACATCAGCCACTTGTACGCACTGACCGCCACCACGTCGGCCGCCGGCCAGTTCGCCGGCAGCCAGCCCACGGCCTGGGTCGCGTCCACGACGACCATCGCGCCTGCCGATCGGGCCGCGTCCACCAGCCGATC
>WHSY01000493.1:0-228 GCA_009379815.1 Pseudonocardiaceae bacterium
CTGGTCGACGTAGTCCCGGCGCAGCGGGTCGTGGAGGTCCACGAACCAGTTCCAGCCCAGCGCGTGGGGGATGTGACCCTTCTCGTAGGCGGTGGTGTCCTCGTCGACCTCGACGACGCGGACGGCCGAGTCGTCGAGGTGCCCGGCCAGCCACTCCGTCTCCACGAGAACCTCAGGATGCACGTATTCGCTCATTCGCACCTCCACAAATTCCGACTAGATTGGTCA
>WHSY01000493.1:238-602 GCA_009379815.1 Pseudonocardiaceae bacterium
GACCCGGTCCTCCGCCAGGAGCTCGCCGCCCTGACCGCGGGCATCTGCAAGGCACTGAACGACCCGACGCGGCTGGTGCTCCTCTAGGAGAGCGGGAAAAACCAGGGGAGGCTACGCGGCCATCTCCTGTAGTTCTTCAGCCTGATGGGCGAAGCCGGGGTACCAGCGGTGGAAGTCCTCGGCGAGTGTGTCATTGAGGACGCGGGTGTGGACCTGGAGGAGGAGGTGCGCCCCTCGGGGGGTCCAGCGCATCTCGATCCTCGATCGGCCGTAGTGATCGAGGTCACGACCGAGGAGTCGGCCATCCCCACGGCGACGCTTGAGACGCGGAACTGCCGCGCCAGGGAGAGGCGCGGCAGTTCCT
>WHSY01000494.1 GCA_009379815.1 Pseudonocardiaceae bacterium
CCGGCTGCACGAGACGTACGACGCGCTGATGGCCGACAGCAGGGTCGAGGCGGTCGTGCTTGCCTCGCCGCACACGGTGCATTTCGAGCAGATCATGAAGGCGGCCGAGGCGGGCAAGCACGTGTTCTGCGAGAAGCCGTTCTGCCTGTCGGGCGCCGAGGCGAGGACGGCGCTCGACGCGCTGGCGTCGAACGGACTCAAGGTCGCCATCGGCCACAACCGGCGCTTCTCGGGCGGGCTCGGCGACATGATCCAGATCGAGGGCAACTTCTCGGCCAACATGGCGGGCTACGGGGGCGAATGGCGGGCGAGCCGCGAGGAGAGCCCGGCGGGCGGCATGACGTCGCTCGGCATCCATGCGCTCGACATGTTCATCAACCTGTTTGGCCGCATCGCGAGCGTCCAGGCGATCAGCAAGCGCGTCGCGATCCCCTACGACATCGACGACGCAACGGCCATCCTGATGGAGTTCGAGGGCGGCCAGCTCGGCTATCTCGGCACCGTCGCCGCGACCGGCAGCCTGTGGCAGGTGCGCACCTTCGGCACCAAGGGCTGGGGCTGCATCTTCGCCCACGACGAGTTCACCGCCCAGAAGACCG
>WHSY01000495.1 GCA_009379815.1 Pseudonocardiaceae bacterium
GACGGTGCCAGAGACGACGTTCGCTGAGCTCTTCGCCTCGGCGCGACGATCCGCCCTGCACCTGGAGATGCGTGACGGGTACATGCAGTCTGATCCGGTGTACGCCGACTGGTTGCTCGGAAAGCGGATCGACCCCGACAACCTGCCGGACGCGTACCTGACTTGGCGGGACATCGTCGGCGAGGCGCGGCGCCGCGGAGTCGACGTACGCCGGGCCCGCATCGTGGGCGAGCCGCTGTCGAAGTACATCCGGTTCGAGCACGAGATCACCGACGTCGTCAACGTCGCCGCTGGCGAGCAAGTGCGGTGGCTGCCGCGGCGCCGCGCCTCAGACCTGGCGCTACCCGGCAACGACTGCTGGATCATCGACACCCAGACGGTGCAGTTTGGGATCTTCGACGGGGACGGCGAGGCCGTGAGCCACGACATCACGACAGAGCCCGCCGTGGTGAAGCTGTGCGCCGACGCGTTCGAGGCCGTGTGGGAGCGTGCGACCCCGCACGAGGAGTACCAGCCCTCCTGACGCGGGGACATCTTTATGCCGTCACCGACTTCGCCGTCCTCCAGTGCCCGGCGGGTGCTGGAGGAACTCGGCGGGC
>WHSY01000496.1 GCA_009379815.1 Pseudonocardiaceae bacterium
TCCCGGGCCGCTACCCGGTCACCGCCCGCGCCCACGGACCACGCGAACGCTACCTCCCGCCGCCATGACACGCCTCGAACACGACAACCGCGAGCGTGGCAGTTTGACGCTGGAAGCCACGATCGGCATGCTCGGGCTCCTCGTCATCGTCTCCTTGGGGTTCGCCGGTGCCAGGCTCGTCCACGCCCACCACGTCGTCACCACTGCCGCCCAAGACGCCGCCAGGAACGCTTCGCTGGCCCGCGACGCGACCACCGCACACCACGACGCCCGCGCCGCCGCGAAAGCCGCCTTGGCTGGGCAGAACCTGCACTGCCGCCGCCTGACCGTGCATATCGACACCGGCGGGTTCACCGTCCCCGTCGGGCAACCAGCCGCCGTTACGGCCACCGTGACCTGCCAGGTCGACCTGGCCGACCTGACCCCCATCCCCGGCCTGCCCGGAACCGTGACGCGCAGCACCGAGTTCACCAGCCCGCTCGACCAATACCGGGAAAGGACTCTCGGGCTCCCCACACCCGGCGCAACGCAATCGACCGACACTGGGAGCGATTCGACATGACCGATCGCTCGACGACCACGACCGCTGGCGGGGAGCG
>WHSY01000497.1 GCA_009379815.1 Pseudonocardiaceae bacterium
GGACATGTCTTCTCTCTCCAGCATCGCCTACCGCGGGAGTGCCACGTCACTCGACAAGTCGAATCCTTCGTAACCTCTCGCCGCTACCTCGTCGCACTTCTGCCGATACACGTCGAGCCCCGCCACGTACGGCATGAAGATCTGGGGCTTCCCGGGAATGTTCGACCCCTTGTACCACGAGCTCGCCAGCGGATAGAGCGTGGCGTCGGCTGTCTCGTTGCAGTGCTGGACCCACGCATCCTCGGCCTCCGCCGTCGCCTCGATCCGCTGGACACCATGGCGCCGCATGTACTCGAGACAGTCCGAGATCCAGTCGACATGCTGCTCGATGGCCATGACCATGTTGCTGAGCACGGAAGGGCTGCCGACCGTCGCCACGATGAAGAGGTTGGGGAAGCCCGCGATCGCGAGTCCGAGGTACGTGCGCGGACCCTGCGTCCACTTCGTTTCGAGCGCGAGACCATCCTTGCCGCGGATGTCGATGTTCAGCAGCGCTCCAGTCATGGCGTCGAAACCGGTGGCGAAGACGATCGCGTCGAGCTCGTACTCCGCTTGGTCGGTGCAGAGCCCGGTCGGCGTGATCTCCTGGATCGGCGAT
>WHSY01000498.1 GCA_009379815.1 Pseudonocardiaceae bacterium
GCCCAGCCCGGGCCATTCCGGAGCGGAGGCCCGCCGGAGGCGCCTGTTGTGCAGTTGCTATTCGCTGAGGAAGGTCACATGGTGCCGGTGGGTGATCTCGTCGGTGCTCAGGCCTGCGGCCAGGTCGTCGAAGAAGGCTTCGAGGCCGGCGGGGACGGCGAGGATCAGCTTGGTGGCGGCAGTGGTGCCAACGGCGTAACCGTGGGGCACCTGCCGAGGCAGATAGACAAAGGCGCCGGGTCCGGCGTGGAAGATGTCGTCACCGCAGGTGATGCTGTAGTCGCCTTCGAGGACGTAGAAGCACTCGTCCTCAGCGGCGTGGATGTGGAGTGGTACCTGGTCGCCTGCGGGAGCATGGCTGCGGATCAGGGTGAAGTGACCGCCTGTGTCGGCTGACGAGGCAAGGACGACACCCCCTGCGGCCGGCAGCGGGAGGCCACCGTCGGGACTGACGACGAAGCCGCGCGGCGCGGAGTTTCTGGAAGGCATGGCGGCCGTTCTCCTGTGTGGTGTCGTCGAACCTGCGTCTCTCAGATCATCGCGCCGCCTGCCGACACAGCCGGTGCCCGTCGCGCGTGAGGGTTGGAAACATCAGAAG
>WHSY01000499.1:0-268 GCA_009379815.1 Pseudonocardiaceae bacterium
CTGGCCGGCGTCTCGGC
Organism: Pseudonocardiaceae bacterium; assembly: GCA_009379815.1. Lineage (GTDB taxonomy): Bacteria > Actinomycetota > Actinomycetes > Mycobacteriales > Pseudonocardiaceae > WHSY01. Next base: position 18 of record WHSY01000499.1, read on the forward strand.
CGTGGACGAGGCGGTCGTCGCGGTACGCGACGACGCGGCGTTCCGCGCGGACGCGGAGCAAGGCAGGGCGATCGGCTACGCGGGGAAGATTTGCCTGCACCCCAACCAGGTACGGCTCGCGCACGAGATCTTCACCCCGTCCGCCGCCGAGGTCGAGCACGCGCGAGAGGTGTTGACCGCCGCCGAGCGAGGGGTCGGCGTGATCGACGGGCAGATGGTCGACGCCGCGCACGTACGGATGGCCGAGGCCG
>WHSY01000499.1:278-598 GCA_009379815.1 Pseudonocardiaceae bacterium
TGCTGGCCAGAGCGGGAAGGGCGGACGGGTGAGTGCCGCATTGATGCTCCCGAGACAGCCGCCGTGCTGACCGACGCGCCGACCACACCGCTGCGCAAGGTCCTGGTGGCCAACCGCGGCGAGATCGCCGTGCGGCTGATCCGGGCCGCCCGCGACGCGGGGATCGCCAGCGTCGCGGTCTACGCCGACCCAGACCGCGATGGCGCCCACACCCGGCTTGCCGACGGGGCCGAACCGCTCGGCGGCTCGACCCCGGCGGACAGCTATCTCGACATCGACGCCGTCCTCGACGCCGCGCGCCGCACCGGCGCGGACGCCAT
>WHSY01000049.1:0-498 GCA_009379815.1 Pseudonocardiaceae bacterium
CATCAGCAGGCCAGCCGCCGGTTGAGCAGTTCGCTGATCGATGGCCGGGAACGGATCGTGCGCCGGTTTAGCGAGTTCGGAGGCTGGCCGTGGCAGTGGACGTCGGCTCAGGTCGAGGCGTGGACAGCCGAGGGCGGGTGGGCGCATTCGACGGTGCGGTCGTATCAGGGTGCGCTGGCTATGTTTCTGGCCTACGTCTGTGACCCGCGCTATGGCTGGATCGCCGAGTGCGAGCAGCTCCCGCGCACCGGCGCCGAGCAACTCCACCAGGCGGATCTGCTGCGGATCGAGGTGTTGCGCGTCGTCGACGGCGAGGTGGCGCACCCGGCCGCGCTCTCGTCGCAGCAGGTCCGCGTCGGTCTGGAGGGCGAGCAGGGCGGCGGACACCAGTTCGGCGGCGTCGAGAGCGGGCGCCGTGGCCTGCGGCGCGCCTGCTCCCGCAGCACCGCGCAGCAGCGTGACCTGCTCGTAGCCACGGAAGAAGCGCCCCGCGGCCAC
>WHSY01000049.1:508-34665 GCA_009379815.1 Pseudonocardiaceae bacterium
AGGTCCCGCAGCTCCGCGGCGAACGCGTGCAGCCCCAGCGCCGGGCGCAGCCGTTGCGGCCAGCGCCTACCGCCATCCTCGATGTCGCCCGCCAGCAGCTCGCGCACCACGACGTCCTGCTCGGGGCCCGACAGCAGCCGGGGCGGCGGCAGCTCGTGCAGCGAGGACTGCAGCCGCAGCACCGCGAAGGCGTACGAGTGCACGGTGCGCACCAGGGGCTCGCGGACCGTGCGCGCCCCGTCCCCGACGGCGAGCAGCTCGGTGATCCGCTCGCGCAGGTCCGCGGCCGCCCGGCGGCTCGCGGTGAGCACGAGCACCTGTTCCGGGTCCACCCCGCCACGGAGGATCCGGTCGGCGACGGTGTGCGCCACCAGCGTCGTCTTGCCGGTCCCCGGACCGCCCAGCACCCGCAGCGGCCCGCCCGGGTGGTCCAACACCGCGCGCGCGGCGACATCCCACGCCGGTGCGGCGCGGGTGGCGGCGAGGGGTCGGATGAGCCGGGGCACGGGGGAATGCAATCACGGCAGTCCGACAACGCCGCACGGGTGACTCCGGCGGCGTCAGTGTGCGTGTGGTTGGTTTGGCGGCGATGGACGACGAGACGGTGGAACAGGTCCGTGCGGTGGTGTCCGCGATCCCGGCCGGCACCGTGCTCGGCTACGGCGACGTTGCCGCGCGGGCCGGGTTGCCGGGCCGCGCGCGGCTGGTCGGGCGCATCCTCGCGGAGGACGGCGCCGACCTGCCCTGGCATCGGGTGGTCCACGCCGACGGCACCCCCGCGCCGCACAAGGTGGCCGAGCAGCTCGCCCTGTTGCGCAGCGAGGGTGTGCTCGCCGACGGCGATCGCGTCCCGATGCGCCGCTACCGGGCTCCGTGATCGTGCCCATATGCCGGGATCCTCCCTGATCCGCCGTGAAGGGCACCCGCACTGCGACCGCGCCATCCGCAGTCGCCGTGAAGGGCACCTGCACTGCGTCAGACGCCGCGTAGGTGCCCTTCACGGCGCCGCGCAGGGCGCCTGCCTCGTTGCACCACGACGGGCGCTGTCCCAGTGCCTATGCCGGCCGCGCGCCGATGGTGACGCCACCAGGCAGGGGTCGCCGGGCAGCGGCTGCGTATGCCGCCGTGAGCTCGGCCACTACTGCTACGAATTCGGTCACGAGGCGCGAGGGCAGTGTCGGCAGGAAGGCGATGCCGGCAGCGGCATAGCGCGCATCGCGGCGCAGTGTGCGGTCGTAGTCGGCTGGGTCGAGGTGGAAGTCCAACGAGTCGATCTCCCACGCCAAGCCCACCTCCGGCCACCAGGCATCAGGCGTGCCGATGAGCTGGCCGCAGTCATCGAACAGCGGCACGTTCCACAGCGGTTCGGGCAACCCGCTGCGTTGTGCGAGGCGCTTGGCCCGGACCTCTGCCACGGATCGGGCTCCGCCGCAGATGTGCTCGAGTTCGTGGCGCACCAATGCGGTTCCGCGCGTGCTACCGGCGTCGAGCTCGACCGTCAGCTGCGCAGGGGTACAGAACCGCCGTTGCACCGCCTCTGCGAGGAGCGCCTGGACGGCCTCGGCATCGCGCAGCCGCCGTGCCCGATCCATTACGGCCCGCACGACCGGGGCGGCGGGGAGCCCGCGCACGACCACGGGCTCCGGCAGCCTCGTCGTGCGCTCGACGAGGGCCCAGCCGACTGATCTGCAGCGCCGGCTGTGCGGCAACAGCACGTGCACCCGGTCGTCACCTCCGGCCCGACGCAACCCGTACACCATCGCGGCGCAAGCACCGGTCAGCTGGGCCCCGGACCCGGCATAGGCCAACGCCGCCCACGTCCGCTGCCGCCCCGACGGCGTCCCGGACTGGAGCAGCACGACGCCCGGCAGCAACCACCGCCACGGCCCACCGGGCTGGCAGCGGCGATACGCGGTGCTCGAATCGATTCCGAGCGCGCCCAGCGCTGCCACGGTGATGACGCCGTCCACGGCATGTTCGGTGATCCACGGCATCTGCTGCCGCCACGTGTCGCGAGTCATATGTGGACTGTGCGCCAGTCCCCGACCCTCCCGTCTCCATCGCGGATGATCCGGCAGCAGTTGTCCACACACCACCGCGTGTCCACAACCGCGGCGAAGGGTGCTTGACGGCGAGCGAGCCAGCGCGAATCGCGAATCGCCGTGAGGGGCACCTGCACTGCGTCAGACGCCATCGGCAGTCGCCGTGAAGGGCACCTGCACTGCGTCAGACGCCATCGGCAGTCGCCGTGAAGGGCACCTGCACTGCGTCAGACGCCGCGTAGGTGCCCTTCACGGCGACTGACGGTGAGTACCGACCCCAGCGAGCGGTGACCCAGCGAGCGGTGACCCAGCAAGCGGTGACCCAGCAAGCGGGGTGGCGGCTGTGCGGGTGGCGCGGGAGCGGGCAGCGGGTCAGCGGTGCAGGTCGGTGTCCTCGCTGGTGCGGTGGGGCATGGTGCCGGGATCCAGCTCGTCGGGGACCTGCCGGATGAGTTTGCCGGACTGGAAGTCCTCGACCGCGTCGATGATCTCCGCCTTGGTGTTCATGACGAACGGGCCGTAACGGGCGACGGGCTCGCGCAATGGCAGCCCGCCGAGCAGCAGCACGTTCCACCCCGAGCCCGCCGCGGCCGGCTGGGTGTCGGCGGCGCGCAGCGTCAGCGCGTCACCGGCCCCGAGGACTGCGAGCTGGCCCTCCTCCAGCGGCCGGGCGTCGGGCCCGATGGTGCCGCGACCGGAGAGCACGTAGACCAGCGCGTTGAAGTCGGCGGGCCAGCCGACGTCGACCCGGGCGCCCGCGTTGACGGTGGCGTGCGCGTAGCTGATCGGGGTGTGGGTGACGCCGGGGCCCCGGTACCCGTCGAGCTCCCCGGCGATCACCCGCAGCAGCGCGCCCCCGTCGACGCTGGACAGCAGCCTGACGTCGCGGGAGCCGATGTCCTGGTAGCGCGGCGGAGTCCACTTCAGCGAGCGCGGCAGGTTCACCCACAGCTGCGTGCCGTGGAACAGGCCCCCGCTGGCGACGAACGAGTCGGGTGGCAGCTCGGAGTGCATCACTCCGGAGCCCGCGGTCATCCACTGCGTGGCGCCATCGGTGATCAGCCCGCCGCCACCGGTGGAGTCGGTGTGCTCGAAGGCACCGTCCATGATGTAGGTGACGGTCTCGAAGCCGCGGTGCGGATGCCACGGAGCGCCCTTCGCCTCCCCCGGTGCGTACTCGACGGCGCCGAGGTGGTCCAGCAGCAGGAACGGGTCAGCCAGCGAGAGGTCCATGCCGGGGAACGGCCGCCGCACCTGGAAGCCCTCGCCCTCGACGGACTTCTTGCCGGTGACGACCTTGTGCGCGGTGCGCCAGGCGGTGCCCTGCTGGGGCAGTGCGCGCAGCCGGGGCAGCGTGAGCGTGTCGGCGGTGACGGCGGGCATCGAAGCCTCCTCGACGGTGCGTCGGACAGTGTCCTCAATACCGTTGTGCGCTCAACTATTCCCGGGTCACCCGCCCGCGCTCGCCGCAGCGCGCCACCCGCGGTGTCACACCGTGAGCATGCCGGCGAAGTACCCCGGGCCGCCGAAACCGACCATGCGTCCGATCTCGTTGACGGCCAGGTCGGTCTCGACGAGCAGCCGGCGTGCCGCGGCCATCCGACGGCGGCGCGCTGTACCTCGCCGACTTCGGCGGCAGGGTGACTGCCTCGGACGGGCTTACGGCCAGGCTGCAGCGGCGCTCCCAGCGGCTGCGCGACAACCTCGGCGACGGGGTCCCCGCCCGGTTGCGCGCTGCCGGCTTCGGGGACGTCACCGAGCTGACCCACCGCGCCAGCCGCGTCGGACGGGTCACCTACTACAGCGGGACCGCGCCCGCGCGACGCTGAGACGGCTGGCTGCTGCCCGGTGACAAGCGCTACCGCCCCGCCCGTGCGGACAGCTCGGCGGCGATGGTGCGTACCAGCGCTGCCGTGCGAGAGCGCTGCGGCTGCACCGTCGGGACGTCACGGGCGACCAGCGGGCCGGCGGTGACCGGTCCGACGCAGGCCACCAGCACGTCGCCGCGCAGCCGCCGCAGCAGCGCCTCGGCCACCCCGAGCTGACCGGCCCGGTGCAGCAAGCCGGCGGCCGCAGGCGCGCTGGTGAAGCTGATCGCGTCGACGCCACCGTCGAGCGTGGCCTCGATGAGCCGGTCCACCGGCCCGAGGTCCGCCGGCGGCTCCCACCGGTACACCGGCACCGTCACGACCTCGGCGCCTGCGCCGCGCAGCGCGTCGACGAGCTGCGGTAACGACTCGCCGTGCAGCTGCACCGCGATCCGCAACCCCGCGACACCGCTGTCGAGGAGGTGCTCGAGCACCTCGCCGGAGGACTCCGATGCCGGTGACCACGCCTCGGTCAGGCCTGCCGCGCGGATCGCGCCGCGCGACTTCGGGCCCCGGGCAAGGATCCGGGCACTGCCCAACGCCTCGACCATGTCCCCGTGCAGCCCCCACCCGTCGGCGGCTTCCAGCCAGCCCCGGAAACCGACCCCGGTGGTGACGACGGCGACGTCGGGTGGCGTGGTGACCAGTTGACGGGTCGCCTCGCGAAGCTCGGTGTCGTCGGGCAGCGGCACGGTCTGCATCGCAGGGCCGTAGCACACCACCGCCCCCTTGCGTTGCAGCAGCACGCCCAGCTCCTCGGCCCGGCGTGCCGCGGTGACGCCGACCGTGAACCCCGTCAGCGGCTGTGTCGCCGTCACGTCGATCCGACCTCCAGGTCCCGTCGTTTGCTCGGCCCCGTTCGCCATCGTCGCGCAGAAATAGTCGTGCGTCACGCACCGTGTGTCATCGCGATGTCGCACACTGTTGCGACCGAAAGAAGAATAATTCGCCCGGTGCTTGTCTCGGCACTGCCGAACGTGTACCTTACTGTCGACAATTGTGGTGATGAGGTATTGGGGATGGTTCGGCATGGGCGATAATGGTGAGCAACGGATCCTGACCAGCCATGCCGGGAGTCTGCCACGACCCGACGACCTCATCGAGCGCAATCGTCAGCGCGAGGCCGGCGAGGCCATTGATGACAGTTCTTTCCGTGCGTACCTGGGTGACACGGTCGCTGCGGTGGTTCGCAGACAGCGCGACATCGGCATCGACGTCGTCAACGACGGCGAGTACGGCCACTCGATGCCGGACCGGGTGGATTACGGCGCCTGGTGGGGATACGTCTTCCAGCGGCTGGGCGGGTTGGAACTGGCCGATATCAATCTGTGGGACATGCCGGCCCACCGGTCGACGCCGGGCAACGTCGTGTTGAGCAGCTTCCCGGATCGAAGGGACTGGCTGCAGTTCGCCGAGGCCTACACCGATCCCGAAGCGGGGATCGGCGTCGGCGGCGCGTCCCGGCGATTTCCGGTGTGCCGGGGGCCCATCACCTATACCGGTCATGACGATGTGCAGCGCGACATCGAGGCGCTCCGGGCCGCGCTCGAGCGAACCGGGACCCAGCAGGGCTTCCTCAACTCCGTCGCACCCGGTAGCTGCGCGCGGTTCATGAACGAGTACTACCCGACCGACGAAGAGTTCATGTACGCCTGCGCCGACGCGATGCGCGAGGAGTACAAGGCGATCGTCGACGCCGGATTCATCCTCCAGCTCGACGACCCGTGTATCGCCGAGAATTGGGACCAGATCAACCCCGAACCTTCGGTCGACGATTACAAGAAGTTCACCATGGCCCGGGTCGAGGCGCTGAATTACGCGACTCGGGACCTTCCGAAGGACCGCATACGCTTTCACCTGTGCTGGGGTAGCTGGCACGGGCCGCACGACGGACATCCCGATGCGCGACATCGTCGACGTGCTGCTGGCGGTCGAGTGCCAGGGATACTCGTTCGAGGCCGGAAACGCTCGCCACGAGCACGAGTGGAAGGTCTGGGAAGAGGTGCCGCTGCCCGCGGGGAAGGTCATCCTTCCCGGAGTGGTCAGCCACGCCACGAACGTGGTAGAGCACCCCGAGCTCGTCGCCGACCGGATCGTGCGCTTTGCCGACGGCGTCGGCAGGGACAACGTCGTCGCGTCGACCGACTGCGGCCTCGGTGGACGGGTTCATCCCCAGCTCGCGTGGGCCAAGCTCGAGTCGCTGACCCAGGGAGCGCAGCTGGCCACCCGCCGGCTCTGGCGCTGAGTGCATGGCGCTGGTCGCCGGGCCGGCTCGCGTGCACATGCGCCGGACGGTGCCGGACGCCTGCCTGGACACATGATCCGTCTCGGGGTGTCACAGCAGCTGGCGCACCAGGGTGACGGCGCGCCGCAACCCCGCGAGCGACTGCTCACCGGCGCGGGGGTGCAGCGCGTGCACGGCGATGCGGAACAGCAGCGCGCGCAGCAGCACCTGCGGCCACTCCGCGTGCGACGACCAGCGGTGCACCAGGTTCGGGTCGGCGCCGCCCCACGCGAGTGCGTCGACGACCACCACGGCCGCAGCCCACTCCGGCGGCCGCCAGTAGGGCGTGAAGTCGATGACGGCCGGGGCTGCGGAGCCGGTGAAGAGCACGTTGCCGAACAGGTCACCGTGCACGACCTGCGACCGCAGGTCGACGGGCAGGCGCGCACCGGCGAGGTCCGCGAACGCCTCGCCACCCCACCGCCCCGGCAGCTCGGGATCGGTGTCGCCCCAGGCCGCTGCGTCGGCGACGGCGTAGAGGTCGGAGCGGTCGTCGAGGAAGCTCGGCCGGTGCAGCTCCGCGCTCGCCGCGTGCAGCCGCTGCGCCACTGAGACGACCTCGTCGTGCCGCGGTTCGGGTTGGCCCTCCAGGTGGCGGCTCGCCGTCCAGCCCGACACCACCCAGCGGCCGTCGCTGGAACGCAGCGGGCGTGCCAGCCGCAGCCCGTCGACCTGCAGCGAGTCGAGCGTCCGCGCGACCCAGGCCGCCTCGGTCGTGCTCCCGACCGGCTTGAGGACGGCCTCACCGCAGCGCCACACCGGCCCGGGTTCGTGCCGCTCCGGCTCGTGCTCCCGCACGCCGAAGGCGGTACGGACATGCTCTGGAGGCGCCTCGGCCTGCGGTGGTGGCACGCTCGCGGACGCTACCGGCGCACGCGCGCCGGCCGGAGCCAGGCACGCCGTAGCTCGTGAGCGGCATTGCGGATCAGAGCGCGGATCAGAGCGCTGTCACCCACTCACGAGCGCCGCGGGCGCATCAGTACGTGGGCAGCGAGGGGTCGACCTGCTTGGCCCACGCCAGCACCCCACCGCCGACGTGCACGGCGTCGCGGAACCCGGCCTTGTGCAGCGCAGCGAGCGCCTCGGCCGAGCGGGCACCGGATTTGCAGTGCAGCACCAGCGGCTTGTCCTGCGGCAGCTCCGCCAACGCCTCGCCGGACAGGATCCTGTCCTTGGGAATCAGCTGCGCGCCGGGGATCCTGACGATCTCGTACTCGTGCGGCTCGCGCACGTCGATGAGCGCGAAGTCGTCGCCGCGATCGATCCGCTCCTTGAGCTCGATCGCCGTGATGGTCGAGTCCGCCGCCGCCTGCTGCGCGTCGTCGGAGACCGTGCCGCAGAACGCCTCGTAGTCGATCAGCTCGGTGACCGGCTTGGCCTCCGGATCCTTGCGGATCCTGATGGTGCGGTAGCTCATCTCCAGGGCGTCGTAGACCATCAGCCTGCCCAGCAGCGGCTCACCGATACCGGTGATGAGCTTGATCGCCTCGTTGACCTGGATCGACCCGATCGAGGCGCACAGCACGCCGAGCACACCGCCCTCGGCGCAGGAGGGGACCATCCCGGGCGGCGGCGGCTCGGGGTAGAGATCGCGGTACTGCACGCCCTCCTGGTCACCCCCGGTGGGCTCGGCCCAGAACACCGACGCCTGACCTTCGAACCGGAAGATCGAGCCCCAGACATAGGGGATGCCGAGGATCACGCAGGCGTCGTTGACCAGGTAGCGGGTGGCGAAGTTGTCGGTGCCGTCGACAACGAGGTCGTAGTCGCGGAACACGTCCAGCGCGTTGGAGGAGTCGAGCCGCAGGTTGTGCAGCCGCACGCCGACGAGCGGGTTGACCTCCTTGATGGAGTCCCTGGCCGACTCACCCTTGGGGCGCCCGATGTCCGACGTGCCGTGGATGATCTGGCGCTGCAGGTTGGACTCGTCGACCTCGTCGAACTCGACGATCCCCAACGTGCCCACGCCCGCGGCGGCCAGGTACAGCAGGGCGGGACTGCCGAGACCGCCGGCGCCGATCACGAGCACCTTGGCGTTCTTCAGCCGCTTCTGCCCTTCCATCCCGACATCAGGGATGATCAGATGGCGGCTGTACCGTTCGACCTCCTCCTTGGTCAGCTCCGCGGCGGGCTCGACCAGCGGCGGCAGGCTCATCGGTGCTCTCCTCACGCTTCGGTGCATTCGCTCGTACCCGTGCAACGCCCTACTGGCGACAACTCTTCCCGCTCAGTCGACCGCGGGGAAGGGCCAGGCGTTCGGTTCGCATACCTGCCCGTTGGCCTCCACCCCGTCGCTACCCAACGCGGCGATGTAGTCGTTGGACACGCCCCAGGTCTGCTGCATCATGATCGGCGCCAGCTCCCCGGTGGCCTCGCACGGGACGTGCTGGAAGCCCAGCGCGTGCCCGACCTCATGGTTGATGACGTACTGCTGGTACTGCACGATGTTTCCCTGGAACGCGACGGCGCCCCTGGCCCACCGGGCATGGTTGATCACCACGCGCTTCAGGTTGCCCTTCCAGCACGAGGCGTCGTAGGGGATGCCGAACCCGCACACCTCACGGGTGGTCAGCTGCGACGTCAGGCTGATCCGGATGTCGGCCGCCGCGGGGTCGTCGACCCGCCGGAAGGCGTAGCGACCGCTGCCCATCCAGCTCTTGGGGTTGTTCAGGGTGGCGTCGACGGTCGTGGCGAAACCCCGAGGTCCACCGGGCATCTCGACCCCGTCCTCCACCTCGACGGTGTAGGTGGACAGCTTGCCGGTGCCGAACTTCGGGCCCGCCCCCGGTACGACGCTCCAGGTGCCCGCACCCCGCTTGGTGAACGGGCCGCCGCCGGGCAGCTCGGCGGCGGCCTTGGCGGCCCCGAAGCCCGGACCGGCGCCGGGATGGGGGATCAGCGGAACAGCCGGCGCCTCGTCCGACGGTGACCCGGCCGAGGCCTCCGGTGTCTGCGGGGCAGGCGAGCGGGCCGAGTCGAGGACGGCCAGCACGGTGAGCACGATCAGTACCGGCACGGCGTACACCCGCCAGCCATAGGTGGACGCCGCACGCGCGAACCGGCGGCGCCGCCGGTTCGCGCGGGTGGCTCCTGGACCGGGATCGGACTCGGGATCAGGGTCCCAGGACGCCGCCAGCGGCTCGGCGACTTCGGCGCGGGACGTGCGGCCTTGCGCCCGCCGGGCACCGGCGCGCTCGTCGTCGCGGCGCGGCCCGGCCGGCTGGTCGGGCGTCACCGGGCGCGATCGGGTCGAGGTGGCGCCCCCACGCTGCCCAGCAGGAGACGCCGCCGGGTGGTCGCCCTGCGTCGGCCGGGTCACGGCGACCAGCGTGCCACAGAGCCCCGCGGTCGCACTCAGGAGGCGCGAGGTTCAGGAGGCACTGCGCGCGGCCCGCGCGGCCGTGACCGACGCCTGCAGCGCGCTGACGAGGTCGATCACCTCGGGACGCTCCTCCTCGGCAGCGGCGGGCGCAACCACGCTGCCCGCCGCCTTGGCGTCGACCACCGCCAGCAACGCCTCGCGGTAGGCGTCGGTGTGCTGCTGCGGCTCGTAATCCGCGGCCATCGCGTCGATCAGAGCGGTGGCTACTGCCACCTCGGCGTCATTGACGCTGACGTCGTCGTCGAGCTCGTCGGCCGTGCCGGGCCGCACCTCGTCCGGCCAGACCATCGTCTGCAGCACCAGGCCCTGGCCCCGCGGTCGCAGCACTGCCAGCGCCTCCTTGCTGCGGATGGCCACCTTCACCAACCCGACCCGTCCCGACGCCTCCAGTGCCCGGCGCAGCAGCAGGTAGGGCTTACGCCCGCTCTGCTCGGGGTCGAGATGGTAACCGCGGGCATAGGCCAGTGGGTCGAGCTGCTCGGCGGGGACGAACGCCAGCAGCTCGACGGTCTTGGCGGTGGGCAGCGGCAGGCCGGCCAGGTCCTCCTCGGTGAGCACGACCGTCTCCCCGCTAGCCAGCTCGTAGCCCTTCGCCAGGTCCGCGTAGGCGATCTCCTCACCGCAGGCGCTGCACACCCGCCGATAGCGCACCCGCCCACCGTCGGCGGCGTGCACCTGGTGAAACGACACGTCGCGATCCTCGGTGGCGGCATGCAGCCGCACCGGGATACTGACCAGGCCGAAGGACACGGCCCCCTTCCAGATCGCCCGCATGGCGATCAGCGTGCGCCACCGGGCAGGGTGGCGTCCACCATCGCCGCTGCAGCGGGGCATCGGGGCATCGGGGCGGTCGTACCGGCGGGTAAGGTCAGTACCCGGCGGGTAGCGACGAGGTGGAGGGCGGCATGACGGAGACCACGGCGCGCCGCACTGGTTCGTCACGTCCGGGGCCCAGCGCACGGGGTGTGCGGCTGCCCCGTGACGAGCGGCGCGCCCAGCTGCTCGCCGCCGCGACCGACATCTTCGTCAGCAACGGCTACCACGCGACGGTGATGGACGACATCGCCGAACGGGCGGGCGTCAGCAAGCCCGTCCTCTACCAGCACTTCCCAGGCAAGCTGGAGCTCTACCTGGCGCTGCTGGAGACCCACGCCGCCGAGCTGGCCCGACGGGTGCGCAACGCGATCGAGGAGACGACCGACAACCGGCAGCGGGTGCGCAACGCAGTGGGCGCCTACTTCGACTTCGTCGACGGCGACGGCGAGGCGTTCCGGTTGGTGTTCGAGTCAGATCTGCGCAACCAGACCGCGGTGCAGGACCTGGTGCAGCGGGCCAACGACGAGTGCGTGGAGGCCATCTCGCAGGCCGTGGTCGCCGACGCCGGTCTCGACACCGAGCGGGCGCGGCTCGTCGCCGTGGGCGTCGTCGGGATCAGCGAGCACAGCGCTCGCAGCTGGCTGGCCACGCAGCGCGCGGTGCCCAAGTCGGAGGCGGTCGCGCTGATCGCGACACTGGCCTGGAAGGGGCTGGCGGGCTTCCCGCTGCAGCACGGCTGAGCCGCACGGCGCCGCACGGCGACGAGGGTCACCGCAGCGACGCCGCGAGCTCGCCGATCCGCCCGGCCACCTGCTCGGCTCGCTCCAGCGGCACCATGTGTCCCGCGCCGGCGTAGGTCACCATCCGCGCATCGGGCAGCTCCCCGGCGATCACCCGGGTGTGGCGCACCGGGGTGAGCCGGTCGCGGACCCCGCCCAGCACCAGCGTGGGGATCCCCGCGAACGCGGCCAGCGCCGCGCGCCGGTCGTGATCGTCGAAGGTCGGCCGGAAGTCCACGATGTTCGCGGACCGCGACTGCGCCACACACCGGGCGGTGAGCTCGATGTCCGCGCGGCGCGGATGGTCGCCGAGCAGCAGCCAGCGCACGCCGGGACTGATCATCCGGGCCCGGTGGGCGGTCACGGCGCGCGCCCGCATCCACCTGGCGACCGCCGCGCTGCGCAGCAGCCGCACCTCACACCCGGCGACCAGGCGGGCCACAGCGGGGGTGAGCCCGAGGTCGATGGGTACGAGGTCGCAGCAGGAGGTGGCGATGAACGCCGCGCCGGCGACGCGGTCGGCGACCAGCTCGCCGTGTCGCTCGCCCAGTGCCATGATGGTCATGCCCCCCATCGAGTGACCGGCGAGCACGACCGGCCCTTCGATCCGGGCGGCGAGCAGCTCGGCGAGATCGTCGCCCAGCGTGCTGATGGTCGCGGTGCCGGACCGCGCCGGGTCGGAGCGGCCATGACCACGGTGGTCGTAGGTGACGACCCGAAGCCGGTCGTCCGAGGTCAGCGTGCGCACCACCGGCGACCAGATGCGCTGATCCAGCGTCCAGCCGTGCGACAGCACCACGGTCAGTGGCGCGTCGCGGCTACCGTGCTCGGTGACGTGCAGCCGGGTGCCGTCGGCGGTGACGAATCTCTCCCCCGACGCCCCGGCCTGCTCGCCGCGCAATCCGCCCTCCTGGAGAGTTACCAGTGGTAACTGTTACCATCGGTAACATGACGGACGACACCGCTCGTGTCAAGCGCGGGGCGCAGGCCGCGCAGCGCGAGGCGCGTCGCGCGGAGCTGGTCGACGCCGCCATCGTCGCGATCCGTCGCAACGGCCCCGACGTGGCGATGGAGGACATCGCCACCGAGGCGGGTGTCAGCAAGCCGATCCTCTACCGGCACTTCCAGGACAAGGCCGGGCTGTACATGGCGATCAGCGAGCAGGCCACCCACCGGATGAGGTCCGCGCTGCTACCGGGCCTGTCCGCCGAGGCCGAGCCTCGTGAGCTGGTACGAAACGCCATCGACACCTACCTGCGCTTCATCGAGGCCGAGCCCGAGCTCTACCGGTTCGTGATGCGACGATCCTTCCCCGACCGCGCGGTGGCGCAGGACCCCGTGACCACCAACACCGAGCTCATCGCCACCGCGCTCAGCGGCATCTTCGGCGACCAGCTGCGCCGCCTCGGGATGGATGCCGGCGGCGCCGAGCCCTGGGCGCACGCCGGTGTCGGCATGGTCCAGGCCGTCGGCGACTGGTGGCTGGAGCACCGGAGCCTGAGCCGGGAGGCGGTGCGGGACTACCTGCTGATGCTCGCCTGCGGCGCGATCGAATCGATCTTCGCGGCGGGTGGCTCTCCGGAGCGGATGCTCCTCGAAACCCCCGGAACTCAGCTGCCGACCGCGAAACCCACGCGCCGGCTGTCCTCCGGGCCGATCTCGACGTAGGAGACCCTGGCTGCGGGGACCACGAAGCGCCTGCCCTTGTCGTCGGTCAGCGAGAGCAGGCCCGTCGCGTCGCGCAGCGCCTCGTTGACCCGCGTCTCCACCTCATCCGGCGTCTCCGAACTGGACACCACCAGCTCGCGTGCGCTGTCCGCGACGCCGATCTTGACCTCCACGCAGAACCTCCACGGTGTGTGCACAAGCTTCGGGCCAGGTTAGCCCAGTCCCGCTGCTGCGGATCAACCCAGTCCCGGCGCTGCGGATCAGCCCAGTCCCAGCGTGGCCATCCGGTGGCCGTGGCGCGTCTGTAGCCTGCGGATCATCGTCGCGATGCCGGCCAGGTCCCCCGATCCATGCACGATCAGCTCCGCGAGCCCGTCCCGCTCGGCGACGACGTGCTGCGCGTGCGTCACCGCCTCCCCCAGCAACCGCCGCCCCCACAGCGCCAGCCGGTCCCGCACCGCGCGGTCGTGCTCGCAAGCCGCGCGAACCTCGCGCTCGGCGAACGCGGAGTGGCCGGTGTCGGCGAGCACGTCACGAACCAGCGAGGCGGTCGGTTCCTCCACCCAGCCTGCGACCTCACCGTAGAAGTCGGCCGCCAGCCCGTCCCCCAGGTAGGCCTTGACCAGGGATTCGAGCCACGACTTCGGCGCGATGGAGGCGTGGAACTCGTCGAAGCGGGTCACGAACGGCGCCATCGCATCGTCGACGGCGACCCCCAGCTCGCCGAGATGACGCTCGAGGCGCTGGAAGTGACCCATCTCGGCCGCTGCCATCCCCGCCATCGCCATGCGGCCCGCCAGCGTGGGCGCGGACCTGGAGTCCTCGGCCAGCCGGTCGAAGGCGGAGAGCTCGCCGTAGGCCACCGCACCGAGCAGGTCGATGATGCCCTCGCGCGCCGCGGCCACGCCGCCGAGCCTAGTGCCGGCCGGTCGGCACCGCTGGGACGGTATGATGTGGAGACAGGGCGTGGCACAGCACGCGAGATACCGACCCGCACGGGTCGCACGCCCCGCTCGGGGGCGACGCCCCCGAGCAGCGCAGACGCAGCGCGCGCCTCTCACCGGTGCTCCCGCGTCCCAGCCCCGTGAGTCCGTCCACGGACCCGGGTGAGCCAGGGAGGTGGTCTCGAGCGGCCGGGCCAGGGCGCGCCGGCACGAGAGAGGCGATCACGCTGACCGTCAGTAATACCGACACCCGTACGCTCGACCATTCCGAGGGCGGGCTCGACGACTCCGAACCCCCCCATCCGCTGCAGGCCGGTGCGCCGGTGCGGCCCGACTCACCCACCTTCGCCGGGCTGGGCGTGCGCGACGAGATCGTCGCGCCGCTGCTGCGCGCCGGCATCGAGCGCACCTTCGCGATCCAGGAACTGACGCTGCCGCTCGCGCTGGCAGGTGACGACGTCATCGGGCAGGCCCGCACCGGTACCGGCAAGACGCTCGGCTTCGGCGTCCCGTTGATCCAGCGGATCTCGGCCGGTGACATCGACCTCGACGGCACGCCCCGCGCACTGGTCGTGGTGCCGACCCGAGAGCTGTGCCTGCAGGTCACCCACGACCTCACCGACGCCGGCAGCGACCTCGGGGTTCGGGTGCTCCCGGTCTACGGCGGGCGCCCCTACGAACCGCAGATCGACGCGCTGCGCGACGGCGTCGACGTTGTGGTCGGCACCCCCGGGCGGCTGCTGGATCTCGCCGAGCAGCGCCACCTGGTGCTGGGCAAGGTGAAGGTGCTGGTGCTCGACGAGGCCGACGAGATGCTCGACCTGGGCTTTTTGCCCGACGTCGAGCGCATCCTGCGGATGGTTCCCGAGCAGCGCCAGACCATGCTGTTCTCCGCGACCATGCCAGGGCCGATCATCACGCTGGCCCGCACGTTCCTGACCCAGCCCACCCACATCAGGGCCGAGGAGGTCGACGCCACCGCCATCCACGAGCGCACCCGGCAGTTCGCCTACCGTGCGCACGCCCTCGACAAGGTCGAGCTGCTGGCCCGGGTGCTGCAGTCCCGCGACCGGGGCCTGACGCTGGTCTTCACCAGGACCAAGCGCACCGCGCAGAAGGTGGCCGACGAGCTCACCGAGCGGGGCTTCGCGGCGGGCGCGGTGCACGGCGACCTCGGGCAGGGCGCCCGCGAGCAGGCGTTGCGGGCGTTCCGGTCGGAGAAGGTCGACGTGCTGGTGGCCACCGACGTGGCGGCCCGGGGCATCGATGTGGTCGGGATCACCCACGTGGTCAACTACCAGTGCCCGGAGGACGAGAAGGCCTACCTGCACCGCATCGGGCGCACCGGTCGGGCCGGCCGCGAGGGCGTGGCGATCACACTGGTCGATTGGGACGAGGAGCCGCGCTGGAAGACGATCAGCGACGCACACGGCCTCGGGATGCCCGAGCCGGTCGAGACCTACTCCACTTCCGATCACCTGTTCACCGACCTGGACATCCCTTCCGACGCCACGGGCCGGCTGCCGCTGGCCCGGCGGACCCGGTCGGGCCTGGCGGCCGAGCACAACGACGAGGAAGGGCACCGGCCACGCCGCGGTCGTGGCGCCGGGCGCGGGCAGGATCGTCGCGGATCGGACGACGGCGAGCCGACCACCGCGCCGCGGCGCCGTCGACGCCGTCGCACCCGCGGCGGCGAGCCCGCGGACAGCGCCGCCCCCGACTCCGGCGGCGCGGACCACGATCACAGCGACGGCGCGGAGCGGCCCCGGCGGCGCCGCAGGCGCCGCGGCAGCGGCCGTACCGCAGGGGACCAGACCGGCGCCGGGGAGTGACCGGACGCCGAGCGCGATGCCCCCACCCGAACGCCGCAGCCGCGGCGATGTCGCCGCAGCCGCGCTGATCGCGGCCGCGCTGCTGCTGCTCGGCAGCGGGCTGTGGTGGGTCAGCGATGCGCGTGGCACCACGGTGCGAACCGACGACACCCCGACAGCGGGGACCCCGCTGCCCGGGCCGCGGACGCTGCCGTCGTCGCTGACACAGCTGTGGCGAGCGCCCAGCGGTGCCACCCCGGAGCCGGTCGTGACCGGCGGCACCGTCATCACCGGGCACGCGGGCGAGGTCACCGGCCGGGACCCGGTCACCGGGCAAGCGCGCTGGAGCTACCGGCGCGAGTTGCCGCTGTGCACGGTCGGCGCGGCGTTCGGCCAGGCGCTGGCGGTGCACCGGGAGGGCGAGTTCTGCAGCGAGGTCACCGCGCTGGCACCGGCCGACGGCTCGCGCGGCGCGCAGCGAACCGGCCCGCTGCGGCCTCCGACGCGACTGCTGCCCGAGGGCAACCTCGTCACCGCCACCGGGCAGCGCTACCTCGAGGTGTGGCGCTCGGACCTGGTACGCACGCTCGAGTACGGCGCGCTGCCGACCCCGGTCAAACCCGGTGCGCAACCCCGCACCCGGTGCAGCTATGGCTCGATCGCCGTCGCGGCGGGTCTGCTCGGCGTCATCGAGCGCTGCCCGGGAGAGCGCGCCGACCGGATCACCGTGCAGCAGGCCGACCCGGAGGAGCCCGACCGGCCGGAGATCGAGCTCAGCACGCTGCTCCGCGGCCGGGGCGCGTCGCTGGTGGCGCTGACCCCCGACCGCAGCGCGGTCGCGCTGCCCGATCCGCCCCGGCTCGTGGTGCTCGACAACACCGGTCAGCGGATCGTCGAGCGCGGCCTGGATATCCCCGCCGCCGATCTGCGCGGCGACCCCCCCGCCGGTGCCGTCCCGACCACCGTGACGGCCGGTGCCACGTACTGGTTCACCGGATCGGCGACCGTAGCGCTCGGCAGCCCCGACCTGCTGCCGATGTGGTCGATCCCGGACACGCTGGGCCCGGGCACGCTGCTGGCCGGGCGGCTGCTCGTCCCGGTGCCCGGGGGCCTGGCTGTGGTCGATGTCACCACGGGCGAGCAGGTCGGCACACTGCCGGTGGACCGGGGTGGCTACACCGGCCCGGTGGAGGTGGGCTCGGCGGGCGATGTCGTGCTCGAGCAACGTGGCGACACCCTCGTGGCCTTGCGCTGACGCGCCTGTGAGTGGCGATACGAGTCAGAGCTCGCATCGCCACTCACGAGCGCGTGGCGCATACTGCCGCCCCGTGATCGGTTCTCAGCTCAGCCCGCACGGCGCGGTGCGGATCGACCTGCCGGTGCCGGGTGGGCCGCTCGCCGCGCTGGCGCTCGGCCCCGACGGTGCCTCGGACCCGGTGGCGCTGCTCCTGCCCGGCTACACCGGTTCCAAGGAGGACTTCGCTCCGCTGCTCGACCCGCTCGCGGCCGACGGGTTGCGGGTGCTCGCCGTCGACCTGCCCGGCCAGCACGAGTCCCCGGGGCCGGAGCGCGAGCGCGCCTACCTGCCCGACGCGCTGGGCGGCACCGTCGCCGCGCTGGTGCGCGACCTGTCGGCACGGCACGGCAGGGTGCTGCTGCTCGGTCACTCCTTCGGCGGCCTGGTGGCCAGGGCGGCGGTGCTGGCCGGCGCTCCGGTGCGCGGTCTGACCCTGCTGGGTTCGGGCCCCGCCGCGCTGCCCCCGGGCGAGCGTCGTGCCGTGATGGAACTGGCCGAACCGATCATGCGCACGGAGGGGGTCGAGGCGGTGCAGCTCTTCCGGGAGGCACGTGACGGGCTCGTCGAACCCCCCGCGCTGGCCGAACTGCTGCGTTCCCGGTTCCTCGGCTCGTCGCCCGCCGGCCTGCTCGGCATGGCGACCGCGCTACGCGAGGAACCCGACCGGGTCGACGGGCTCGCCGCCGTGCTGCGCGCATCCGGGACGCCGTCGCTGGTGGTCTGCGGGGCTGACGACGACGCGTGGCCCGTCATCGCGCAGCGGGAGATGGCGGATCGGCTCGGCGCGCAGTTCGCGCCGGTGCCGGGTGCCGGGCACTCGCCCAACATCGAGAACCCCGACGGGCTGCTCGCGGCGCTGCGGCCGGTCTGGCGGCGATGGCTGGCAGGGTGAGCCAACCCGGGCATGGACGCTCCGGCTCAGCGCCACCACCACGTCCACAGCACGACCCCGACGACGGCGAGCACCGCCACCGTCGCGAGGAAGGCCCGGCCGCCGCGGGACCGGTCGGCGACCCACTGCAGCACCACCGCGGCAGCGGCGCTCACACCGTGCCCGATCACCATCCCGGCGCCGGGGCCGGGAACCGTGTCCGGGCCGGACAGCCACTCCGCAGCACCGAGCGCCAGCGCCACCGCCACCAGGCCCGCGGTCAGCGCACCGGACAGCCCGCGCAGCAGCCGCAGCGCGCGGCCGGGCCGATCGGATACGGCCGCCCTGTGTCGTGAGTGATTCCGGTAGCCACGGCTACCGGAATCACTCACGACCCGGCCAGCAGGGCCCACGGCTGCAGGTCCGGCGCCGCGGCGCGGCCCTCGGCGCAGTGCCTGCGGAAGTCGCACCACGAGCAGTGCCTGCCCGTGGCCGGGGGGAAGAGGATCTCGGGGTCGCCGCCTGCCGCGAGCGTGTCGCCGGCCAGCGCGATCTCGTCGGCCGACTCCTCGGCCCGGCGCAGCTGCCGGTCGAGGGAGTCCTCGGTGTGCTCCCACGCGGCCACCGTGGCGCTGGGCAGGTGGTGCAGCTCCACTCGCCGGCAGGCCCGGCGCAGCGTCCGGCGGGCGGCGAGCGCGTAGAGCGCCAGCGCCTGCGAACCGCGCGCGTCGTCGAGTGACAGGCCCTGGCGGCCGGTCTTGTAGTCCACGATCACTAGCTCGTCGTCACGCTCGTCGATCCGGTCCACCCGCCCCTCGGCGACGATCCGCCGAGTCGGGGTGGACACCCACCGCTCCACGCCGACCGGCTCGAGCTCCGAGTCCAGCCCGTCCACATAGCCAGCGACCCAGTCCTGCGCCCGGCTGCGATAGTGCGCCGCCTGCTCGGCATCGGCGAAACCCTCGCCCGACCAGTGGGTGGCAACCAGCGCCGCAGCGGCAGCACCGTCGCGCCGGTGCGCGGGCAGGTCGAACAGCGCCCGCAACGCGGCGTGCACCACCGCGCCCAGCGTGTTGTGCGCCCAGGGAGCCCCGCGCGGCGGTGCGGGGCGGTCCAGGTAGGCCATCCGGTAGCGCCGCGGGCAGGTCGTCCACGCCGCCAGCTTCGCCGGCGTGACCCGCACCAGCGGGCGGGGCATCCCCTCGAGATCCAGCTGCCCTTGCACGGTCCCACCGTACCGAGCCCGGCGCGCTCACCCGGCCACCACACCCACCCCGGATGCCATCGCCTCGATGCGCTCGCACGCCTCGGTGCAGGTGGTCTCCTGGCCGAGCCGGACGGCCTTGTTGTGGCCGTGGTAGTCGCTGGAGCCGGTGGTCAGCACGTCCAGCTCGGCGGCCAGCCCGCGCAGCCGCTCGCGGTCGGGCCCGGTGTGGTCGGGGTGATCGGCCTCCACGCCTGCCAGGCCCTCGGTGACGAGCTCGGCGATGACGTCCTCGGACGCCACCGGCCCGCGGCCGGGCGCGAACGGGTGCGCGAGCACCGGCACCCCACCCGCGTGACGCACCATCCGTACCGCGGTGTGGGCATCGGTGTCCGCCCGGCCTGCGTAATAGCGGCCCCCGGTGGCCAGGAAGCGCTGGAAGGCCTCGTCGACGCTGGACACCACGCCCGCGGACACCAGCCACCTGGCCAGGTGCGGTCGTCCGGCGGGCGCGTCGGCGGGCAGGTCGGCCAGCAGCACCTCGGGATCGACCGGGTAGCCGTCGGCGGCCATACGCTCGGCCATCACCCGCAGCCGGCGCCGCCGCTCCTCGCGCAGCCGGGTCTGCTCGGCGCCGATCGCCGGGGACTCCGGATCGAACAGGTAGCCGAGCAGGTGCAACGACAGGTTGCCACCACGACCGTCCGGGGCGGTGCAGGAGAACTCGGCGCCGCGGATCAACCGCATCCCCGCGGGCAGCGCCCCGACGGCCTGCGCCCAACCGGAGGTCGTGTCGTGGTCGGTCAGCGCCATGACGTCGAGCCCCGCCGCGGCCGCGGCCGCGATCAGCTCGGCCGGCGAGTCGGTGCCGTCGGAAGCGGTGGAGTGGGTGTGCAGGTCGATGCGCACGCCGAGCAGTCTGCGCGACGGCCCGCTGCGGCGGGGACCCGGGTCCGCCACGCACCGGTGACCGGCTGTGATCAGCGCCGACGGCGGGGCGGCTGCAACGCAGGCGAGCGCCCCTGCGCCTTGTCGCCGAAGACCAGCTCGGAGATCGCGTCGTAGACCTCTTCGGGGCGGGGCATGTAGGTGATCTGGTTCAGCGCCTGGATCTGTCCGGCGGACTCCACGACGAGCGTGCCGTAGCCGAGCACCCGCCCGACCATCGGCCTGCGGTAGGTCAGGTCGGTGACCTTGGTGATCGGCATCATGGCGACGTTGGTCACGAGGATCCCGTTGGTGAGCATGAACCGCTTGTCGGTGACGACGATGCGCTCCACCCACCACTCCAGCACGTAGTAGGCGAACCGCAGCACCACGAAGAACGCCGCGTACCACAACAGTGACTGCACCAGCCAGATCGCCTCACCGAGGCCTTCGAGCAGGTTGGACAGGAAGAATGCCACGACGAGCAGCCCCACCGTCTGCGCCAGCAGCGGCAGCAACGTGGCCCAGTGCCTGCGCACCCGGATGACCCGCCGCTCCGTGGGGAGCAGGTAGTCGTCGGGGTTACGGGGGCCGAGCACGTCCGAGCACCGCCTCTCCTCGCCGTCGGCCGATCAGGCCAGGGACTGCAGGAAGGTGATGACGGCCTGCGCGGCCTGCTCGAGCAGCCCGACGCCGTTGCGCACGATCTCGGCCGACTCCTCCGGCTGGGTGATCAGGAAGAACACCACGACAATGATAGCGATCCACGACACGGTCTTCTTAGTCTTCGCACTCATCGTGACCAACCTCGTCTTGCCGCTGCGGGTGGACGCTTTCGCAACCGTTGTACCGCACTCCATGTCCGGTGGGGAGAGTAGTACCGCACTTGGGTCAGCGGGCGTGGCGTGGCACCCCGAACGCGCTACTGTGCGTGTCCATGACGGGGTCAGGCATCCGGACTATCCGCTGCGTCGGAGCGGTGGCGCACGACGACGGCGGCAGGTTGCTGCTCGTCCGCAGGGCCACCGAGCCCGGCCGGGGGCGCTGGTCACTGCCCGGAGGGCGGGTCGAGCGGGGTGAGTCCGACGAGCAGGCCGTCGCCAGAGAGCTCGCCGAGGAGACGGGGATCACAGCATCCGTCGGCCCGCATGTCGGCACGGTGACCCGGGCGGCCCCGGGCGGCGCCGTGTTCGAGATCCACGACTATGCCTGCCTGCCCACCGCAGGTCGGCTGCGGCCCGGCGACGACGCCGACGACGCGCGCTGGTGCGATGCGGCCGCTCTCGCGTCACTGTCCCTCGTCGACGGCCTGCTCGACGCGCTCACCGCGTGGAACTGCCTGCCCCGCTGATCGGCGTGCTCGCGTCACAGCTTCGGCTCGGGACGGCCGGGCTGCTCGCCGCCGCGCGCGTCGCCGTAGGAGCGCTTGGGCACCATCACCTTGCGCCGGAACACCAGCACCACGGTGCCCTCCTGGTTGTAGCCACGGGTCTCCACCGCCACGACGCCGCGATCGTCGCGCGACCGGGACTCCGTCTTGTCCAGCACCTCGGTCTCGCCGTAGATCGTGTCACCGTGAAAGGTCGGCTTCACGTGGCGCAGCGACTCGACCTCGAGGTTGGCGATCGCCTTGCCCGAGACGTCGGGCACGGACATGCCCAGCACGAGGGAGTAGACGTAGTTGCCGACGACGACGTTGCGGCCGAAGTCGGTGGTCTCGCCCGCGTAGTGCGCATCCAGGTGCAGCGGGTGGTGGTTCATCGTCAGCAGGCAGAACAGGTGGTCGTCGTACTCGGTGACGGTCTTGCCCGGCCAGTGCTTGTAGACCGCACCGACTTCGAACTCCTCGTAGTACCGACCGAATTGCACGCCGATCCTCCTCGCTGCATCTGTCAACGCTGCACTGTCAACGCTGCATCTGTTGACGCCGTACCGGTAACTTCGACGGCGGTGACACCGACAGTCTCCACGGGTGCTCGGAACTTCCCGGGCGCGGAGTACCCTAGATATCGGCCGCCGGGATCTCACTCCGGCAGCCGTCCGAACGCGGGAGGCCATCCCCCGACCCGAGGAGGTGAGGACGTGGATACCGGCAGTCCGTGCAGTACCGGCAGCGTCCCCGCCGTCGGGTCTCACGGCTGAGCTCAGCCACGGCCCGGTTCCACGGCGCGGGACGCGCTGCGGGCCGGAGGCGCTCCGGTCCGCCGTCATCGATCCGTGACGCGCCTGCCAGGAGGTAACCGTGCACGCTCTCGCAAGCCTGCGCCCCCGCACCACCAGGTTCACCCGCGAGGTCCCACCGCGGCCGAGCCCGCTGTCCCGCCATGTCGTCGACTGCGCGGTCTACCTCGACGGGCACCGGCTGCCCGGTTCGTTCGACTACGAAGAGGCGTTGGCCGAGGTGCGGCGCCGCGGCGACGGGTTCGTCTGGATCGGGCTGCACGCGCCCGACGTCCGCCAGTTCCAGGGCCTCGCGGACACCTTCGAGCTGCCCGCGCTGGCCGTCGAGGACGCCGTGCACGCCCGGCAACGCCCGAAGCTCGACCGCTACGACGACCTGCTGTTCATGGTCCTCAAGACGGTGAACTACGTCGAGCACGAGGATCCGGCCACCGCGAACGAGATCGTCGAGACCGGTGAGGTGATGGTCTTCCTCGGCCCGGACTTCGTGGTCACGGTGCGCCACGGCAACCACTCCGGTCTCGCCGAGGTGCGCCGCCGGCTCGAGCGCGACCCCGAACAGCTCGCGCTCGGCCCGGCCACGGTGCTGCACGCCATCGCAGATCAGGTGGTGGACCGCTATCTCGCCGTCACCTCCGCCGTCCAGGACGACATCGAGGCGATGGAGTCGCGGGTGTTCGCGCCGCACACCAGCGTCACCTCCGAGCAGATCTACCTGATGAAGCGCGAGATCCTGGAGCTGCGTCGAGCGGTGCGGCCGCTAGCCAACCCGCTGCGCCGGCTCGCGGAGACCCCGACACCGATGGTGCCCGGCGACGTGCGGCAGTACTTCCGCGACGTCGACGACCACCTGGCCACCGTGTCCGAGCGGGTCTCCTCCTACGACGAGCTGCTCACCACGCTGGTCGACGCCGCACTGGCGAAGATCACCGTGCAGCAGAACTCGGACATGCGCCGGATCACCGCCTGGGTGGCGATCATCACACTGCCGATGATGATCGCCGGTGTCTACGGGATGAACTTCGAGTACATGCCCGAGCTGCAGTGGCGTTACGGCTACTACGCGGTGCTGGCACTGATCGCGGTCGCGTGCGGGTCGCTCTACCGCGGCTTCCGGCGTAACGGCTGGCTCTGACCGCACGCCGACATGCGCATACCACGCATACCCTGGCGGGTGTGCGCGTGCCGGCGTCGGCCGGCGAGGTCGGATCGTTCCGGCTACACCGGTCCGAGACCGACATCAGGGTCTTGGAGGTGAGCGGTGCGCCGTGACACCGGCTTCGTCCGCGCCGACGCGGAGAACGACTTCCTGCGCAGCAGGCGCCGCCAGGTGCTCGCCCGGCTGGCGACCTGGCTGCGGCGAGAGCCCGATGACGTCAACGTGGTGCTGCCCTTCGATGAGGTCGTCGACGCGCTCGGGCGCGTCGGGCAGCGCCGGCTCCGCCGCCAGGTGATCGCGCTCGACTCGATCGTGGGCAGCGTCGACCGCACCCGCGACTTCGACCGGTACTTCCGCCCCACTTCGGGGCGCGTGCGGCAACGGTGGGAGCGGCTGGCGATCGCGACCAGGCGCGGCGAGTCGATCCCACCGATCGACGTCTTCCGCGTCGGCGACCTGCACTTCGTCCGCGATGGCCATCACCGGGTGTCGGTGGCACACGCGCTGGGACTGCACACGATCGAGGCGACCGTGACCGAGGTGCTCACCCGGTAGGATCGCAGGGGGTGCGCCACCGCGGTGACCTGATCGTCAAGGACTATCGGCGGATCTTCCTCGACCGGGTCCCCCTCGACGAGACGACCAGCGCCGCCATCGTCACCACCGACCCCGAGGGCTATGCCGAGCTCGGGGAGGCGGTCGAGGCGTGGGGCTTCCGGCTGATGCAGGACGAGGGCCGCTTCTCGGACCGTGCGACGATCGCTCGTCGCTGGCATTCCGAGGAGTACCTGCCGGTGATCCGGCTGCTGCACCAAGCCGACCTGGTGGGCGGCAACACCGAGGCGGACGCCTACCTGTGGGTGGCCTGCGAGCGGTACCGGCTGATCCGCACCCACGACTGGGACGAGGAGATCATCAGCCGGATCCGCGACGGCCGGTGACGGTTACAGGCCGATCGGCAGGAGCGGGGCCGCGAACTGCTCGGTGCCCGACACCAGATCGACCGAGCCGAGGTTGCCGTGCCCGTTGGCGTACTCGAGCGCTCGCGACAGGTCGGCGACACCATTGGTCCCCGGGACGGGCGCCAGCGCCAGCGTGCTCAGCACCCCGAACGCCTCGCCGTCCGCATTCAGGAAGCCGCTGCCCGAGTCACCGGGAATGCCCGGCGTGACCGTCGCCACCCGGTGCGACCAGCCGTTCCCGACGGTTCCCTGGCTGATCCCGCTCTTCGGGCTCAGCGCCTCGATGCCGCCGCGCAGCGGCGAGTTGCCGTAGCTGTAGACGCGCTCGCCGGACTCCGTTCCGTCGGTGTCCAGACCCGCCGGCCCGCCGAAGATCGGCACGCTCGGGTTGGTGCGCCCGACGTCGGCCGGATCGATCTCCACGAGCGCGAAGTCGTTGTACATGCACGCATTCGGGTCACTCTCCCCGGTGCGCTGCATGGCGAGCCACGAGCTGTAGACGAGCGTTCCCTGTTCGCTCGCGCCGTCGATCGACACGGGGGTGCCCAACGGGAGCGACTGGGCATCGCACCCGTTGACCGCGGTCGCCGGTCCGGTGCCGGCGCAGTGCGCGGCCATCCCGATGAACACGTCCGAGCCGTCGGTGAAGACGAAGTTCGACGTGCACTGGTTGCCCTCGGTGGTCATGACGACACCGGGATGCACGGTCGCCTCGCCGACCGGGGCGAACTGCGGAGCCGCCAGGGCGGGGGCGGGCAGCAACACCGCTGCCAGCACAGCGAGCACCACAGCGGCAGCCGGACCCACTCCGGCGAGACGACGGACGCGCATGCGAGGTCCTTCCCGTAGGCGAAGTGCTCACCATCCGCTCAGCACTGTCGCCCAGTGTGCTATGTCCCGGTCCAGTGGGTCCACTCGGGCCATACCAGTCGGCGAGTCGGCTCCCGATCCACCCCCGGTCGCCGCGAAAGCCCCTCCACGGCGACTGCACGCCGGCGGTCGCCGCCAAGGGCACCCCCACGGCGACTGCACGCCGGCGGTCGCCGCGAAAGCCCCTCCACGGCGACTGCAGGCCGGCGGTCGCCGCCAAGGGCACCCCCACGGCATCGGACGCAGTGGAGGGACCCTTCGCGGCGCGACGGCGCGACGGCGGGCAGCGGGCGGGCGGCATGGGGGCGCGGGATCAGGCCGTGAGGTTCCGACCCGAGGAGGGGTCGAAGACCTGCACCTGCGCTGCGTCGAACCAGATGTCGATCTTCTCGCCCTCGGCCGCGGTGGATGCGGCTGACAGCCGGGTGGTGAGCTGGTTGCCGCCCGAGGGCAGCTCCGCCGTCCCGGCATCGGCAGCGAGCTCTTCGAGCTCGGTCGACGACGCGCGGTCGCCCGACAGCGAGAAGTACACGTACTTGTCCGACCCCATCGACTCCAGCACCTCGGCCTGCGCCGGGAACGTCGTGCCGGCGGCCCGCTTGCTCTCCTCGACCAGCGCGACGTCCTCGAAGTGCTCCGGCCGCAAGCCGACGATCACTTCGCTCGGGGCACCGGCGGACTCGAGCGCGCTGCGGATCCGGTCGGGCAACGACACCCTACCCAGCGCCGTCTGCAGCGCCCCCTCGGCGAGCGTTCCCGGCATGAAGTTCATCGACGGCGAGCCGATGAACCCCGCGACGAACAGGTTGGCGGGGTGGTCGTAGAGGTGTTGCGGAGCCCCGACCTGCTGCACCACGCCACCCCGCATCACCACGACCCGGTCCCCGAGGGTCATGGCCTCGGTCTGGTCGTGCGTGACGTAGACGGTCGTGGTGGCCAACCGCTTCTGGATACGCGAGACCTCGGTGCGCATCTGCACCCGCAGCTTGGCGTCGAGGTTGGACAGCGGCTCGTCCATCAGGAACGCGGACGGGCTGCGCACGATCGCCCGGCCCATGGCCACCCGCTGACGCTGACCACCGGAGAGGTTGGCAGGCCTGCGGTCCAGATGCTGGGTGAGGTCGAGGACGGTCGCCGCCTCATCGACCTTGGCGGCGATCGTGGCCCTGTCCACTTTGGAGAGCTTGAGCGGGAACGCCATGTTCTCCCGCACCGTCATGTGCGGGTAGAGCGCGTAGGACTGGAAGACCATCGCGATGTCACGGTCCTTGGGAGCCCGCTCGTTGACCCGCTCGCCACCGATACGCAGCTCCCCGGAGGTGATGTCCTCCAGGCCCGCGATCATGTTGAGCGTGGTCGACTTCCCGCAGCCCGACGGACCGACCAGGATGACGAACTCGCCGTCGTCGATCGCCACGTCGACTTCGGAGACGGCGAGCGCACCGTCGGGGAACCGCTTGGTGACAGCGTCCAGCACGATCTCGGCCAACGGTCTCCTCCTCACCCCTTCACGGCGCCGGAGGTGAGCCCGGCGACGATACGACGTTGGAAGAACAGTACGAACAGGATGATCGGGATCGTGATCACCATGGCGGCCGCGGCGATCGAACCGGTCGGCTCCTCGAACTGCGAGCTCCCGGTGAAGTTGGAGATCGCCGCCGGGACGGTGCGGGAGGCCTCGGTGGAGGTCAACGAGATCGCGAACAGGAAGTCGTTCCAGCAGAAGATGAACACCAGGATCGCGCTGGTGACGACGCCGGGGGCGGCCAACGGCACGATCACCGACCGGAACGCCTGGGCCGGGGTGGCGCCGTCCATCTTCGCCGCCTTCTCCAGCTCCCACGGAATCTCGCGGAAGAACGCCGACAGCGTGTAGATCGCCAGCGGCAGCGAGAAGGTGATGTAGGGCAGGATCAGCCCAGGCCAGGTGTCGAACAGGCCCACTGCGCGCTCGATCTCGAACAACGGGCTGACCAGCGAGATCTGCGGGAACATCGCGATCATGAGCGAGACCCCGATCAGCAGCTTCTTGCCAGGGAAGTTCAACCGGGCGATGGCGTATGCGGCCATGGTGCCGATGGTCACCGCGAGCGCGGTGGCGATGATCGCGATGCCGATGGAGTTGATCAGTGCGCGGGTGAACTGGCTGGTGGCGAAGATCCCCGCGTAGTTGTCCAGGGTCAGCTCCCGAGGGATGAAGTTCCCGTCGGTGACCGACGACGTCGGCTTGAACGACAGGCTGGCGATCCACAGCACCGGGATGAGCGCGTAGACGATCACCAGCAGGTTCAACAGCGACCAGCCGGCCTTGCGCCCCGGTGTCGCGACGACGGCCATCACCGCCTCCCTTCCGGCTCCGACCCCGGCGCCGCGGCCCCGAAGCCCTTCACGAACAGGAACGCGATGATCGCGACGCAGATGAAGATCGTGATGCTGATCGCCGAGCCGATCCCGAGGTTGAAGGCCTTGAACAGGTTGTCGTAGCCCAGGATCGACACCGACGCCGTGCCGTTGTTGCCGCGGGTGAGCACGTAGATGTTGTCGAAGATGCGGAATGCGTCCAGCGTCCGGAACAGCAGGGCCACCAGGATCGCCGGCTTCATCATCGGCAGGATGATGCGCGTCAGCCGCTGCCACGGCCCGGCACCGTCGACCTGCGCGGCGCGCAACAGGTCGTCCGGCACCAGGGCCAGACCGGCCAGCAGCAGCAGCGCCATGAACGGGGTGGTCTTCCACACCTCGGCCAGCACCACGATCGCCAACGCGGGGATCTGCTCGGTCAGCGGCGCCGAACCCTCGGGCAGCAGGTTGGCCAGGTAGCCGGTGCCCGGCGTCCAGGCGTACTGCCAGGAGAACGCCGCCGCCACCGTCACCATGCCGTACGGGATCAGCACCAGGGTCCGCACCGTGCCCCGCCCGAACAGGGTCCGGTGCATGATCAGTGCCAGCCCCAGGCCGAGCGCAAGCTCGATCGCCACCGAGACCACCGTGACGGCCACGGTCACGGTGAAGGCACTCCACCAGTAGCCGTCGGTCAACACCGCGAGGTAGTTGCTCAGCCCGACGAACTCGCGTTCCTGCGGGAACCGCAGGTCATAGCGCAACAGCGACAGCCAGACCGCATAGCCGATCGGGTACGCGGTCACCGCGAGCATCACGATGACCGCGGGCGCGCACAGCCAGGCCGCGAGCCGCCGCTCCGCCTTGGCTCCCTCGGAGCGCCGCGCGTCGCCCGCGGCGGGCCGCTGCGGTGCCGCGACTGTCATGGCGCCGCCTCCGCGGAGAGGAGTGCGTCGGCGGTCACGGCACCAGCCCTTCGGAGTTCACAGCCGCCTCCACCTGGCTGGCGAGCTCGCCGACCATGGCATGCGGGTCGATCTCGCTCGGCGGGTTGAGCAGCGCCGAGATCACGATCGAGATGCTCTGGTAGGCCGGGGACTCGGGGCGCACGCTCGCGTCATCGAGCGAGGCCTTGATCGCCCGCCACGCCGGGTACTCGCGCTGGAAGGCCGGGTCGGTGTAGAGCGCCTCGAGCGTCGGCGGCACGCCACCGTCGATCGCGTTGCGCAGTTGGTTGGGCCGGTTGCGCAGGCACTGAACCGCCTCGAATGCCTGCGGCGGGTAACGGCTCGTGGACGACACGGCGAGGTTGAGCCCGCCGATGGTGACGTTGGCATCGCCTCCCGGCTCCACCGCAGGGTACGGCGCCCACGCGAACACGTCGCCCACGCGCCGCCCGGTGTCGCGGCTGGTGGGGTTGCCCCGCTCGTCGATGAAGGACCCGCCGTCGTTCTCCTGGATGCCCGGCAGCACGAAGGGGTAGTTCACCTGGAAGGCGGCGTTGCCGTCCTCCATCGCCAGCCGGCTGGCACCCTCGTCGCGCTGCGACAGCGACGGATCGACGCCACGGGCGGTGGCCACCCGCTTCATGACGCCGAGGGCCTGCCGCGTGGCGTCACCCTCGCGCAGCCGCACCGTGGTGCCGTCCTCCCCGACGATGCGGCCGCCCGCGCTGGTCAGCAGGGTGTTGAACCACACGGTCAGGCCCTCGTACTGCGCGGCCTGGACCTCGATCCAGCTCGGTCGGTCCTGCGTGGCGAGCTGCTCGGCGATGTCGATCATCTCGTCCCAGGTCTGTGGCGGTCTGCCGCCCGGCATCAGGTCTGTGCGATACCACAGCAACTGGGTGTTGGTGTTCAGCGGCGCGGCGAACAGCCGGTTCTCCCAGGTCCCCGTCTCGTAGGCGGCCTCGAGCGTGCCCTGCCGGACCTGGTCGGCAACACGCGGCGGGAACGGCCGGATCCAGCCCGCCTCGGCGAACTCCGCGGTCCACGTGACGTCCATGCCCAGGATGTCGAGGGTCTCATCGCCCCCGACGATGCGCCGGGCCAGCTGCAGCCGCTGTTCGTCGGCCTGGCGCGGGAGCGTGCGCTGCTCGATGCGGTACCGCCCGCCGGCGGCCTCGGTGCAGTCCGCGGCCGCCTGGGCGTACTGCGTGGCGCCGTCGGCAGGGGTGTAGAAGCGCAGGACCACGCCCTGGTCGTCGGAGCCACATCCGGCCAGCGCCGGTGCGGTGATCAGCGCTGCGGCCAGCAGCCCGATACCACGGCGGCGCCCGTCCCGTCGGGGCCTCATCCGCTCCGGCCTCCTCCCGCCACCATGGTGCGGCCCGCGCCGGCCGCGCATGATCGAGACCTCCGGCCGCGTCCACACCCCGCCGAGGCGTGCTGTGCTGCTCGTCACCGCCGTTGGCCAGGTGATCAGAACGTAGAACCCCGATCGGGCGCCCGCAACCGCGCCGGGCCGCGCTTGACGTAACCTCGGGCTAGGTGAGCTAGGAGCTCGAAGGCCCGAGCGACAGCCGCGCCAGCAGGTCACGCGCCTTCTCGGCGTTGCGTGGCTGGCACAGCACGTCGTAACGGCCGGCGACGAGCTGGTTCGCCGACGCGAAGTCCCGGCGCCCACCCGAGGATGCGTACCCGACCGCGGCGAAGATCAGCCCGAAGGCCACACCGGTGACCAGGCCGACCAGGATCGGCCCGAGGAAGCCGGCACCCGGCTCGGAGAACAGGCTGAGCAGCACGCCGACGAACAGGCCGAACCATGCCCCGGATGCCGCACCTCCGGCCAGCACCCGGGCCCAGGTCAACCTGCGCAGCACCCGTTCGACCAGCATCAGGTCCACCCCGACGATCGTCACGTCCTGGACCGGGAACTCGTTGTCCGCCAGGTGGTCGACGGCGCGCTGCGCCTCCGCGTAGGTCGCGTACGAACCGATCGGCCAGCCGGTGGGCGGCGTCGGCAGGCCGGGCATCTGGCCCTGGCCGCCCGTGAAGGGACCGGTCACGGTGCATCACCTCCGATGCGGGGGGTACCCATCCTGCCAACGATCAGAACCACCGTGCAGTGCCGCGCCCGGCGCGCGGTACCCGTGACCGCTACGACCGGGAGGCATACTCCCGCAACAGGCCCTTGCTGATGATCGTCTTCTGGATCTCGCTGGTGCCCTCGCCGATGAGCAGGAACGGCGCCTCGCGCATCAGCCGCTCGATCTCGTACTCCTTGGAGTACCCGTAGCCGCCGTGGATGCGGAACGCGTCCTCGGTGACCTCCTTGCAGTACTCGCTGGCGATCAACTTTGCCATGCCGGCCTCGACGTCGTTGCGGGCGCCGGCGTCCTTGAGCCGTGCCGCGTTGACCATCATCAAGTGCGCCGCCTCGACCTTCGTGGCCATCTCGGCGAGCTTGAACCCGATCGCCTGGTGCTGCGCGATCGGCTTGCCGAAGGTCTTGCGCTGCTGCGCGTAGTCGACCGCGAGTTCGAAGGCCCGGATCGCGATCCCGCAGGCGCGGGCGGCGACGTTGACCCGGCCGACCTCGATGCCGTCCATCATCTGCGCGAAGCCCTTGCCCGGCGCCCCGCCGAGCACCGCGTCCGCGCCGACCCGGTGGCCGTCGAAGACCAGCTCGGTCGTGTCGACACCCTTGTAGCCCATCTTGTCGATCTTGCCGGGCACGCTGAGACCGGGCGCCACCTCGCCGTAGCCCTCCGGCTTGTCGACCAGGAAGGCGGTCAGGTTCTGGTGTGCCTTCTCGGCACCCTCGTCGGTCTTGACCAGCGTCGCCACCAGGTTCGACGTGCCGCCGTTGGTCAGCCACATCTTCGCGCCGTCGATCACGTAGGAGTCGCCGTCACGCTTGGCCCGGGTCTTGATGGCGGCGACGTCGGATCCGAGCTCGGGCTCGGACATGGAGAAGGCGCCCCGGATGGCGCCCTCGGCCATCTTCGGCAGGTAGTGCTGCTTCTGCTCCTCGGTGCCGTGGTGACGGATCATGTGCGCCACGATGAAGTGGGTGTTGATCACGCCCGACACGCTCATCCAGCCCCGGGCGATCTCCTCGACGACCAGCGCGTAGGTCAGCAGTGACTCGCCCAGCCCGCCGTACTCCTCGGGGACGGTGAGCCCGAACAGCCCCATGTCCTTCATCCCGTCGACGATCTCGGACGGGTAGGTGTCGGAGTGCTCCAGCTCCTGCGCGGCGGGGATGATCTCCTTGTCCACGAACGTCTTGACGGTGGACAGGATCTCCTGCTGGATCTCGGACAGACCCGCGGTCTGGGCGAGCCGGGCCATGGCGGGACCCCTTTCAATCGCTGGTACCGTTACCCGGCAGTATGACCGGTGCGGGCGGCGGCCGACGACGGCGGTGGCAGTGAGCGTCCTCACCAGCCCGCGCGGTCGAGCAGGGCGACCAGCTCACCCAGCTCGGTCGCGCCCACCAGCTCCCCGCCCAGCAACGGCACCTCCACGACGGCATCCGCGGCGAACCGGTGCCGGACCTGCGCGAGCACCGCGTCCTGCTGCTCGCGCCGCTGCGCCAGCAACCCGGACTCGTCGGGCGGCACCACCCGGTTGACCACCGGTGCGCCGAGCCGCAGTCCGGCGGCGGCCAGCGCGTCGGCGGCCCGGACCGTCTCGGCCCACGCCAGTCGCTCCGGCAGCAACACGAGGTGAACCGCCGCATCCGACCGCAACCGGTGGGCCAGCCGCTGCATCCGGTCGCGGCGCTGGTGCAGCCGCTGCAGCAGCGGGTCCGGTTCGTCGTCGGAGCGGCCGAGCATGCCGGCCACCATGCGGTCCGCGCCTCGGGCACGCTCACGCTGCCGGGCAAGCCCCTCGATCCAGGGGCGGAGCAGGTCGGGCAGCTGCAGCAGCCGCAGCATGTGGCCGGTCGGGGCACTGTCGACCACCAGCCGGTCCCAGTGTCGCGGCACCTGCTCGATCAGCTCGGTAAGCCGGTCGAGCAGTGCGGACTCCACCGTGCCGGGGCTGTCGGCGGCCCGCTGCAGGTGCTGGCGCACGGCCGGCATCACCTCGCGGGGCACCGCGTCGGCGGCGTCGTGGGCGACCTGCTCGACCCGTCGCCGCGCCTGGATCTCGCCGGACAGCTCGGCGGCCCACAGCCCGCCGGGCAGCTGCCGGGGCTCGTCGCCGAGGTCGCAGGACAGCACGTCGCCCAGTGAATGCGCCGGATCGGTCGACACCACGAGGGTCCGCAGTCCCCGCCGGGACTCGAGCAGGCCGACCGCGGCCGCGAGCGTCGTCTTGCCCACCCCGCCCTTGCCGCCGAGGAACCGCAACGTTGGTGGGGTCAACAGCAGACCCCGGGGTCGCCGAACTCCTCGTCACCCATCCGCCGATGCCAGGCGTGCAGGTCGGCGACCAGGTGGGGGATCAGGTCGAGCGTCTCGTAGGCCACCGGGTTGTCGACGCCGAGCGACTCGAGCATGACCAGCGCCCGCAGCGTGTCCTGCTGGCGGCGCGCCTCGCGCTGCAGCCCGGCCCGCCACGGCGCGACGAACAGCTCGTCGTGGTAACGCTCCAGGCTGCGCCAGGCGGCACGCAGCCGGGCGAACCGCTCAGCGTTCACCGGTCGTCGGCTGCCGATCGGCGTCCTCGGCGGCCACCTCGGCCCGCACCCGCCACAGCGCGATGGCCGCCTCGACGATCAGCCACACCGCCAGCACGAAGATGACCAGGTCCAGCGGCGCCAGCACCCACTGGCCCTGGCTGATGAACTTCTGCAGGTTGACCACCAGCGCCCAGGTCGTCATCACCAGCAGGAACACCAGCGGGACGAGGACCGCGACCGGGTTGCGCCGGTTGCGCATCACCCAGACCGCGATGACGGCCAGCGCGAGACCCGCGGTGAGCTGGTTGGTGGTGCCGAACAGCTGCCAGAGCACGCCGAAGGTGTAGCCGTCCTCGCCGCCGCCGGGTACCAACGCCATCGCCAGCGGCACCAGGACGGCGACCGCGCCGGCGGCCGTGGCGTTGCGGGCCAGGCCGCGGGCACCGGCGATGTCGGCGATCTCCTGCACGACGTAGCGCTGCAGCCGCACCCCGGTGTCCATCGTGGTCGCGGCGAAGCTGATGACCACGACCGCGGCGAAGATCGCGCCGAGCGTGGTGGGCACGCCGAGGTGGGCCGCGAAGCCGGCGATGCCGTCGACGAAGTTGCTGGTGGCACCGTCCGACGCGGTGGAGAAGTCGGCATAGAGCGCGTTCCAGTCGGCCTGGGTCGCCGCGACGCCCGCGGTGCACGCGAGGATCGAGCCGAGTGCCAGCGAGCCCTCCCCGACCGCGCCGAGGTACCCGACCTGGCGCGCGTCGGTCTCGTTGTCGAGCTGCTTGGACGTCGTCCCCGACGAGACCAGGCTGTGGAAGCCCGACACCGCCCCGCAGGCGATGGTGATGAACAGCAGCGGGAACCAGCTCGGCGAGCCCTCGGGCACGTCGTTGACCACCGGGGCCACGATGCGGTCCATCCCCACCACGATGCCCAACGCGATCACACCCAGTGCGATGAACAGCTGGTGGGAGTTGATGTAGTCGCGCGGCTGCAGCAGCAACCACACCGGCAGCCGGGCGGCGATGAAGGTGTAGGCGAACAGCAGCACGACCCAGACGTTGCGCACCGGCTCGACGCCGAGGAACTCAGCGACCGGCGCGAGCGAGATGGGCAGCAGCTGTCCGATCGGGATCGTCACGTACAGCAGCGCCACCGCGACCAGCGACGGCACCAGCGCC
>WHSY01000004.1 GCA_009379815.1 Pseudonocardiaceae bacterium
ACAGCCGCCCGAGCTCATCCCAGTAGTGCTGCACCTCCTCGGTATCGAGCAGACCCGGGACCTGCAGATACCCGTTGCGGTCATAGGAGTCGACCTCGGCGCCGGTGACCGGACCGCTGCTGGTCCCCGGCCACGCCGTCGGATGCGACCGCTCGATCATCCTCGGACGATCCGACACCCGCGTCGGATAACTGTCGGGCATCGTGCTGACGGTCATGTGTTGATCCTCCTTCGCCGTATCCGTCGGTGCGCGGTGCGAACAGACATTATCCGACTAAGACCCCTGAAACGTGCGCTGGTCAAAACCCGGTGGGCGGATTGCCGCAGCGCCGGCCGGTTCAAACATCGGATTCTCGTCGGCGAGGATCGCGATGCGGTGTCCGATCAATTGCGCGGGCAGCAGCGCAGGCTCCGTATCACGGACAGCGTCGCCTGGGTGCACAGCACATCTCGGCGAGATATCCGGCCGTAACAGCCGGGGTCTCAGCCCGCCAACCGGTGGCTCAGCGAGCGGACCGGGTGTCGACCACATGCCCTTCGGGCGGGCCGCGCCGCAGCGTGCCGACCATGCAGGATCGACCGGCCACGAGAAGGAGTCATGTCCGAGAACCAGCAGTCTGCCGGCACGAGCGGGTCCACGCGGCTGTACGACCGGCTAGCGCGCGCACCGCGCCACGTGCTGACCACGCTGCGGCGGGCAAGGGACCACGGTGGCCACGAGCGTGAGGTCGTGCTGCTGGTGGTCAAGAGCACCATCGCCGCGGTCGTGTCCTGGGCTGTGGCCAACCAGCTCGGGATGTCCTCGGCGACCTTCGCGCCGTTCTCCGCGCTGCTCGTCGTGCAATCGACTGTCCCCAGCGATCCGATGCCGGCGACGACGTTTGAGCGCGGCAGTCACCTGGGTAGTCCGAGTTCTGCACCGCGCTCACAGCTGCAGGCAGGCTACGAGGTTCTGCTGAAGAGCTGACGCCGGCGCTGTCGGCGACACCAAGCAAGCGACACGAGAGGACGGGACATGGCAGACGAGAGCAAGGCCGAGCACAAGGCCGAGGAGCTCAAGGGAAAGGCCAAGGAGAAGGCCGGCGAGGCCACTGACAACGAGCAGTGGCAGGCCGAGGGAAGGGCTGAGCAGACCAAGAGCAGCTTGAAGCAGGCCGGTGAGAAGGTGAAGGACGCCTTCAAGAAGAAGTAGGACTCGGCGCAACGCGAAACGCCCCGTCGCGAGCACCGCTCGGGCGGGGCGGCGTCCGGCAGGTAGCCGTGGTAGCGCCCGGGAGGGCGAGCGCCGCGCCCCACGAAGTTCCGAGCACGGAGAGGTGCACGATGACCTACCCCGAACCGGGTGGACCCACCAAGGAGTCCTTCATCTCCCAGGTGCAGGACAAGATCGGTGTGCAGACCCGCGAAGAGGCCGAGCGAGTTGCCCGGGCGACCCTGCGAACCCTGGCGGAGCAGGTCAGTTCCGGCGAGATGGGCAAGCTCGCTTCGGCGCTACCCCCTGAGCTTCGCGACGAGCTCGCCGGGGTCCGCGGGCAGGCTCAGTCGTTCGGCAAGGACACATTCCTCGACACGATCACCGGCCAGATCGACACCGTGTCGCTGGACACCGCTGAGCACCACGTCCGCGGCGTCCTCCGAGTGGTGCGCGCGTGGACGCCGGACGAGGACGTCGAGACCGCGCGGGAGCAACTTCCTCCCGGCATCTCGGAACTGTTCGCCTGACGTCGTCTCCTACCGGGAGTCGGACGGGTAGACCGTGGCGGGACTGCTGCGGGACCAGTCGAGCATGAGCAGGGTGGCGTCGTCCTACAGGCGCCCGCCCTGGTGCTCCAGCACCGCATGGGACAGTCGACGCAAGGTCTCCGGGGCGGGCTTCACTGCGCTCGGCGAAGTAGCAACGGTGGGTGCCTTGGGATGAGGTAGGCCAGCTCACCGGCGCGGGTGTCGAGCCGAGCGAGCGCCGCGGTGACGAACCGGTTGCCGGGGCTTTCCTCTCGACGAGCAGCTCGTCGGCCCGGCGAGCCATCGTCGTCAGGTCGCTCTCACCGTGGACCCGGGCATTACGGATCGCGGCCAGGGCGATGGCGGTGCTCACACCGGCCTGCAGATCGTGACCGACCGCGTCGAAAACGGCGAAGAAGGCGGTGTCGTCGCCGACCGCGTAGTCGAAGCCGACACCCCCGAGCATCGGCACCCACAACACCGGCTCACCGCGCTCGTCGGTGGCCGCGACGACGTCGACGTGCTGGAAGGCACGCCCGGCGACGGTTCCGTCCACATTGGTCGGTTCTCCATGTCGAACCCCAGTGGCACCAGTGCCCGCTGGGCGAGGTCGACGAGATACATCGCGGCGGTCATCCCCAGCCGGTCGGCCGCCCGGCCGGCCATGCGCGGCAGATCCTCGCCGGTCGCGGCGTGGGACTCTTCGATGACACCGGTCAGTGCCTGCCACCAGCCCTGCAGCCCGTTGTCCAGCCGCCCATGCAACACCAGGGTCGCGCCACGGTCACGCTCGGGTGTGTTGCAAATAATCGTCACGCTGCGAACCCCGCGCGGTGCGGCTGCGAAGGTCCGTCGGGCGAAAACTCGGTACAGCTGACAAGCTGTCGCACGCTTTGTGCTTTTCGTCGTTGCGCCGCCGGCTCGCGGAACCAGGTCGGGGGAGACCAAGGAGTGAGGAGTACTGGATGGCCCAGCCGCGCGACGGCGCTGCACGCTGCAGCACGGTGTTACTCGTGGTGGCCAAGGCACCGGAGCCCGGCCACGCCAAGACCCGGCTGTCGCCCCCCGCGACGGAGGGCCAGGCCGCCGACATCGCCGCCGCGAGCCTACTCGACACCTTCCGCGCGGTGCGGTCGGCTGACGGGGCGGCCGCGGCGGTGGCGCTGACCGGGACGATGGCGCGAGCCCGGCGCCGTGACGAGCTCGCTGCCGCCCTGCACGCCGCGACGGTGCTGCGTCAGCGCGGTGACGGCCTCGCTGCGCGGCTCGCTGCGGCCCACGCCGACGCGAGCACGGCGCTGCCGGGGAGGCCGGTGCTGCAGATCGGGATGGACACCCCGCAGCTCACCGGTGACCTGCTGGCCCGCTGCGCGCGGCCGCTGCGCCGTCGCGGCGGTCCCGACGCGGTGCTCGGCCCGGCCTGCGACGGGGGTTGGTGGGCACTGGGGGTCGCCGACCCCCAGCATGCCGAGCTGCTGCGGGCGGTACCGATGTCACGGCCCGACACCGGCGAGCTGACCCTGCGGGCGTTGCGGTCGGCGGGGCTGCGGGTCGAGCTGCTCGACGAGCTCGACGACGTGGACACCATGACCGATGCCCGACGTGTCGCGGCGCAGCTGGCGGGGTCGCGATTCGCCGAAGCCGTGAGCGCGGTGGCTGTCCCGTCGGGTGTCCGATGAGCGCGGCGTTCGACGACGCGCTGGCCACAAGCCACTGCTGGCTGCAGCTCGACGGCGGGCAGCGCCACGAGCTCCCGGTATGGCGGTGGCACGCCGAGCCCGACGAGGCCGACGAGCTGATGCTGCACCGGTGTCAGGGGTCCACTTTGGACGTGGGGTGCGGCCCCGGCCGGCTGACCCGCGCGCTGCGGGAGCGAGGCACGGTGGCGCTGGGCATCGACACCTCGCCACGGGCCGTGCAGCTGACCGAGCGGCGCGGGGGGATCGCGCTACGGCAGAGCGTTTTCGAGCCCGTACCCCTCGAGGGCTCGTGGCAGCACGTGCTGCTGGCCGACGGCAACGTCGGCATCGGCGGCGATCCGATGGCGCTGCTCGGTCGGGTGGGTGAGCTGCTCGCCGCGGGCGGTACCGCGATCGTCGAGGTCGGTCCACCCGGGACGGGGTTGCGGTGCGGGCACGCCCGCATCGGCTCCGGTCCGCTCTTCCCGTGGTCGGTGCTCGGCGCCGACGCTGTCGCGTCCCTGGTCACCGGTGCCGGGTTCGAGCCGGTGTGGGACAGCAGCCATGACGGCAGGTGGTTCGTCGAGCTCGTCCGGCCCTGAGTGGGGTTCAGCCACGCTGGGGTTCAGCCACGCTGGGGTTCAGCCACGCTGGGGTTCAACCACGCAGTGGTGCGGTGGCGAACTCGGCCATCCCCTCGTCGAAGCCGATTCCGGCCTGGTACCCGAGCTCGTCACGGGCCCGCTGCGGGGAGGCGACGACGTGGCGGACGTCGCCGAGCCGGAACTGGCCGGTCACGACGGGATCCGGCCCTCCCGCCACCGCGGCGAGCCGGGCGGCCATGTCCGCGATCGTGTGAGGCTGCCCGGAGCAGACGTTGTAGGCCTCGAAGCCATCACCCGCCCGCTGCAGCGCCGCCAGGTTGGCCGCGGCGACGTCGCGCACGTGCACGAAGTCCCGACGCTGCGCGCCGTCCTCGAACACCTGCGGCGGCTGGCCCCGCACCAGGGAGGAGCGGAAGATCGAGGCGACACCCGCGTACGGGGTGTCGCGCGGCATCCGCGGCCCGTAGACGTTGTGGTAGCGCAGGGCGACGGTGCTACCGCGGGTGTGGCGCGCCCACGCGGCGGCGAGGTGTTCCTGGGCGAGCTTGGTGGCGGCGTAGGTGTTGCGGGGATCCGGAGCGGCGTCCTCCGGGACCGTTTCCGGCTCCAGCAGCCCGTCGCAGTGCGGGCAACGCGGGTCGAAGATCCCGCCGTGCAGATCCTCGGCGGTCCGCGGGCTGGGGCGGATCGCGCCGTGCCGGGCGCAGGTGTAACGGCCCTCGCCGTAGACGACCATCGAGCTGGCCAGCACCAGCTGCGCCACGCCCGCCCGCTCCATGGCAGCCAGCAGCGTCGCCGTGCCCAGGTCGTTGTGCGACACGTACTCCGGCATGTCCGAGACCCCGACGCCCAGACCGACCATGGCGGCCTGGTGGCACACGGCGTCCACCCCGCGCAATGCGCGGTCGAGCAGGTCCGGGTCGCGCACGTCGCCGTCGATCAGCTCGTGCCCGGCGAGGTACTCCGGGCGGCCCGCTGCGTCGCCGTGCGCCGCGGGCAGCAGGGTGTCGAGCAGCCGCACCTCGTGCCCGCTGCCGGCGAGCAGGTCGGCAACGTGGGACCCGACGAACCCGGCTCCACCGGTCACCAGGACGCGCATTTGGATCAGGTCCTCCCGGTCTTCGACATGACCGGCGAATGCTACGCGCTGCAGAACGGTCATGAAGGAGCGATGCCGGAGCTGTTCGTGCGGACCCGCCGATCGGTTCGACATACCGGGCGCGAGATGGCTCACCGGCCCCGCCCAGTTTGTCCGGGTGTAACCCCAGCTAATCCGGAGTGTGGATGAGGCCTGGTGATTGCAGGCCTCATCCACACCGGCCCTGACGGGCCCGCCATCACGCAATCGACAGACAACAGAAGGGATGAGCTTCTGATGCGCACGACGTATCGCATGCTGACCGCCGGAGCGCTGAGCCTGCCGCTGGCCCTGGGCATCTCCGGAACCGCAATGGCCGGCACCGAGGCGCAAAGCCAGGTCTCCGAGGATCCCGCGGCAGTGAGTGTCCAGTTCCAGAACCATGACGACAGCACCCACGAGCAGCGTAACGCCGGCGGCGAGGCCCGCGCGAGCGAGGACGAGGGCTTGAGCCTCGACCTGAACTCGGACGGCCTGCTCGGCTTCGGCGACAACGAGGGCCGTGACCACGATGGCCAGGACGACGGCATCGTGAGTGGCATCCTCGGCAGCGACGAGGGTGACGACAACAACGGCATCCTCTGACCTGGCTCACACAGCACACGAAGGGCCCGCCGGGTCACCGGCGGGCCCTTCGCGCGGCTGCGCACCGTGTGCCCGGCACCCGGCGGCGTGCTGTGGAATGACCAGCAACCGCGACGGCCGCGGCGAACCCCGCGACGGTGACGATCGAATCGTGCGGGTGGAGCTGAAGTGACGACCCTGGATAGGTGAGATGGAACCACGGATCACCCGACGTCGAGCCCTCGCGGTGGGGGGCACGCTGGCACTGCTGGCGTCCGGATGTGGCGTCGAGCGCTCGGACCCCGCAGCCCGCGACCCCGGCTCGCGGCTACCTCCGCCCGCCGAGACTGCGAACTCGCCGGAACAGACGCGCACGCCCAGCGGTGACGTGGTGGCGATCGGGCCGATCGCCGAGGGCGTGGTGGCCGACCCGCGGACCGGGCTGGTCGCGGTGGGATTGCGCGATCCGTTCCGGCTCGCGCTGGTCGATGGCGCCAGCGGCGAGGTGCGCCGGGAGGTACCGCTGTCGGGCCACCTGCGCCACCTGCAGTTGGAGGCACCCGGCGGCCCGGTGCTGGTACCCGCCGAGAGCGCGAACGCACTGCTACGGGTGGCGCTGCCCGCGGGCGAGGTGATCTCCCGGGTCGGCGTCGATCGGTTCCCGCATGATGCGACGGCCACCGCCGGCGGCAGCATCGTGGTCGCCAACGAGTTCGGTGGCACCGTGTCGGTCGTCGAAGGTGGTCGCGTCGTGCACGCCTTCGGCAACGCCACCCAGCCGGGCGGGGTGGACGCGGTGGGGGAGCGGGTCGGCATGGTCGACGTCCGGGAGAACTCGCTGACCGTCTACGACATCCCCGGCCGGCGGCGGATCGCCGAACTTCCCGCCGGCGAGGGGACGACCCATGTGGTCACCGGCCCGCGGGGGCGGCTGCTGGTGGCCGATACCGAAGGCGACGCGATCACCATCTTCGGGCTCGACCCCGAACCGCGTATGCTCGACCGCCTCCCGCTGCCAGGCAGTCCCTACGGCATCAGCTACGACGACGCTCGTGACTGGCTGTGGGTGACCCTGACTGCGACCAACGAGGTGGTCGGCATCGACTTCGCCGGCGGAGCACCGCGGGTCGCGGTCCGGCTGCCCACCATCCGCCAGCCCAACACGGTCGCCGTGAACAGCGCGACCGGCCGGGTGTTCGTGGCCAGCCCGACCGAGGGCGCCCTCCAGCTCATCGACGCCTGAGCAGCACGGTCGGCGGTTACTCGGTGCGGATGGATCGCGCCACCGCGCCTTGATGTGCGCCCGGCCAGTGCCGCCGCCGGAGGGGCCGCTTGGTCGCGGCCGGCTCAGAAGGGCGGGGGGTCGGTGTCGGGGTCGTGCGGGGGCGGTGCTGGTGGGGGTTCGGGTTCGGGCGGGGGGTGTTCGAGGATGTGGTCGCCTTCCCAGTCCCGGTCGTCGGGGGTGAGGACCGGGTAGGGATCGCGGTCTCTGGGGATGGGGTCGGGTAGCGGTTCGATGATCGGCTCGAGCTGTCTGAGGTAGACGTGGCCGAGGCGGCTGGTCCAGCGGAAATGCCCGGGTGCGGGCTGGTCGAGGCGCCACCCGCCCTCGTGCTTCAGCCGATGATCATGCCGGCAGGGCCCGCCGAGGTTGGCCGGGAGGGTGGGTCCGCCGTGCTGGTGATCGCGGGTGTGGTCCTGGTCCGTGCCCCGAGCCGGGGCGCGGCAGCCGAGGCCGATACAGCGGCGATCGCGGATCTGCAGGTGGCGCCGCTGCGCGGCGCCGGGATAGCGGCGGTCGGCGTCGCCGGTGAACGGGTCGGCGCCGGCCTGGGTGGCCTGCTCATGCTGGGTGTGTTGGCGGGCGAGGTCGGTGACCACCGGCGCCCACGCACCGAGGTCTGCGGCGCCGCCGGCCAGGGTGTCGAGCAGCGCGGCCGGGATCTGCAGCTCGACGACATCGCCCGACCGGCCGATACCCGGCGGAGTGCCGGCGGGGCGGGCGCGGGTGATCCCGGCACACGCCAGCTGCCCGTGCTCGTCGGTGATCGCGAACCGCCACTGCGCCCTGTCCAGGGTCGCGATCAGGTCGCGGGCCAGCTCGGCGTGCACCGGCCCCCACCCGACGATCTCACCGGGGTACCGGTCGGCGCCGAGCAGGGTGCTGATCCGCACTCGCAGCTCGATGCCCGCGCGGCCTCGGGCGCCACATGGGCTGGCATCGCGGTCAGGGCCACTCGCCGGTGCCCCCGCCCCGGGCCCGGGGCCAGCCCCGGTCTCGGCATCGGTGCCGGTGGTCGCGGTGGTGTCGGCCGCGGCGCTGTTGGCCAGCAGCAGTTCGAGGATGGTGGCGTCATCGCAGCCGACATAGGCGCCGTCGGTCATACCCAGAAACAGCTCCGCCCGCAGGTGATCGATCGGGCGGGCATCGCCGCCGCGTTTGGCGGCCCTGGCCAGCGCATCGATGCGCTCGCCGGCGGCGGCGACCCGGTCGACCGGCAGGTTGTAGCCGGACAGGTTCGCCGACCCATCCGGGTTGCGGCGCCCGACAACCTTACGGTCGGCCAGGGCCTGCTCATAGCGGCGCCGCGCCCAGTCGGGGTCGATCGCGATCGCGGCCTTCTTGATCGCCTCGATCAGCGCCCCGGTGGTCAACTCCCCCAACCGCGGCAACAACGCCTCACACAACGCCCGGGCCTGCTGCTCGGACAGATCCGCCGTCCACTCCGAGAAGATCCGGGCGCGGGGCTCGTCACAATCCCCCGCGGTCATCGCCGCGTGCACCGCCGGCAGCCGCGAACACAGGTCATAAGCCAGCCACAACTGGCCCTCCGCTGCGCGGCGGGTGAACACCAGCGCCGCGCGGACCTCATCGGCGGCGAACTCATCCGGGGTGGCGCGACGCGGCAACTCGTCGTCCGGCCCGATATCGCACAACCCCACCTCGACCATCGTGGCCATCAGCCCGGCCCGGTCATGGTTGAGCTGGCGATACCGCGCCCGCAGCACCTCCACCGCGTCGAACCCACTCAGCCGCGACAACTCGATTCCCGCCAGCACCGCCGCCAACTCCGGGCCCGGCGCCATGTCGGCCAGGTCTTCCGGAATGCGCTGCCGCCCGCTCACGACACGAACGCTACAACCGACCCCCGACAAAATCCGACCATCCGAAGATGCCCGACCGGCACCGTTTCCGAACCCGACGGAGGCTGCCGTGTCGAGAGCGACACGCTACCGCCGTGTCAGCACGACGCAGGCGTAATCCGCTGAATTCCGGTATCAGCTCGCCTCGGACATGCGGTCCGGGTGCCGTCAGCGCGTGGAAAGCGGTGACGCGTCGTCCGACTTCTCCGCTACCAGGTGGTCAGCAGCACATGGTTGATCACCAATGCGAGAACCGCTTGGGAGGCGAGCCAGAGCCGCACGCTGGAGCGGGGCAGCAGCGCGCAGGCTGCCACCAGCCAGACGGCGAACAGTAGCCAGATCCGCTCGACCTCGGCCTTGCTCAACCCGGACAGGTCCGCGACCAGGATCGCGATGGCTGCCGCCGCCACCAGCAGCGCCAGCGGCCCGGGGGAGCCACGGGGAGCTGCCGCCAGCCGCCGCAGCCCGGCCACCGTGGCCGGACCGACGGCCAGCGCCAGGGCCGCCAGGTTCGCCCAGACCCAGTAGCCGTACGGGCGCCGCAGGCCGTACTCGCCGGGCTGGTAGTAGCGGATCTGTACCAGCTCGACGCCCTCGAACCACCAGAACCCGAGAGCGGTGAAGGTGACGACGACCGCGGCGGCCCCGAGCGTGGCCAACACGAAGGGGCTCAGCCGCCGTGTCACGAGCAGCACCACGAGCGGCAGCAACCCCGCCAGCACCATCCCGTAGGACAGGTACAGGCTGAAGCCGAGCAGCACGCCACCGCACAGCGCGGCGACGTACCCGGCAAGCCCCGACCGGACGGCGCCCACCGCCAGCAGCGCCAC
Organism: Pseudonocardiaceae bacterium; assembly: GCA_009379815.1. Lineage (GTDB taxonomy): Bacteria > Actinomycetota > Actinomycetes > Mycobacteriales > Pseudonocardiaceae > WHSY01. The sequence continues at coordinate 9,683 of WHSY01000004.1, forward strand.
GCCCCAGGCCAGTACCCCCGCGAACAGCCCGTCGGCGGACGCCCCTACCCAGATCGCACCCGGGAACAGCACACCGAAGGGCAACGCCGCGCGCGCGGTGTCCTCCGCGCCGAGCGCCCGCAGCGTGACGGCCACGGCGACGGCCGCCGACGCGCCGACCAGGATGCACAGCACGCCGGCAGGCGCCCCGCCGGACAGCCCGAGCCGGTCGAGGGTCACGAACGTCAGCAGCGCGCCCGGGGGGTGGCCGGCGACGTGGGTGGTCCAGGAGTCGGGTTGGAGCGAGAGGATCCCGCCGGCGAACGTGTCGATCATCCGGGGGATGTCGGTGACCCGGGGCACCGCTGCGATGTACTCGGTCGGGGTGGTCAGCTGGTCGACAACTCCCCGGGTCCAGCCGTCGATCAGCGCGAGGCTCACCGTCCATGCCACCGAGGTCAGGTAGCCCGCAGCAAGAAGCGGGCGCCAGCGCAACCGGGCGGCGATCTCGGGCCCGCGCAGCACGACCGCCGCCGCGATCAGCACGGCGAAGACGCTGCCCGGCCCCACGTGCGGCAGCCACCTGGCCAGCAGCGGCGGCGCTCCGGCGAGCACCGGGACACCCCGCTCGACGAGGATGGCACCGATCACCGCCGCGAGCGTCACGAGCACCGCGGCCGCGAAGACCGCCACCCCGTCGGCGACTGCCGGCGACCGGCGGCGGCGCGGCGGGGTCTCGGAGCGGCGTAGCAATCCGGTCACGCGGCGACGCTACGGGACGTGGCTGCGAGCCCCGGCGCCGGTCGTTGTCACCGATGGCGCGCGCGGTTGCCTGTTCCCGCAGCGGTGGCTCAGGCTGCCTGGCCCGGCTTGAGCACCACCTTCGAGTAGCCCTCCTCGCGGCGGTCGAAGCGCTCGTAGGCATCCGGCGCGTCGTCGAGCGGCAGCTGCTGGGAGACCACGAAGCTCGGCCTCGCCCGCCCAGCGATGATCATGTCGCGCAGCTGCCGGTTGTAGGCCTTGACGTTGGCCTGGCCGGTGCCCATACGCAACCCCTTCTCGAAGAACTTGCCCACAGTGAACAGCAGGTGGCCCTGCGCGGCGTCCTCATCGGGCGCTCCGGGGTCTTGCGGGAGGTAGAGCCCGACGACACCGAGGGTGCCGGTCGGCCGCACGGTCTGGACGAGGTCGTTGAGCACCACCGCGGGCTGTTCCTCGCCCTGCGCCACGGTGGCCTGGTAGCCGACCGCGTCGATGCCCTGGTCGGTGCCTACCCCGTCGGTCTGGTCCTTGATCTGGTCCACGGCGCTGCCTTGGCTGAAGTCGACGGGGGTGGCGCCGATCTGCTGGGCCAACTGCAGCCGCGACGGCACCCTGTCCACGACGAACACCCGCGCGGCGCCCCGGATCAGCGCGGAGTAGGCCGCCATCAGCCCGACCGGGCCTGCGCCGAACACCGCGACGGTCTCGCCGGGCGAGACCTCGGCGAGCTGCGTCGCGTGGTACCCGGTCGGGAAGATGTCGGCGAGCATCGCGAAGTCGTCCTCGTGCTCGGTGCCCGGCGGCAGGCGCAGGCAGTTGAAGTCCGCGAACGGCACCCGCAGGTACTCGGCCTGGCCGCCGCGGTACGGGCCCATGCTGACGTAGCCGTAGGCGCCGCCCGCGAAACCCGGGTTGACCGTGAGGCAGAACGCGGTGTCGCCGGCCAGGCAGGTGGCGCAGAACCCGCACGCCACGTTGAAGGGCATGCAGACGCGGTCACCCTGCCGGATGCCGGCCACACCCGAGCCGACCTCCTCGACGATGCCCAGGTTCTCGTGCCCGAACACGATCCCCGGCTCGGCGCCGGTGCGGCCCTCGTACATGTGCAGGTCCGACCCGCAGATCGCGGTGCTGGTGATGCGCACCACGACGTCGGTCGGCGCCTCGAGCCGCGGGTCGTCCACCTGCTCGACAGCCACCTCGTGCGGTCCCCGGTACACCACAGCTCTCACGGCACGTCCCTTCTCGATTTCTTGCGATTCCCGAGCCGACTACCCGGACAGGCGGTCGGCTATGCGCCCCAGCCCGACCCCGTTGCGCGAACGCCGCGTTGGCGCAACGCCGTTGCCCAAACCCCGCGTTGGCGCAACGAACGGGCGCGGGAGAGCAGCCGTCGGGCGGCGTGTGACGTGGGATCAGCTCGCGATCGGTTGCTGCTGGTCGCCGAGGACGTCCGCACGCTCCTCCTCGGTGAGCCCACCCCACACCCCGTAGGGCTCGCGGGCGGCCAGCGCGTGCTCGCGGCATTCCCGGATGACCGGGCAGGACCTGCACACGGCCTTCGCGCGCTCGGCGCGCGCCGACCGCTGGGCGCCCCGCTCGCCGGAGGGGTGGAAGAAGACCTCGCTGCCGAGCCCGACGCATGCCGCGTGCAGCTGCCACTCCCAGCGGTCGGTGACCGGCCGGGGGAGGTGCTTGGTGGTCGTCATTCGGCTGACTCCTTGCCGCCGGGCGGCACTGCCGCCGTACTCTTCGATCACCGGTGGCATATCCCGCCGCGGGCTGCCCGAAACATCGGGCGTGAGCGCGGTCCGGTGGTTTGTCCGCGCCCGGAGTGGGGAACCCGGTGCAGGCCGGGAGAGTTGTGCCGACCGCAGGGTGAGCCGATGACGGAGACAGTCCGCTTGGGCCGCATCGCGGGTGTCCGCGTCGGTGCCAACTGGAGCGTGCTCGCGATCGTGGTGCTGATCACGGTGGGGCTGGCCGCCGGTCGCTTCCCGCTGGTCGCGCCAGGCATGCCGGTGGTGCTCTACGCGATCGCCGGGGTGGTGGCCGCACTGGTCTTCCTGCTGTCACTGCTGGCTCACGAGGTCTCTCACGCGGTCGTGGCGCAGCGCAACGGACTGGCGGTGGAGGGGATCACGCTGTGGCTCTTCGGCGGGGTCGCCTCGCTGCGGGGGGAGCCGGCCAGCCCTGGCGCCGATCTGCGCATCGCCGGGGTCGGCCCGCTGGTCAGCGCCGTGCTCGGCGTGGTGTTCCTGGGTGCCGCCGCGATGGCCGGGCTCGCGGGTGCCGCGCAGCTGCTCGTCGCGGCGCTGGGCTGGCTCGGCGTGATCAACTTCGTGCTCGCGGTGTTCAACCTGATCCCGGCCGCGCCGCTGGACGGCGGACGGGTGCTGCGCGCGGCGCTGTGGCGGTGGAGCGGGGACCGGCAACGGGCGGCGATCATCGCGGCCGGCGCCGGGCGGGTCTTCGGGTTCGTCCTCATCGGACTCGGCCTGGCGCAGGTCGTGTTCTTCCGCGGCTTCAGCGGCCTGTGGCTGGCTCTCATCGGCTGGTTCCTGGTCAACGCTGCGGGTGCGGAGCAGCAGTACGCCGCCGGCCAGCAGGCACTGGCGGGGATCCGGGTGTCGGACGTGATGTCCGCCGACCCCGTCACCGCCGCACCCGACCTGCCCGTGCAGCAACTCCTCGACCGCTACGTCATGCACCATCGGTTTTCCACGTTCCCGCTGCTCGGCGCCGACGGGCGGCTGGCCGGGTTGGTCACCCTCGACCGGATCCGCCAGGTGCCGTCCGACTCCCGCGCGTCCATGCGACTGCTCGACGTCGCGTGCCCACCCGACGAGGTGCCGGCCGCCGGGGTCGAGGAGCCGCTGGCGGACCTACTGCCACGGATGGCCGGGTGCGCCGACGGCCGGGCCGTCGTGCTCGACGGAGCGCGTCAGGTGGTGGGCATCGTCTCGCCGAGCGACATCTCGCGGGCCGTGCAGGGACCGCGGTACCACCCGGCCTGACATCGACCGTGGTGGACCCGCGCGAGGTGACACCGGCCGGTTCGGGCACCATTCCGGCATGCGAGTGACACCGAGCGATCGAACCGACACCAACCGTGGCAGCTCGCTGGGGCGCGCGTACCGCCGGCCCGCGCCGGTTCTCGTGGCAGGTGCCGCCCTCATGCTCGCCGCGGCCGGCTGCTCGTCGGGCAACAGCGGTCAAGGGGAGGGCGGCGGATCTGCCTCCGACTCACCGTCCGCCACGGCCTCGGCGGGGGACAACACCTACCGCGGAACGCTCGCACCACCCGAGTCGGCCGGCGACGCCTACACCTACGACCCGGCCCTCGCCCCGGTCGGAGCGCAGCTCGTCGCCACCGTGACGGAGGCTGCGAGCTCGACCACGGTGAAGCTCGAGGCCACCGGCCTGCTGCCCGACCGCGGCTACGCGGTGCACGCGCACGTCAACCCCTGCGGAGCCACCGGCGACGCGGCCGGGCCGCACTTCCAGAACCGCATCGACCCGGCCGCGACGCCACAGCAGCCGTCGAGCGACCCCACCTATGCCAACCCGCAGAACGAGATCTGGCTCGACCTGCGCACCAACGGGCAGGGAGCGGGCAGCTCGATCGCCGAGGTGCCGTTCACCTTCACCGACCGCGCGCCCGCGTCGATCGTCGTGCACGAGGCGATGTCCACGGCGACCGCAGCCGGCGAGGCCGGGTCGGCGGGGGACCGGCTCGCCTGCCTCAACCTGCCGATCCAGTGATCCGGGCGCGGCGGACCGGTGCGCGACCGGGTGGCTGGTGAGCTGCCGGCGCAGCAGGCGGCGGCGGGATGGGCCGGGTCACCGGCGGCCCGACCGTGACCGTGATCGGCTCGCCGTGATGCTCGGCGTGCAGCGGTGCGCCGTCGACCAGCCGGTAGGTCGCCTCGTCGGGCCGCACCTCGACGGTGAGGTGGGAGCCTCGGTAGTGCAACCGGAACACGACCCGGGTCAGCTGGGCGGGTAGCCGGGGCGCGAAGCACAGCCGCCCGTCGTGGTCACGCATACCACCCAGGCCGGCCACCACGGCGATCCACGAGCCCGCCAGCGAGGCGATGTGCAGGCCGTTGCGCACGTTGTGGTGCAGGTCGTGCAGGTCGGTCAGGGCCGACTCGGCGAGGTAGTCGTAGGCCAACTCGAGGTGCCCGACCTCGGCGGCGAGCACCGCCTGCGGGCAGGCCGACAGCGACGAGTCGCGCACCGTCCGGGCCTCGTAGTAGGCGAAGTTGCGGGCCTTCTGCTCAGGGGTGAACGCGTCACCGCGCAGGTGCATCGCCAGCACCAGGTCGGCCTGCTTGACGACCTGCTTGCGGTAGAGGTCGAAGTACGGGTAATGCAGCAGCAGCGGGTAGCTGCGGGCAGGCGTCCCGGCGAAGTTCCACTCCGCGTGCTCGGTGAACTCGTCGGACTGCGGGTGCACGCCGAGGACCTCGTCGTAGGGCACCAGCATGGCCTCGGCGGCGTTGCGCCAGCGGGCCGTCTCCTCGGGTCCGACGTCGAGCGCGACCGCGACGTCCGGGCAGCGCTCGCATGCCGCGGCGGCCTCGCGAAGGTTCCGCTGCGCCATCAGGTTGGTGTAGACGTTGTTGTCCGCCACGGCGCTGTACTCGTCGGGCCCGGTGACCCCGTCGATCCGGAAGCCGTCGTGCGGGCAGTGGTGTCCGAGCGAGGACCACAGCCGGGCGGTCTCGACCAGCAGCTCCACCCCGAAGGCGCGCTCGAAGCCGGTGTCCCCGGTGGCGTGCAGGTAACGGGCGACGGCATCGGCGACGTCGGCGCCGATGTGGAACGCCGCCGTGCCGGCCGGCCAGTAGCCGGATGTCTCCTCCCCGTTGACGGAGCGCCAGGGGAACGCCGCACCGCGCTGCCCGAGCTCGGCCGCCCGCGCCCTGGCCTTGTCCAGCGTGGAGTGCCGCCAACGCAGCGCGTCGCGGGCCGCCTCGGGAACGGTGTAGGTGAGCACCGGAAGCACGAAGGTCTCGGAATCCCAGAAGGCGTGCCCGTCGTAGCCGGGTCCGGTCAGCCCCTTGGCCGGGATCGCTCGGCTCTCGCCGCGGGCGCCGGCCTGCAGCACATGGAACAGCCCGAACCGCACCGCCTGCTGCAGCTCGGGGTCGCCGTCGATCTCCACGTCGGCCGAGTTCCAGAAGTCGTCCAGGTAGGACCGCTGCTCGGCGAGCAGCCGCTCCCAGCCGGTCTGCAGCGCCCCGGCCAGGGCGGCGTCTACCTGGGCGCGCACGGCCGGCGTGGAGCGCTGGCTCGACCAGCCGTAGCCGAGGAACTTCGTCAGCCGCAGCGGCTGTCCGCGGGGCACGTCGGCGGCGGCGGTGAGCCGGGCCAGGTCACCCTCGGTATGGATGGCAGTGCGCAACCCGTCGACATCACCGATGACGTGGTCCATGGCGGCGGCCATCCGCAGCCCGGAGTGGGCGGTGCGATGCACGAGCACCGCGCGGCAGTCCTGGCACTCGGCGAACTCGGCCTGCAGCGGGGAGCGCAGCGCGGCGGTCAGTCGCGGATCGCCGGTGCCGGGATCGATCGGCTCGTTGGCCAGCAGGTCGGACTGCATGACCAGCTGCAGGTCGTCGTCGAGCGGTGTCACCTCGTAGTGGATCGCGGCGACGGCGCGCTGCGTGAACGACACCAACCGCTCGCTCTCGATCAGTACCCGCCGCCCGGTGGGCGAGACCCATTCGGTGCGCCGCCGAAGCGTGCCGGACCGGAAGTCCAGCACCCGCTCATGGGACGGCGTGCTGCCGTAGCGCACGTCGAGCGGCTCGTCCCCGACCAGCAGCCGGATGATCTTGCCGTCGGTCACGTTGACCACGGTCTGGCCGGATTCCGGGAAGCCGTAGCCCGCTTCGGCGTGGGGCAGCGTGCGGCGCTCGAAGAAGCCGTTGAGGTAACTGCCGGGTAGGCCGCGCGGCTCGCCCTCCTCCAGCGTCCCGCGCAGTCCGATGTGGCCGTTGGAGACGGCGAAGGTCGACTCGGTGCGCTGCAGCGCGTCGAGGTCGAGGCCGGACCAGCGCAGCTGCCACGGTGAGATCTCGTAGCCGGTCATGACGCCGCCTCGGCCGGGGAGAGTGCCTCGGTGGTCGGCACGCCGTCGAGGTCGAACCGGCATGCTGTGATGTCGTCGGGTGGTCCGAGCATGGGCGCCGACGCTACCGCCCCTGCGGGAGCACGCGTGGTGCTGTGCCGGGAGTGTCGCCTGGCGGGGAGGCAGGGAGGCAGGGAGGGAGACCGGAGTGGTCTACGTCCTGGCGTTCCTCGGGGCGTTCCTCGTGGGCGTGGGCAGTGTCATCGAGCAGCGCAACGCCGCGCAGGCACCCCCGGAGTACAACCTGTCGCCGAGGCTGCTGCTGTGGCTGGCTCGGCGGCCGATGTGGTTGGCCGGGTGGGGTACCACCCTGCTCGGCAACCTCGCCTTCGCCGGGGCAGTCATCGGCGGCACCGTCGCGCTGGTGCAGGCGGTGTTCACGACGCGACTGCTGTTCGCCCTCGCGCTGGCGTCCGCGTGGGGCCGGCACCGCGTGCCGCTGCGGGACTGCGTGGGCGCGGCAGCCGTCATCGCGGGTCTGGTCGGCTTCCTCGTCGGCTCGCGGCCGGGTCCGGGCGAGGGAGCGCAGGTGCCCGACCTGACGTGGGTGATCGGCGTCGGGTCCGTCGCTGCCGTGGTGATGACGATGGTCGGCCTGGCGAGGGCGTCCGGCCCGGTCGGTAAGGCCGTGATGTTGGGCCTCGGGGCAGGCGGGCTGTACGGGCTGCAGTCGTCGATGATCCACATCGCCGGCGATGTCGCCGCCGAGTCGGGGATCATGGCCTTGGCAATCAGCTGGTCGGGCTATGCGGTCCTCGGGATGGCATTGGTGGGCATCCTGCTGGTGCAGAGTGCCTACGAGGCCGCGCCGTTGACGGCGTCCTATCCCGCCATCGTGACGACCGAGCTGCTCGCCGGCATCGCCCTCGGTGTGTTGCTGCTGGGTGGGACCGTGTCGTTCCATCCGGTCGGTCTCGTGTTCGGCGCGGTGGGGGTCGGGGCCATGGTCGTCGGGATCGCCCTGCTGACCACATCGCCGCTGGTCACCGGCCAGCTCGACCGGCTGGTCCACCAGCAGGAGGTCGGCATGATCCGGCAGCTCGAGTCGCGGTTGGAGCGCGAGCTGCGCCGGACGGACCGGGACCTGAGCCGTGCCGAGGCGCGGCTCGGTACGTCCGGCCGCTCCTCGTGGCGGGTGCAGCGCGAGCTCGACGGGATCGAGCGGGGCATCGAGCGCCTGCTGCGGCTGCAGCGCGACATCGGGCGGCACCGCGCCGGCGAACGGGAGCGGTCCGAGGGTGACGCCGGGCTGGAGCCCGCCGAGTTCGCCGAGTTCGCCGAGCAGGATCGCCGGCTGCGCGACCACGAACGCGTCATCGAGGAGCGGGCCCGGCAGCTCCGGGACCGCGCCGACCGGCTGGAGGCGCGCACGGAGCGGGTGCCCTGACCCGGTTACGGCCCGCCCGAACGCTGACCGGGGCCGGTGGCGGGTATCCGGCGCAGCAGCGGAGTGCTGGCCAGGAGCAGCACCATGGCCACCGCGAAGATCGACGAGTAGCCCTTCGTGTCATCGAAGCTGAGCGCTCCCACCGAGCTGAGCGCGGAGGTGGCCCCACCGGCCAGCAGCGGGCCGATGATCACCCCGAAGCCGCGGCTGAGGCCGAACAGGCTCGCACCCGCACCGTGCTCGCGGTTCTCGGGCAGCAGCCCCATCAGCACCGCGTACGGCAGTGTCATGAGGACCACCGCGGCGAAGGCCACCGGCACGATCGCGGCGATGAAGTAGGTGTTGGTGGTCAGCAGCGGTGGCGCCAGGCCCAGTGCGAAGAGCCACACCGCGACCTGCATGACGCGCCGCGGCCCGTAGCGGTCGGCGAGCTTGCCCGCCACCGGCGCGGCGACCAGCGCGGCCCCGCCGACCAGCGCCAGTGCGGCCGAGGCGCCGTGCAGCGAGAACCCGAGACCCACGGTGAAGTAGAGCACCACGAACGTCCGCAATGCCGCGATCGCGCCTTCCCAGCATGCGTTGGCCACCGCCCAGAGCCGGATGGCCCGGTCGCCGCGCAGCATCTGCCAGTCGATGACGAACCCGTTGCGGCCGCCCGCCACCCGCGCGCCGCTGCGGGCCGTTGCGACGCGGTGGCGCACACCGGCGTACAACCCGGCCGTGGTCGCCACGACGGCGGCCGCCCCGACCACGAACGGCAGCGGGTGCCACAGGCTCAGCAGGAAGCCGCCGCCGGACAGCCCCAGCAGGAGGCCGGCGGAGCGCAGCGTGCCCTGGAAACCCTGCGAGCGCCCCCGGGCCTCCTCGGGCACGAGGTCGGGGTAGAGGGCGTAGTAGGGCGCGTAGTAGACGAAGTAGCCGATGAAGAACCCGCCGAGCGCCACCGCGATGAACACCAGTGAGCCCGTACCCAGCGGCAGCAGGACCAGCGCGGCGACGGCGAGCCCCGAGCCCGCCAGCACGAACGGCAACCGGCCACCGAGGCGGCTGCGCAGCGAGTCCGACCAGTTGCCCACCAGGACCGGGACGATCAGCGCGAGCACTCCCTCGCCACCGATCAGGATGCCCGTGATCGCCGGGCCGGAGAGCTGGTTGAGCAGGACCGGGACGTAAGTCGTCACGAGCGTGTAAGCCAGCGCGATGCCGAAGGCGGGCATCCCGAGAAGGAACAGGAACCGGCGCTGTGACCAGCTCAGCGGACGTACGGTCGTGGCCAGCGTCGCGTCCCTCCTGACGGCTACTGCACGTGGGGTACCCGCCCATGCTGCCGCGCAACCACCGTTCCTGCCGCCGGGGGCTGCCAACTCGATCCAGCGGGCGGGTTGAAACGAACCACCTCCGGGTATCCCGCACCCGTTGCACGGGGCCGGACCGGGAGGTGACAGTGCTCAGCGAACGGGAACAACGCGAGCTGGAAGAGATCGAGCGCCAGGTCTCCGAGGAGGATCCGGGGCTGGATGCGTCGCTCCGCGCGGCAGACGCGGCAGACGCGGCCGACGCGGCCGATCGCTGGCCCTACAGCGCAGCCCTCGCGCTGGCGTGCGCGCTGATCGTCTGCTGCGTGGTGCTGGGACTGCCGGGGGCCACCATGGGCGCGGTGGCACTCGCCGTGCTTGCCGCCGCCGCGCGGCGGCGGCGGTTCCCGGACCGGCGCGACGACAGCGGGGAGACCGGGCCTGCGGGTCAGGACCCGCCGCTTCAGCCGGGGTAGGTGTAGCGGACGACGCCGTCGCGCTCGGCGCAGCGCAGTTGTCCCTGTGCCACCAGCAGGTCGAGGTGCGCCGCGGTCTCCATGACGGCGAGCATCTGGTTGAACGGGTCGAGTTCGTCGAGGGTGCGGCCGCGGCGGGTCCAGCCGAGCATGCCCGCCGCCTCGTAGGCGGTGTCGGCCCCGCGGCCGAGCGTGTCGGAGGTGGCTTGCAGCCGTGCGGCGTGGTGGTCGAGCAGCTCGTCGATGCGTGCGTGGACGCTGTCGGCCACCGGCCCGTGTGCGGGCAGCAGCCGCGCGTCCGGGCGCTGCCGTACCAGCCGCAGCGAGTTGAGATAGTTGCCCAGCGGTAGCTCGGCGGGCGCCTGCTCCAAGCCGATCGACGGCGTGATGTGCGGCAGCACGTGGTCGCCCGCGAAGAGCAGCCCGCTGAGCTCGTCGGCGAACACGAGGTGTCCGCGGGTGTGTCCCGGTGTGGGCACCGCCAGCAACGACCGCGTCTGCAGCGCGATGTCGGCGGGCCCCTTCAGCCAGTCGTCGGGTAGTTCCCACACGCTCTTGTCGTGCTCGCCCCTCGACTCCTGCAGGCGTTGGGCGATCGGCAGCGCCCCGGTTCGGCGCAGTTGACCGATCTCGGAGTCCAGCGGCTGCCGGTCCGGGTCCGCGATCATCTCGAGGGTGGCCCGTTCGCCGATCCCGAGGCTCACCCGGTTGCCGAACTCGCGGCGCAACGTGACCGCGAGCGTGTAATGGTCGCGGTGCACGTGGGTGACCAGGAACCGGCGCACGTCGCCGAGCCCGCAACCCAGCGCGGCCAGCGCCTTGCCGAGCTGCTCACGGGCCTCGGTGATCGCCCAGCCGGAGTCAATGAGGACCAGCCCGTCGCCGTCGTCGACGGCGTAGACGTTGACCGCGCGCAGCCCGTCGGTGGGAAGCGGCAGCGGGATCCGGTGCACGCCGGGCGCCACCTCGAAGACACCCGGTTCGGTCCAGTCCGCCGTCGGATCGTCCGTCGTTGCGATCACGGGCACATGCCTCCTCCAGTCACCGGGGCGGGACACCCCAGCCTCCTGGCATACCACGTCGGCCACCCCGTGGTCCCGCCCGGCTACGGTGACGGCCGCCACCGGGTTGCGGCACGCTGATCAAGCGACGACCGTGGACGGGGTGAGCGAACAGGCACGAGACCGCGATTCGTCATTCGCCAAGGCGTTGTTCACCGGGCGGCTGCAGGAGGAGATGGTCTTCCCCTACCCGCGGCCGGAGCGCGCCGAGCTGCGTCGGGTGGAGCAGCTGATCACCGACGGCCGGGAGTTCCTCGACACCTACTACGACCCGCAGCGCGTCGAGGAGCAGCGCTGGGTCGGTGACGACATCATCAAGGGCCTCGGCGAGCGGGGGCTGCTCGGCCTCTACATCTCCCCGGAGTACGGCGGGCAGGGGCTGTCGCAGACCGGGTACTGCCGGGTGATGGAGGAGTTCGGCGGCTACGACTCCTCGCTGTCGGTGGTGATGGGGGTTCACCAGTCGATCGGATGCAAACCCATCCACCTGTTCGGCAGCGCGGAGCAGCAGGCCCGCTACCTGCCCGATCTCGCGGCCGGGCGCAAGCTGGCGGGCTTCGCGCTGACCGAGCCGGGCGCCGGTTCGGACGCCTATCACATCACCACCCGCGCCGAACGGCAGTCCGACGGGTCGTGGCTGCTCAACGGCGAGAAGCGCTGGATCGGCAACGGCGGCCGTGACGTGTTGTGCGTCTTCGCCCGGTCCGAGCAGGGCCACGTCGCGCTGATCGTCGAGGGCGGCTTCGACGGGGTCGACGCCGCCGAGCGCCACGACACCCTGGGCCTGCGGGGCAACGACCTGCGCCGGGTGCGGTTCCGTGACGTGCGCGTGCCCGCCGAGAACCTGCTCGGTGAGCCGGGCGACGGTTTCCGGATCGCGATGCACACGCTCAACAACGGGCGGATGTCGCTGGGTACCGGCGTGGTCGGCGGCGCCAAGCGACTCGTCGAGCAAGCCATCGTGCACACTACCGAGCGGGAGCAGTTCGGGCGCCCGCTGGCCGACTTCGAGCTCGTCGAGGACAAGGTCGGTTGGATGGTGTCCTACCTCTACGGCCTGGAGTCGATGTCGTATCTGACGACCGGGCTGGTCGACAGCGGGGTCGAGGACTACTCGGTGGAATCGGCGATGGCGAAGGTCGCCGCCACCGAGTACATGTGGTACGCGGTCAACCGGGTGTTCCAACTCGCCGGCGGCGAGGCCTACATGGGGGGCTCGCCGCTGGCCAAGACGCTGCGTGACACGCGCGTGTTCCCGATCTTCGAGGGCGCCAACGACGTGCTGTCGGCCTTCATCGCGCTGTCCGGGCTCAAGGCCGTCAGCGAGGAGGTCTCGGACCTGCAGCATCTGAGCCTGTCCGATCCGCTGCGTTCACTGGGCACCATCGCGGACTACGTCGTCGGACGGCTCGCCCGTGGGGTCCGCCCCGATCGCCTCGAGGCCGCACACCCCACGCTGCGGCGCCAGGCCGGGCAGGTCGCCGACCAGGTCGGGCAGCTGCGCGACACCGCGGAGAAGCTGTTGCGCCTCTATGGTGACGACGTGCAGGCACGGCAACGCCAGCAGAAGCGCATCGCGGCGGCCGCGTCGGACATCTACGCCCAGGTGGCCACGATCTCGCGCACCACCGCGCTGTTCGCCGACCAGGGCGTCGAGGCCTCCGGGCAGGAGCGCTACATCGCCACCTCGTTCTGCAACCGCGCCGCGGCCCGCGTCGGAGCTCAGTTCGACCGGGTCGACGACAACGACGACCCCGACGTGCACTCCATCGCGCGCCTGGCCTACAACCGCCGCGGCTACAGCCCACGGTTGTTCTGAACCGGCGAGGAGCAGCAGATGCCCCCAGCGCCCTCGGTGGTCGCCTTCGACGTGAACGAGACCCTGTCGGACATGTCGCCCATGGCCGGCAGGTTCGCCGACATCGGCGCGCCCGAGCACCTGTCGAGGGTGTGGTTCGCCTCCCTGCTTCGGGACGGGTTCGCGCTGACCGCGGCCGGCAGCCAGGAGCGCTTCGCCGTGCTCGGTGCGGGCACGCTGCGCACCGTGCTCGCCGGGTTCTCGCTGAACCGGGAGCTCGACGCGGCCGTCGAGCACGTGATGTCCGGCTTCATGAGCTTGCCGCTCCATCCGGACGTACCGGCCGGGGTACGTTCGCTGCGCGCCACCGGCCGTCGACTGGTGACTCTGAGCAACGGATCCACCCAGGTTGCCGAGCAGTTGCTGTCGGCCGCCGGGATCCGCGAGGAGTTCGGGCAGCTCCTTTCGGTCGAGGACGCCGGGGTGTGGAAGCCCTCCCGAGGCGCCTACGACTACGCCGCGAAGGCGTGCGGGACCGAACCCGCCGACATGCTGCTGGTGGCGGTCCACCCCTGGGACACCGACGGTGCAGCCCGCGCCGGGATGCGCACGGCGTGGGTCAACCGCACCGGCGTCGCCTACCCGGACTACTTCACACCGCCGGACCACACGGTGACCGCGCTCGGCGAGCTTGCCCCCGAGCTCAGCCGGCCCGGGTAGCCGGTTGCCTTCGCCGGTGCCCGAACGCCGCGGTGGTCAGCCCCAACCAGGCCAGGCCGAGCAGCCAGCCGGCAAGCACGTCGGAGACGAAGTGCACACCCAAGGCGACGCGGGTGAAGCCGACGACCAGCACCAGCACGCCGCAGCCGACGGCGAGATGCGGCCGGGCGCGGCGCGGCACAGCGGGAAGGAAGACGAGCAGCAGGACCCCGTAGCCGACCATCGAGCCGAGCGCGTGACCGCTCGGGAAGCTCGCACCGTCCACGACACCGACCGGTTCGGCGAGCAGCGGGCGGGTTCGTTCCACCAGTTCCTTGACGGTCTCGGCGAGGATCGCCGCACCGATCCCGGTCACCACGACGTAGCAGGCGAGCCGGACCCGGCGACGGGTCAGCAGCCGGACCGTGGCCAGGCCCAGCAGCGACGCGATCACGGCCGGGTCACCGAGCCAGGTGACGACCTGCAGCGCCGCGACGACGGCCGGCATCCCGGAGATCCACTCGTTGAGCTGGTGGGCGACGCTGCGGTCGACCGTCCGCAGCGGCGACCAGCCGGTTTCGACCAGGGCGAGCAGCAGGCCGAACGCGGTGCCGGCGACCAGCACGGCAACGGCGCGTGCGCGACATCTGAGGCGTAACAGGGCCATGGCAGTCATGTCTCCCAGTCAGGTCTCATGTCGCGCAGTCAGGTCGGAACGAGGACAGATCATCACGACGGGCAGCGCCCTGTCGGTCCGCAGTACCCGACCGACAGGGGTAGGCAAGGTCATGGACATCGTGCCGGTGTTGTCCGAATGGTTGCTTGGTCGGCCGCCCGCCGCGAGGCCCGGATTCTGTCGGTGGTGGGTAATAGCGTGTCGCCATGTCGCGTAGGCAGCAGCTTCCCGAGGGCTTGGCGGAGATGGCGCCCGGCCCGCAGCTGGCAGCGGTGCTGGCGGGGATCGACCGGTCGCGGCTGTCCGGGTTCGACGGTGTGGAGGTGCTCAAGGCGCGGTATCGGCAGGTCAGCCACGAGCAGGCAGAGTTGATGGCCACGATGGTCGAGGTCGGGTTGTGCGACATCGGCCCCGACGATGAGCTGCCGCGCCGAGCGGTGCCGGATGAGTTCTCCGCCGACGAGATCCGGGCGGCGCTGGTGTTGACGCGCCGGTCTGCCGAGGTGCAGTTCGCGCTGGCCTACGACTTGTTGACCCGGTTGCCGGCGGTGCACGCGGCGCTGCAGGCAGGGCTGGTTGATGTGCCGCGGGCGCGAATCCTGTCCGAGTGGACCATGCAGCTCAGCGGTGAGCAGGCGCGGGCGCTGTGCGACGCCGTGCTGCAGCGCGTGGGTGAGTGGACCACGGGGCAGTTGATCGAGCAGGTCAAGAAGGCCGCGATCGCGATCGATCCGGAATGGGCGCAGCGGCGCTACGAGCAGGCCGTGGCCGACCGTAAGGTCGTCGGTTACCGCAACGAGGACGGGTCGGCGAACCTATCGGGACTCAATATGCCGGTCGACCGGGTGGCGGCGGCCAGCGCGCGTATTCACGCGCTGGCCATGGCCGCCAAGCGCGCCGGGCACCCGGATCCGATCGATCACATCCGGGCGGACTTGTTCCTGGGTATGACCGACGGCAGCTACGCAGGCTGCGATGATGCCGCCCTTCTCGAGCGGCTGCTCGCCGCACCGTCCGGTAGCGGCGAGCCCGACACGAACACAGCTGACCCCGCCACCGACCCCGCCACCGACCCCGAGCCTGCGCCCGGTGGTGACACCGCCTGCGGTGACGAGTCCGGCGGTGGGCGCGGCGGAGAGCCCGAGCACGCTGCGCCCGGCGGCGGCGCTGCGCGGGCGAGCACACGCGGTGGCGTGCCCGTCGGCAATGAGCTGCGGGTGCGGCTGTCGACGCTGCTGGGTCGCGACGAGTACCCGGCCGAGTTGGCCGGGTGGGGGCCGGTGCCCGCGGCGTTGGGCCGGGATGTGGCCGCGGCGCTGGCCGGTGGGCAGTGGCGGTTCGCGGTCACTGACGCCGACGGGCAGCTCGTGTGCGCGGGCCTGACCCGGGCGCGTCCGACTGGCGGCCGGGGCCACCCCGCAGCGGGGAGGTGCGGGGGCATCGTGGAGCTGCAGATCCCTGCGACGGTCCTGGTGGCCCTAGCCTCCGAGGACCCGGCCGGGCTGGGTGGCTGGGCGCGTGTGGTCGCCGACCTGGCCCGCCAGTACGCCGCGCACCGGGACGGCGGCGATGGCGATCGGTTCGGCGGCGATGCCGCCCGCCGCACCCCCGGGGCCGCGCTGCTCCGGCAGCTGCAGATCCGCGACCGCACCTGCACTTTTCGCGGATGTCGGGTCCCTGCGGTGGAGACCGACACCGATCACACCGTCCAGCACGCCCATGGTGGAGCCACCATCGAGATCAACCTCGGTGCCGGATGTCGACATGATCATCGGCTCAAGGACGAGGGTGGGTGGCGTCTCGATCAGCCTCAACCGGGGCATTTCCGCTGGACCAGCCGTCTCGGACACACCTATTGGGTTCGCCCGCCGCCGATCATCGACCCGCTGCCCGACCCCCTCGTCCGCGACCGGGCCCCACCCCCGGTGTGGCCACCCGACGACGACCCCGACGACGGCATCTTCCACGTACCCGACCCCGAGCCACCGCCCGAACCACCGCCCGAACCACCGCCACCCGACGACGAGCCCCCGCCCTTCTGAGACACCAACACCAGGCGGGGGCGACCGACACCGGCCGCCCCCGCCTACCGGCACGCCCGTTGCGAGTTCGTCGAGGTTGCGAGTTCGTCGAGGGTGCGAGGTCGTCGAGGCGGCGCGCCGGTGCGTCAGCCGTCCGGCCTGCTGCGGGGGCCCTTCCGGGTGGCCGCGCTGACGCCGACCGCCGACCGGCGCCGCTGCAGCCGGGCATCCCGGTGCACGTGCCACGCGCTGTAGCCGAGCAACCCGAGCAGCACGACCCCGCCCAGGATCAGGCTCGAGCCGGTTACGATACCGCTGAGGGGCAGCCGGTCGACGACGATCCAGCCGATGCCGAGCCCGATCAGCACGAGGCCGGTCAGCACCGAGCCGGCGAGCCGCACCGGCGACGCCACGCTGACCTCGGCGGCCTGCAGGGCCCGCAGGCGTACGGGTCGCAGCAGTCGGTGGGCCCGTTCGTACTCGGTGGACAGCACGACGAGGCCCGCCAGCACCACGAGCAGACCAGGTCCGGGCAGGACGAGCAGTGCGATACCGACCAGGCACAGCAGGGCACCGGCCACGCTCACGGCGGTCCGCCGCACCGGGTTGATGCTCATCGGGGGAGAGGCTCCATGCAGGTCGGTTCCGGGGTTCATCATCTCATCACGGGCCGATCGTGACGGTCGAACGCCGCCGTGTCGGTCAGATCCAGCCCTCCTCCCAGGCCCGGCGGGCAGCTTCGTGACGGGTCGCGGCACCGAGCTTGGCCATCGCGGCGGAAAGGTAGTTGCGCACGGTCCCCGGTGCGAGGTGCACCGAGGCCGCGATGTCCGCCACGGGGTCACCGTCGCGGGCATGGCGCAGTACGTCGAGCTCCCGCGCGGTCAGCGGGCAGTCCTGCTCGGTGAGCGCGCTCGCCGCGATCTCCGGATCGACGTAGCGCGCACCGCCGTGCACGTCCCGGATGATCGACGCCAGCCGGGAGGCGGGAGTGGTCTTCGGCACGAAGCCCCGCACCCCGGCGGCCAGCGCCCGGCGCAGCACCGCCGGGCGGGCGTGCCGGGTGACGATGACGACCGCGCCGCCGTGACCGCGTAGCCGCTCGGCTGCGGTGATGCCGTCGAGCTCGGGCATCTCGAGGTCCAGCACCGCGATGTCCGGCCGGTGCTCGGTGGCGAGGCGCACCGCCTCGGCTCCGTCGGCGGCCTGGGCCACCACCCGCAGGTCGGGCTCGAGGTCGAGCAGGGCGGCGAGCGCACCGCGGATGAGGTCCTCGTCGTCGGCGAGCAGCAGCCGGATCACGGGACTCGCCCCACCAGCCGGAAGCCACCGTCGCCCGTCGCGCCGGCCTCGACGTCACCGCCTGCCGCGGTGAAACGCTCCCGCAGCCCGGCCAGGCCCGACCCGCCGTCGAGGGCACTCGGCTCGGTGGCGCCGTCGTTGCAGACTCGGACGGTGTCCGCGTCGAGGTGCAGCGCGCAGCGGGTGGCCTGGCTGTGCCGCAGCACGTTGGTGGTGCCCTCGCGCACCAGCACACCGAACAGCGGCTGCCACGCCGCCGGGACGGCCCTGGTATCGCCGGTGACCTCGGCGTCGATACCGGCCGCGGCGAGGATCCGCACCGCGTTGGACACCTCGGTGTGCAGGTCGGCCTGCCGGTAGCCCTGCACGATGTCGCGGGTCTCGGCGAGCGCGGTGCGCGCGATGGTGACCAGCTCGTCGGCCTGCGCCCGGGCGGCGGCGCCGTCGGCGTCGATCAACCGCGATACCAGCTCCCCCTTGAGCGCGATCACCTGCAGGTGGTGGCCCTGCAGGTCGTGCAAGTCGGCGGCGAAGCGCAGCCGCTCCCGGGTCACCGCGAGGTCCGCCCCAGCCTGCCGGGCCCGGTCCAGCCGCTGGGTCACCTCCCAGAACCAGATCTGGAAGACGTTCAACGCAGCGAACATGGGTACCGCGATGATCGCGATGAGCCCCTGGGCGACCGGGGCGGTCGGCGCGTCCACCACCACCGCGCCCACCACGCCCGCCGCGGCGGTCAGCACCGCGCCGACCGCCGTGACCGGCCACCGGAGCCGCCGCTGCACGCTGATCGCCAGCGCGCCCACCATGGCGGCCGGGACCAACAACCACAATGCGAGATCCCAGACCGGGGCGGCGAGGAACCAGGCGAGGACCGCGGCCAGCAACCCCGCACCGGCCTCCACCGGGCGCCGCAGACCGTCGTGCGGCGCGCGCACCGCGTCGACGACCAGCCGAAGCTGCACCGCCGTGGCGACCACCAGCAGCACCGACAGCGCCACGGTGTGCAGCAGTGTCGGCGCCCCGACGTTGGCCAGCGCGAGCGCAGGCAGCAGCGCCGAACCCGCCGCCACGGTGACGAACGTCCACCACGTGTATCGCCGCATCGCCTCGACGCCAGGCCCGGGCGCGCGCTCACCGGGACCCGGGACGCCGGGCGCGGGCTCGTCGGTCACGCCGTCCACTGTAGGCAGGATCGCGCGGTCCGCGGACCCTTCCACGGCGGCTCATGACGGATGTCATCGCGGAGTCGTGCGATGCCACATCTCCTCCGGTGACGCCGCGGCCCTACCCGGGCCCGGGCCCGCCGGCCAGCATTGCCGCCATGACCACAACCGTGATTCAGGCGCAGGGCTTGCGCTGCCGCTACGGGGACTTCGAGGCGGTGCGGGGCATCGACCTCCGGGTCGGCGCGGGCGAGCTGTTCGCGCTGCTCGGCACGAACGGCGCCGGCAAGACCACCACCATGGAGGCGCTGGAGGGGCTGCGCGCCCCGAGTGCGGGCACCGTGCGGGTGCTCGGCCACGACCCCGGTGCCGAGCGGCGCGCGGTCCGGTCGCGCGTCGGGATCATGTTGCAGGACAGCGGTTTCGTCGCGGAGCTGTCCGTCGTCGAGACGCTCGACCTGTGGCGCCGGCTGCGCGGCCGCGGTGGTGACGTGGCGATGGCGCTGGACCGCGTCGAGCTCGGGCACCGCCGCGACGTCGCGGTCGGGCAGCTGTCCGGCGGCGAGCGGCGGCGCCTCGACCTGGCGCTGGCCGTGTTGTCCCGGCCGGACGTGCTCTTCCTCGACGAGCCGACCACCGGGCTCGACCCGGAGTCGCGTCACCACACCTGGGACGTGGTGCGCGAGCTGCTCGCCGACGGGGCGTCGGTGCTGCTGACCACGCACTATCCGTTACACGGTCTCCTGGCCCAACATGCTGTGACCAGGGGAAACGTGCCTTACGCGGCTATACGCTACACTAGCATGCCGTGCCTCGTCTAGATAACGCTGAACTGCGGTCCCTGCTCGACTCGTGGCTGCTGCGGCTCAAGGCCGAACGCAAGGCCACCAAGACCATCGCCTGCTACCGGGAAGGCGTCGAGCAGTACCTCACCTACTGCGCCCGGGTCGGCGCCGACCCCGACCTGCACCCGAACACGGTGGCCGCGTTCACCTCCTCGGTGCTCGACGCCGGCAACTCCCCGTCCACCGCTCGACTGCGGCAACTGGCGGTTCGGCTGTTCTCCGCGTGGCTGGCTGCCGAGGACGAGATCGCCCGGGACGAGCTGCTCGGTGTGAAACCCCCGAAGCTCGACCAGCAGCTTGTGGTCGGGCTCGACGACGACGAGGTCACCGCGCTGCTCAAGGCGTGCTCCGGGAAGAGCCTGGGTGATCGCCGCGACGCGGCTATCGTGCGGCTGTGCCTCGAAACCGGGGTGCGCATCGGTGAGGTGGTGGCGATGACCACCGCCGATGTGGACCTGGCGCGCGGGCTGGCCACCGTCCGCCGCGGCAAGGGCGGCAAGGCCCGCACTGTCGCGTTCGGACCGGCGACCGGTTCGGCCATCGACCGCTACATACGCGCCCGGCGCCGCCACGTCCTCGCTGACAGGCCCGCGCTGTGGCTGGGGGAGAAGGGCTACGGCTACTCGTATGAGGCCGCCTACCGGTCGCTGGGGCGCCGCGCTGCGGCTGCGGGCATCGCCGGGTTCCACCCGCACCGGCTGCGGCACGCGTTCGCCTCGAGATGGTTGGCGGCCGGGGGCAGCGAGCAGGGGCTGATGGTCACCGCCGGGTGGACACGGCGGGAGATGCTGGACCGCTACTCGCGGGACACGTCGGCGAAGCGGGCTCACGAGGAGGCACGCCGACTCAACCTCGGTGACCTCTGACCCGTCGGTCGTCGTGGACCCAGCGCGACGCTCAGGCAGGGTGAAAGTACTTGCATCCTGCTCTCGCCCGAGAACCTGGCCGACGTACTGACGCGATACGCCGGCTACCTTGCCGATCGTCGACCTGTAGCCGTCGGTCGTCGTGGACCCGTCGGCGCACCATGCTATCGTGTTCACCGTTACAGAACGTGAGTAGCAGCTAGGGACGGGACCCCGTACCCAAAGCCGAACGGCGTGGCCACGAAGCCACACCAACCGGGTACGTGCACTGTGGGGTTGGAGGACGTCCCGAACGGCGAAACACAGCCGGGCAGATCGGCTTCCGGTGAGGAATACCGCCGAGCAGCGACAACCGGCAGATCCGGTGTCGCCGCTCGGCGTTCGTGTTCCCTGGAGCCGGAACCATGGCACTGTCCCCCGAGCAGCGTTCGCAGCGCGCCCGCATCGCAGCCCTAGCCCGCTGGGCACACGAGGACCCCACCGCCAACGCCGCACGCGCCCAGGCCGGTCTGCGCCGCAAGTTCGAGAACGAGGTCGACCCCGACCGGGTGCTGCCCGAGGCGGAACGAGCCCGCCGCACCGAGTGCGCTTGGCGCGCCCATCTGGCACGGGCGGCGTTCGCCAGCGCGAAGGCCCGCCGAGCCAGGTCGGGGGCTGACGAATGAAACCCCGCCGCGGGCAGTGCGACGGGGTTCCAGAAAGCAGCCCATGCGAGGGGGACAGCCCCGATCCTACCGCGCCCGGGCGACAGCTGCGACGGCGTCGTGACACGTCCCGACGGCTCGAGCCGGTGGCCGGGCTGCAGCCGGACCCGTGGCGCCACCCGCAGCCGGACCGGTGGTCAGCCCGCGAGGTCGCCTCCTGGCGGCTGGCCTGGGTGCACCTCGCCGAGCTCGGGCTCGAGCCGATCGTTCCCGACAGCCTCTACACGAGGTCGGCGGCATGACCGAACCGGCTTACGAGGGAGGCCACGTAAAACGGCAGCGGGCGACCAAGGCCGAGATGCAGCACCGGTACGACGCGCTGTACGAGATCGTCAGGGAGAACAAGCCCACCGGCATCAGGTTCTGCTACTACCGGGCCACCACCAGGGGTGTCGTGGCCAAGACCGACTCCGGGTACAACATGGTGCAGCGCGCCATCCTCGACATGCGCCGGTCCGGTCGCATCCCCTGGCACTGGGTCGTGGACTCAAGCCGCTGGATGCGGAAACCGGACACGTGGGGGTCGGTCGAGGAGCTGCTCGCCGACGCCGGCGCCTCCTACCGCCGGGCCTTGTGGCGCGACTCAGAGTCGGTCGTCGAGGTGTGGTGCGAGTCGGAGTCTGTGGCCGGGGTGCTGTACCCGACCACAGCGAAGTGGGACGTGCCGCTGCACCCGCTGAAGGGCCAGACGTCGGACTCGTTCGCGTGGGGCGCGGCGGTGCAGTACCGCGACGACCCCCGCCCGTTGACGATCTTCTACCTGGGTGACCACGACCCGGCCGGGTACGAGATCGAGACCAACCTGCACGCGAAGCTGGTCGAGTTCTCGGGCCGCGTCGACATCGAGTTCCTGCGGCTCGCCGTCGACTTCGGCGATGTGCAGCAGCTCGGGCTCACCGGCACCACGCCGAAGAAGCCCAGCTACCGAGACAAGGTGACCGGCGGGTTGGTGCCGTGGCATGGGCCGGCCGTCGAGGTCGAGGCGGTCGACCCGCCGATGCTGCGGCGCTGGCTCGACGCCTGCATAAGCGACAAGGTCGACCACGAGGCGCTGCGGCTGCTGCGGGTGGCCGAGGAGTCTGAGCGGGAGATCCTGCTTCGCATGGCTGGGGAGGCGTCGTGAAGCGCGACGGCGGGCCGACCTTGTTCATCACGGTCGACCCGGAGCGTGGCCTCGCCTTGGTCCGCGGCAAGTCCGGCAAGCGCACCGTGCACCTCCTGGTGGCCGAGGAGGACATCACCTATAGCACCTCTCAGCGTGGCTGGGTGGTGCCCGCGTCCGCCGTGCCGGACATCGAAACCTTCGCGTCCTACTACGCGGAGGAACTGTGCGTGACGACGAAGCGGAAGCTGCCATGACCTGGACCAAGCTAGGCGACGAGTTCCCCGACGACTGCGAGCGCGCCGAGCTGTCAGACGCGGCCGTCCGCACCCACGTCGAGGCGCTGTGCTGGTCCAACCGGCTCCTCCTCGACGGGCACATCCCGATGCGCCACCTCGGCCGGTTCGCGTTCAGCCAAGACGCCGACCGCGCCGTCAGTGAACTACTGGCCGCCGGCTGGTGGGGCGAGACGGAGGACGGCTACCTGCTGATGCACGACATCACCGAGCAGCGCAGCCGCGAGCAGGTGCTGGCATCGAGAGAGACAGCGAAGGGGAGGCAGGCCCGATGGAGAGGCAAGCACCGCGTGGAACCGGATAACGCCGTTACTAACGCCGTTACGAGACGGGGACGTAACGCCGTTACCCGGGACGGGACGGGACAGGACAGGTCTGGGTCTAAACCCAGCCAGGAAGAGAAGGAAGTACACGTGCGCGAGGACGCGATCACCGAGGCCGAACCACCGACGGAGGAGACGTTGTCACCACCTCGTCCAGATGCATGTTCGGGCTGCGGGAAGGTCGGCTCCTCCCTCACGGCCGGGGGTCTGTGCCGCCGCTGCCACGGCGAGGCGGTGTCCCGCTCCTACAACCTCGACAACGGCAGGAGCTCGGCGTGAGACCGCACCTCACCCCGTGCGCGGGCTGCGGGCAGCTGGTGCCCACGTGCACCCTCGACGGCCAACGCCGGTGCACCACCTGCGCACGCAGGCCGCGGACGATGGAGTTGGGATACGTATCCCTTTTACCGGATGAGGCAAGATTGCCGATATCGGTAAAGTCCTTCGTTAGATCCGCGACTGTCTGCTGCGGTACCCCTTCCAACTGTCAACGACTTGACAGTCCAGCCGGAGCGGATCACTGGCCCGTGCACGCCATCCACAGGCACACCCACCCTGTGGACAACACCTGTGCACAACCCCTGTGGACAACCGAGGGAGACACGTGGACACCGAGCAGCGCATCGACGCCTGGACCTTCACCCCACCCGGACCAGGCCGAGCCGACGAACGCGTGTGGTCGCGATGCGCCGTCAACGGCTGCGCCTGGAGAGTCCCCGCACACCCCGACGGCGTCGCGCTGCTGTGCCGCGGACACCGCGAAGATGCCTACGACACGAGGCCGAGCTACCGCAAGGTCGACGAGGTCACCCACCTCAAGCTCCGCAAACTGCCCGGTACGCGACGCGGTGACGGTGCGGCGGTGACGGAGTGACGGTGCGATGCGGTCCGATGACACAACGGGTTTTTTATTCAGCAGCCTCGGACGACCGCGCAATCCCCCGTTTCTCTCCCTACGTTGAATTGCGGCGGTTTCCCCTTCTCTCTGTGACAGGTGGTAGCGATGAGTGACCTAGGCCTTGCGCGGGCGCTGAGTCGGCTGCAGGCCGACGAGCTGCCGTCGGTGCAGGGCGAGGAGCGGGCGGCACTGCTGAGCGCTCTCAGCAACGGTTGGGCGGACCTGGCGGCTGTGAACGATGCGGTTGCCGAGTTAGCGGGCACGGTCCGGATGATCGGCCGCTGTCCCTTCCCTGCCGGCCGTGCTGTGACGGCCGCGCTCGAGGCGTGTTCGCCGTCGGACCGGCGGGTAGTGATGCTGTCAACGGCCGAGGTGCGGGACCGCATGGTGGGTGTGGGTGAACACCGGCTCGCGGCGGCGTGGGCCGAGCTCGCAGCGTTGGCCGGCGAGGTGATAGCGGCGGAGGGGGAGCTGCTGCGGGCGCTCGAGGACGACGGCGCGTCGGGCCCGGGTTTTGTCGGGACGGACCGGTAGGATGATCGGTGCGACGGTGGAGCGCAGGTCGACAACCACGCTGCCCGTTGACGGGTGAGTTGAACGCGTAGGGACCGCTGACGAAGATCGTCGTCAGCCGCAGGCACCGTAGCTGTCGGTGCGGGAAACCCCGGGCTCCCTCTAAGACCCCCATTGTGCTGATCTTGGAGTGGAGTAGACGTGAACCCGGATTTCGCTGATCTTGCGTCGAGGCTGCGCGCGGAGCGTGAGGTGTTGTCGCAGGCCATCGACCACATGAGGACGCCGGAGGGCGCGCCGCGCCCCGACCTGTCGACGCAGCAGCGTGCACTGTGGGAAGCATCAGTCATGCGCCGCACGGTCGTCGATGAGCGACTTGCGGACCTTCCGGAGCATGTTGCTGCTGCGGGCGGGGTGGAGCAGCGCAAGGACGATGTGGACGAGCGGCTCGGCGAGCTCGACGCCGCCGATCGGCGGCAGGCCTCCGCGGAGGAGGCGTTCCGGCAGCTGCACGCCACGCCGCGGGTGGCTGGTCGCGGCTCCCGTGGTCGGGACGAGGGGTTCGCGGCGTTCGCGCGCGGTGAGGAAGGGCACCGGGCCACGTTCAACGTGGACCTGTCCGAGGCCGCGGAGGCGCGTTCCCTGACCGTGGGCACCGGCAGCGAGGGTGGAGACACCGCCCCGGCTTCGTTCGTGGCCAGGTTGTACGAGCACATGATCGAGACTTCGGGGGTGCGGCAGGCCGGGCCGACGGTGTTGACCACCTCCGGTGGTGAGGACTTGGCGGTGCCGAAAACCACCGGGCATGGGACGGCGGCGATCGTTTCCGAAGGGGCGACGATCGGCGAGGACGACCCGGAGTTCGACACGGTGACCCTGGGCAGCTTCAAGTACGGCAGCCTGATCAAGGTCACGAACGAGCTTTTGACGGACACGTCGGTGGATCTTGTGGGGTATCTGGCCCGCTCGTTCGGGCGTGCGGTCGGGAACCTCAGTGGCGAGCACTTCGTGTCCGGGTCGGGCTCCGGGGAACCTGAGGGGCTGCTGGGTGCGTCCACGTTGGGTGTGACCGCGGCGGCGACGGACACTGTCACCGCCGACGAGGTGATCGACATGTTCTTCACGGTTATCCCCGAGTACCGGGGTCGGGGGACGTGGCTGATGACCGACAGCATGTGGGCGAAGATCCGCAAGTTGAAGGACGCGGACGACAACTACCTGGTGGGTCCGATCGCCGACGGTGGTGTGTTGCGGCTGTTGGGCCGGCCGGTGGTGATCGACCCGTATGTGGATGAGCCCGCGGCGGACGCTAAAACGATCCTGTTCGGCGACTTCTCGGCGTACTACATCCGGCAGGTGTCCGGGTTGCGGTTCGAACGGTCCGACGATGTCGGGTTCGACACGGACACCGTGTGGTTCCGGGTGTTGCACCGGCTCGACGGCCGTCTGGTGGACGGCTCCGGGGCGATCAAGCACCTCGCGCAGGCCGCTGCCTGACAGTGATGGTCGTGGGGCGTCAACCTCACCCGCCGGGGGCTTTGGTTCCTTTCACCCCGGATCGGAAGGAAGGCCGGCACTCAAGGGTCCCGCCGGGCCCGCCGGCCTGCGCCCCGCCGAACGTGGTGTGCGGGCCGGGACCTATCCAAGCGGTCGCTTCGGGCCCCGGTCTGCGCACCTCGAGCGGGCACCCCGGCCGGGGGCGGTTGGTCCTTCCCGCCGGTCGGGGCTGCCTGCACCCCTTCGTGACTAGCTGAGAGGGCGAGCATGGCCAAGACGTTGAGGGTCAACTTCATTGGCGACACCTCGGACCTTGAGAAGTCGGTCGACCAGGGCACCGCGAAGATCCGCTCGTTCGGGCAGAAGGTCGTCAAGATCGCTGCCGCCGCGGGTGCCGCCGCCGGTGTGGCTGTGGGCGCCGCCCTGACGAACGCGATCAACGTGGAGGGCGCCAACGCGAAACTCGCCGGTCAGCTCGGTTTGGTCGGGAGGGACGCGAAGCGCGCCGGGGCTGTCGCCGGACGGGTGTACTCCCAGGGCTGGGGGGAGAATCTGGGCGCGGTGCACGACGCGGTCCGCGGGCTCGTGCAGAACGCCAACGTCTCAGTCAAGGCGGTCAACCTCGAGCCGTTGGTCAGGAACGTGACGGTGCTGACCGACACGTTCGGGGTGTCGGCGGGGGAGATCACCACCGCCATCGGCGGGGTGGGTCGCGCGTTCGGCACCAAGCCGCAGAAGGCGCTGGACTCGGTCACTAAGCTGCTGCAGACCGGTGGGGACCGGGCCACGGACCTGGGCGACACGCTCACCGAGTACCCGCAGCGCATCAAAACACTCGGTCTGTCCGGGCAGCAGTTCTTCGGGCTGATCAACCAAGGTTTGGCGGCCGGTGGCCGCAACACCGACGTGTTCGGCGACAGCTTGGCGGAGCTCAACATCCGCATCTCGTCCGGTGAGGCAGCCAAGGGCATGCAGATGTTGGGGATCAACGCGTCGCAGGCCACCGCCGCTATCTCGGCGGGGGGGCCGGGGGCGCAGGCCGCCCTGGACCAGATTTTCGACAAGCTGCGGGCGATTCAGGACCCCACCCGCCGCGCTCGGGTCGCCACCGAGCTGTTCGGCAGCGTGTGGGAGAACGCCGGGGAGGCGTTGTTCGCGTTGGACCCGTCGGAGGCGGTCGCGTCCCTCGGGAACGTGGAGGGCGCCTCCAACAGGCTCACCGAGTCGCAGAAGAACGCGGCGCAGCAGATCGAGGCGTTCAAGCGGTCGGCGATCAGTTTGGCGACGCAGGCGATCGGCGGGTTCCTGCTGCCGAAGGTCACCGAGCTGGCGGGATTCTTGAACCGCAACCTGAAGCCCACCATCGACGCGGTGGTGCGGGCGTTCCGGGAGAACCGGACGGCGGTTGAGGCAACAGTGTCGGTGCTCGGGGGGATGCTGACCGCGCTGCTGGCCATGAAGGTCATCGGTTCGGTGATCGCCGGTGTGAAGGGGCTACGGCTCGCTGTCATCGCGTTGAACGCGGCCATGCGGGCGAACGTGATCGGCATTGTGATCACCGCGCTGGCGGGGCTGGTCGGCGGGCTCATCTACGCCTACAAGAACTCCGAGACATTCCGCAACATCGTGAACGCGGTGTTCCGGGCGGTCGCCGCGGTGGCCACATGGTTGTGGAACAACGTGCTCAAGCCGGTGTTCAACTTCATCGGGGGGGTGTTCCGCGCCAACGCGGACCGGATCGGGTGGGCGTGGCGCAACGTCATCAAACCGGCGTGGGATGCGCTGGTGGCCGTCCTACAGTTCTTGTGGAACAACGTGCTTCGCCCGATCTTCCAGCGCATCGGGGACCGGTGGAACGCGATGGGGGTCGGGATCCGGGCGGTGTGGCGCAACGTGATCCGACCCGCCTGGGACGCGCTGGTGGGCGGTTTGCGGTGGGTGCGCGACCGGTTCCGGGAGATCGTGGACTGGGTGGGCCGTAAGTGGGACCAGCTGCGCGGGCTGCTCGCCCGGCCGATCAACGCGGTGATCCGCACCGTGTTCAACAACGGGATTCTGCGGGCCTGGAACTGGGCCGCGGGGCTGCTGCCCGGGGTCGACAAGGCCAACAAGGTCCCGGAGTTCCGGTGGGCTCGTGGCGGTATCCACGAGCAGCATCAGGCGCAGATCACCAAGGCTGGGGGTCCGCTGCGGATCTGGAGTGAGCCGGAAACCGCCGGTGAGGCCTACATTCCGCTAGCGGCGAGCAAGCGGCAGCGGTCCACGGGGATCCTGGCGGAGGTCGCCGACCGGTTCGGGCTCGATGTGCTGCCCCGCCACCTGGCCACGTTCGCGTTCGGTGGTGTCGTCGACCGGGCCCTGGCGCTGGCCGCCCGCCCATCCGGTGCGCGGGTGTCCTCGGCGTACCGGCCCGGCGACAGCGGCTATCACGGGCGGGGGAAGGCCGTCGACCTGGTCGGGAACCTGCCCGGCATCAACCGCTATCTCGCGAAGGGCTGGCCCAACTCGACGCAGCTGATCTACACCCCGGGCACGAACCTGCTCAACGGGCGGCCGCACCGCTACAACGCGGCCACCCGAGCCGACCACTTCGACCATGTGCATTGGGCGCAGGAGAACCTCGCGATGGTCGGGAACCCGGCGCTTCGTGCGATCGGCGGCGGGCTCCGTGGCGCGTTCAACTTCGTCCGCGACCAGATCCGCGGCGCGTTCGAGCGCATCACCAACCCGCTGATAGACGGGCTGCCGAAGGCGCCGCCCGCGTTCAAGGACATGGGCCGCGGTGTGGCCACCAAGTCCCGCGACTCGCTGCTGAACTGGATGCTGGGGGAGGCCGACAAGGTCGACGGGGCATCGGATCCGGGCGGGGCCGGGGTGCAGCGCTGGCGGCCGCTGGTGCAGCAGATGCTGCGCCTCGTGGGTCAGCCGCTGGGGCACACCGGGATCACGCTGCGGCGCATGAACCAGGAGTCCGGCGGGAACCCGCGGGCGATCAACAACTGGGATGTGAACGCCCGCCGGGGCACCCCGTCTAAGGGGCTGATGCAGGTCATCGACCCGACGTTCCGGGCGTTCCGGCACCCTAGGTTGCCTAACAATGTGTGGCACCCGGGGGCGAATGTGGCGGCGTCCATGCGCTACGCCCTGTCCCGCTACGGCAGCCTGCCGTCCGCGTACAACCGGCCGGGCGGGTACGCCGACGGTGGGATTGTCACCGGCCCGACGATGGCGACGCTCGGTGAGGACGGCGCCGAGGCGATCGTTCCGCTGGGCAAGCCGCGCCGCGCCCGTGAAGTGATGGACCAGGCCGGGCTCGGCGGCGTCACGAAGCTCTACCAGGTGAACATCAACGCCACCTCGGTCGACGGGGAGGACGTGCGCAACGCGATCCGGCGCATGGAAATGCTCGACGGCGCCTACTGAGCCGCAGTCTGCGCGGCCGTCGACAGGCAGTCCGCCAACTCCGTGGCCTCGTGGCCGGTCAGCTCCGCAGCGGTGTCGGTGGCGCCGTGGTGCAGCAGCAGAACCCTCCGGTTCGTGCCGATCACCAGCAGGGTGCAGTACCCGCCGCCGCCGAACAACTTCGCGGTGATGCCGCTGCGGTAGCGCTCGCGCTCACCCTCGGGCAGCGACCCGGTCACCGGGACCATTCCCGCAGGTGAATCGGTGGCGGTCCCGGGACCCCCACCGAAGGCGACCACTGTGCGGCGGCACCGGCGGGCAGCACCGCACCCGCTGAGTCGCCTCCTGACAGCCGCAGCAGGCGTTCCAGGTCTGCTGCCACCTGCCGCCGCTGCGGTGCCGTGAGCCTCGAGCTGACGACTAGCAGGACGTGGTCGCCGACGCGGACACCGACACCGTCCTCGACCATGGTGTCTGACACGCTGTGCATGGGCGGGACCTCGTCTCCCGTCAAGGCCCCGGGTCGGTGGTGTATACCGGCCTTGGGGCCGCCTACTGGTAGGGGATAGTGCACGACCGACGGTGTGTCACCACCTGCACAAACCACACTCGCGCATGCCGTGGTGAGCGGTTCTAGCCACGCACTACCTGGAGGAGGCCGAGGCACTCGCCGACCGGCTGGCGATCATGCACGAGGGCCGGATCGCGGTCAGCGGCACCGTCGCCGAGGTGGTCGGCGCCCAGCCCGCGCGGATCTCCTTCGAGCTCGGGCGGCCCGCTCCACCGCTGCCGGTGCTGTCCGCCGCGGCGCAGCACGACGGTGCCGCGGTGGCGCTGCGCAGCACGGCGCTGCAGCAGGACCTGACCACCTTGCTGGCGTGGGCGCAGCACCACGACGTGGCGCTGCGCCGCCTGGTCGCACGGCACGCCTCGCTCGACGACGTCTTCCGCGCGGTCCGCACCCAAGGGCGCTCCGACGAACGACAGGAGGTTGCGGCATGATCACCCCCGAGACGACTACCACCGACACGATCACCACCGACACGATCACCACCGACACGATCACCACCGACACGATCAGCCCGTTGCGCGGTGCCGTGACTCTCGCGGGCGCGGAGGCCCGGCTGCTGGTGCGCAATCGCGTGGTCGCCACCACCGCCCTGGTCATGCCGCTGGCACTCGGCGGCCTTCTCGCGCTCAACGCGGACGGCCTGACCCGCGGGGGCTGGGCGGGGGCGGCGGCGCTGCAGATCATCGCGATGCTCGGGCTCGCGGTCTACGCCGGGGCCACCACGTCGCTGACCGCACGCCGCCAGGCGCTGTACCTCAAGCGGTTGCGCAGCGGGGAGCTGCCCGATGCCGCCATCCTCGCCGGCCTGCTCGGCCCGTTCCTCGCACTCGGGGCGCTGCAGGCCATCCTGCTGCTCGGGATCCTGGTGGCGCTCGGCGCACCGCCGCCTACGAACGTGGCGCTGCTGGCGCTCGCGGTGCTCGGCGGGTCCGTGGTGTGCTGCGTGGCCGCCGCGGTCACCAGCGGCCTGACCCGCTCGGCGGAGACCGCGCAGCTGACGACGACCCCGTTGTTCGTCGCGATCATCGCCGGCGGCATCTGGGTGATCACCACCGCGCCGGCGGAGGTGACGGCGCGGATGCTCGCCACCCCCGGCGGCGCGCTCGCGGACCTGGTGCGCCGCGGCTACAGCGGCGACGGCCCGTTGCTCGACCAGCTCTCCGGCGCCCTGCCGGCAATCGGGTTCCTGGCCGCATGGGTCGTGATCGGCGTGGTCGCCGCCACCCGCACCTTCCGCTGGGACCCCCGCCGCTGACGGCGCTGCGCCGCTGACGGCGCTGCGGCGCTGCGCCGGCGCGGCGTCGAGGCAACGGTATTGCCCGAACGCCGCGTTGACGCAGCGCCCGACGTTATCGTCGCGGGGTGCCGGCCGCCGTCTCGACCGCCGAGGAGCCACTGCTGCTCGGCCTCGACGTCGGCAGCAGCAGGATCAAGGGTGTCTTGCTCGACCGCGCCGGCGAGGCGCGCGGCTTCGCCACGGCGAAGACCCCGTTCTGCCCGTCGCCCGACGGTGTCGACATGACCGTCGACGCCTTCCGGGGTGCGCTCGCGGAGGTGCTGGCCGGGTTGGGCCCCGACCGGCGGCTGGTGGCCGGCGTCGGTGTCGCCGGCATGGCCGAGAGTGGCGCGCCCTTCGACGGGCGGCAGCAGCCGATGGGGCCGATCATCGCGTGGCACGACCCCCGGGGCGGCGAGGCCGTCGAGCGCCTGCATCGGCAGTTCGGCGACGGCCTGGCGACGCGGATCGGCCAGCGGCTGCGCACGGTCTCGTCGGTCGCCAAGCTCGGCTGGGTGCTCGCGCACGCCGACCGCGCGCCGAGCCGGTGGCTCGGAGTGCCCGAGCTGTGCCTGTTCGAGCTGTCCGGGCAGCAGGCCACCGAGCACTCCCTCGCCGCCCGCACCGGCTGCTACGACGTGGCCGCCCGCGCCTACATGCCGGAGGTTGCCGAGGTGCTGGGGCTGTCGGTCGACGTGTTCGCGCCGGTGCACGCCGCCGGGGAAGCCATGGGTCGGGTGTCGGCGGCCGGGGCGGCCTGGTCGAGTCTTCCGCAGGGCGTCCCGGTCACGATCGCCGGCCATGACCACCTCGCCGGGGCCGAGGGGATCGCGGCACGAGAGGACGACCTCGTCAACTCGGTGGGCACGGCCGAGACGGTGCTGCGCCGCCACCGCGAGGTGCCCGATATCGAGCGGTCGTTGTCGCTGCGGCTCGCGGTCACCGTGCGCCCCGGCGGCGCAGGGTGGGTCGTGCTGTCGAGCGCCGCCCGCGCCGGCCTGATCCTCGACGCCGTCGCCCGCGTCCTCGGTCGCGCTCCCCGCGACCTCGACGAGCTGGCTGAGCGGGCCGGCGAGGCGGCGGCGGAGGTCGACGTCGCCGCCCTGCGCGCCAGCGTCGACGCGGGTACGGAGCCCGAGCTGCCGCCCGGATCACCGGGCGAGATCTGGAACGGTCTGCTCCACGCCCTGGCCGCCCGCACCGCGGCCGCGGCCGATCGGGTGACGAGCCTGCTCGGACCTTCCCACCGGACGGTCGTGTTCGGCGGTGGCAGCGCCAGTGACCCGTGGCTGCGGGCCAAGGCCACGTTGCTGCAGCTACCCGTGCTGCGTTCGGCCGCGGGCGAGGCGGTGGCCCGGGGCGCCGCGATCACCGCGGGGACGGCCGCCGGATGGTGGCCGGGCCAGCACGGCGCACCGGTCGCCGCGCTCGAACCGGTGCGTTGAGGTTCACCCGAGCAGGACGGCTGCGGTGAGGAAGATGATCGCGTTGTTGACTCCGTGGGCGACCACCGCGGGCCAGATCGAGCGCGACCACTCGTAGACCAGTGCGGTGATCACCCCGACGACCACTGCGCCCGCGAGGACGACGCTGATGCCGTGCGCGAGGCCGAACACGGCGGCGCTGCCGAGGGTGGCCACCACGACGCCGTAGCGGCGCAGCCCTCCGTAGATCACGCCCCGGAACAGCAGCTCCTCGCCGAGGGGGACCAGCACGGAGCCGAGGGCCAGCATGCCGACGAGCCCCGCGACAGATCCCGAGGCGGCCTCCGCCAGCCCTTGCTGTGGGTTGGTGGTGTCCCCGGTGATCGCGATGTACGCGAGGATCACTCCCCGGTTGATCAACCAGGCCACGACGCCGGCCCCGACGCCGAGCCACACCCACCGCCAGGACACGGCCCGCACCCCGAGCGCCGTGATCGAGCGCACCCGCAGCGCGGCGGCGATGGCGACAGCGCCCAACGCCGTGACAGCGGAAGCGAGCACGGCGAGGAGGATCGGCGGGGTCGCGCCCACGAACGCGATGAGTGAACCGATGACCAGGGCGTTGAGCAGCACGAAGGCAGCCACCCCGACGACGATCTCGGTCCAGCCCAGCGCAGGGCGGTCCGGGTCACCCACGCCTACCCGACCCCGGTCTCCGATGCTGTGCTCGCCGACCGGCTCCGACCCGATGGACTCCGACATGTCGTTCTCATCCTCCCACGCCGTCCGCCACCTTTCGGCCTCGATCACCGTGCTGACCATGCCGACGATGCTCCGAGCCGGCGCCGGGCCGCGGTAGCGCCGACAGTCACGCGATGGCATGCGCCGGTCCACTATCCCGCGATGACATCCGTCATGAGCTACCCACGCCGGGCGCCCACGGGCGTGCGTAACGTCTGCCGACCACCGTCGATAGGGTGGTAGGAAGCAGGTGACCGCTATGGACCTGGGCTACACGGAACTGGCGGCGGCGAGCCGGCCGGACGCACTGCGGGCGGCGCTCGCGGCCAATGCGGAGGAGCTGCGGCACGCTGCCGACGAGCATCACGGCGGCGAGATGGCCTCGGTCCGCCGGGCGTCGTATCAGGGCCACGAGATCGAGGTGTGGACGACCTACGAGATCACTGTGGACGGCCGGCCGTTCGACGTGCACCTCACCGTCGACAACGCCGGCCGGGTGCACTACCACGGTCTGCCGACCCGCGATTTCCCGTCGGTGATCGGCCTGGTCAAGAAGGCCATCGACGTCTTCGGCGACGAGTTCAGCTCGGATTCGCCCGTCCAGCCGGACGAGCGCGGGCCGGACCCGCACCATCACGATCACGGGGGCGGCGCCTGAGATGGCCTCGATCCGGCGCAACATCGTCACCGACCAGGCAGCGAGGGATGCCTTCGTGTCGGGTGTTCTCGCCCTCAAGGCCGAGTTCCTCGGCACCACCACGGCCGATATCGGCATCGCAGGCCCGGCCCGGCAAGTCTCGACCTACGACCTGTTCACCGTCTGGCACCACCTGGCCATGGGGCAGATGACCCCACCCGGACAAGCCGACCGCAACGCCGCGCACAGTGGGCCGGTCTTCCTGCCCTGGCATCGCCTCATGCTGCTGCTGCTCGAACTGCAGCTGCAGCGGGTCCTGGGCGACGACGAGGTCGGGCTGCCCTACTGGGACTGGGCTGCGGACGGCGCCCTGCCCTCGGCTGCGCAGCCGCAGGCGCCGATCTGGCAGCCGGACGGGATCGGCGGCACCGGCACCCCCGTCGCCGACGGCCCCTTCGGCGCCGACCGGTTCCAGGTCCGGATCGACTCCGACCGCTTCGGCCGGCTGCGCGCCACCGACCGGGGCCTTCGCCGCACCCTGGCCGCCGGGGTGCGAACGCTGCCCACGCCGCAGCAGGTGAGCGCCGCCCTGCGCCGGCCGGCTTACGACCTGTCCCCGTGGGACCGCGGTGTCGCCGGTTTCCGCAACCACCTCGAAGGCTGGCGCCCCGCACCTCCCGGGCTGCACAACCGGGTGCACGTGTGGATCGGCGGCGACATGGGCCCGGCCACCTCGCCCAACGACCCCGTCTTCTACCTCAACCACTGCAACGTCGACCGGATCTGGGAGGCCTGGATGGTCGACCGCGGCCGGAGCTACCAGCCACCCCAGTCGGCATCGGACCAGTTGCGGTTCCACCGGACCGACGACCCCATGTACTCGATCCTCATCACCCAGCCGATCACCCCCGGCCAGGTCCTCGACATCGGCACCTTCTACTCCTACGACCAGCTCACCTAGCAGGGGCGCCGCGCTGGCCCGCTGCACGACAAGCGTGCTCATGGGTGAGAACTCCTCGCTGGAACAGATGAGTTCTCGCGACGGCTGCGGTCTGTACCGGTGATCCCGACCGAGTAGCAGAAGGAAGATCACCATGACTGCGAACGACACCCCGACGGCGTCCGCAACGACCCCCGGGCGCGCCCTGAACATCACCCTCTGGGTGGTCCAGATCCTGCTCGCGGTGTTCTTCCTGGTCGCCGCGGCCGCACCCAAGCTCGCTGGTCAGCAGCTGGCGGTGGAGATGTTCGCCCAGATCGGCGCCGGTCAGTGGTTGCGGTACCTGGTGGGCGCGCTGGAGCTCGCCGGGGCGATCGGCTTGCTGATCCCACGGCTGGCCGGTCTGGCCGCGCTGGGACTCGCCGGCCTCATGGTCGGCGCGGTCGTCACCCAGGTGTTCGTACTCGGCTCTGTCGTCCTGGCGCTGACGCCGGCCTTCCTCGGCGTCGTGTGCTGTCTGCTGGTGTGGGCCCGCTGGCGGCAGGCCATGGCCCGGGCGGGCACGCTCACGCGCTGATCGGCCCGTCCGATCCGCTACTCGGGCGTCCGACGGCCTGGCGACAGCCGGCCTGCGTCCGAGGGTTGACCGCCCAGCGACCGCCTTCTACCGGTACTAGGCGTCCCGCAGTGCGCGGCGCATGATCTTGCCGGTCGTCGTCTTCGGCAGGTCGTCGACGAAGACGATCTCGCGCGGTACCTCGTGGTGGGCCAGGCGGCTGCGGACGTGCGCGCGCAGTTCGTCGGCGAGCGTGTCGCCGGGCTCCCGACCGGGTCGCAGCACGACGAACGCCTTGGGGATCTGCCCCCGCCGCTCGTCGGGGACGCCGACGACCGCCGCCATCGCCACGGCGTCGTGCGCGCCCAGGCTGCTTTCGATCTCACCCGGCCCGATCCGGTAGCCGGCCGAGATGATGACGTCGTCCTTGCGTGACTGAAACCAGATGTAGCCGTCCTCGTCCTGCACGCACAGGTCGCCGGTGAGCAGCCAGTTGCCGTGGAACTTGGCTTCGGTGGCCTCGGGGTTGCGCCAATACTCGAGCATCGTGTTCGGATGATGGCGATCGAGGGCGAGTTCGCCCGTCTGGTCGAGCACCGGGTTGCCGTCCTCGTCGAGTACCACGGCGGTGGTTCCCGGCAGCGCGCGGCCGAGCGAGCCAGGCTTGATCGGATAGACGGAGGCGCAGTTGCCGATGCATGCGTTCAACTCGGTCTGTCCGTAGCCCTCGTTGACGGTGGCGCCGAAGAACTCCTCGCTCCACCGCAACAGATCGGCTCCGAGGGCCTCACCACCCGAGCACACGGAGCGGAACGAGAAACCACCGGGGTCGGGCTCCGCCGCACGGATCATGCGCAGCGCGGTCGCCGGTAGCAGGGTCAGCGTGATCTGGAACTCGCGCATCAGCCAGACCGCGCGTTCGGCGGTGAAGGAGCCGTCGAGGTCGACCACGACGGGCAGCCCGTAGAACCAGGCAGGAACGAGGATGTCCATGATTCCGGCGATCCACGCCCAGTCCGCGGGGGACCAGAACACATCGTCCGGTTTCGGGTAGAACTCGAAGATCGTCTCAAATGCGGAGATGTGACCGAAGACGATCCGGTGCGCGTGCAGCGCACCCTTGGGGTCTCCGGTGGTGCCCGAGGTGTAGATGAGGAAGGCGGGACTCTCGGCGTTCGTCGTCACCGGCTCGAACTCGGACGAGGTCGCCGCGACCGCACGCTCGTACGAGCGCTCGCCGGGGTGCACCGGCTCGCTGCCGATCACCAGGCGTGGTACCCCCTCGGCGCCGTCGAGCGCCTCGCGCACGCTCGGCGCGTTGGCCGTCGAGGTGATGACCGCCTTGGCCGCTCCGTGGCGTAGCCGGAACGCGAGCGCGTCGGGCCCGAACAGCGAGGACAGCGGCAACGCGATGGCGCCCATGCGGAACAGGGCCAGGTAGGTCACGCCGGTCTCGAGCGATGCCGGATTGACGACCCCGACGACGTCGCCGGGGCCGATGCCCAACTCCCGCAGCGCGTTCGCCAGCCGGTTCGCCTGCTCCTTGACCTCACCGAAGGTGTAGTCCTGCGACGTTCGGTCCGCGGCAACGACCGTGATCGCCCGGGCGTGCGGATCGTGCTCGTCGACGCATGCCACCCCGAGGTTGAACTGCTCCGGGATGGCCATCGTCCGGAAGTCGACCTGCTTGCACAGCTCGTCGTAGTTCGACGCACGCTGCAACATCGGCGTTCTCATCGGCTGCCTGCCTCTCGCCGCCACCATGCCGTCAAGTTTTGAACTCATCTTCCACACTCACGTCGGCATCCGCCGGTGTCAACTCGGGATTCGGTCGCCGCCGTGCCCCTGAGGTGTGCCGTACCCACCGCCGCCGGGTGTCTCGATCACGAGCACGTCACCCGGCGCGACGTCGACCGAGTCGCAGCCGGCCAGCCCCGTGACGCTGCCGTCGGTGCGCTCGACGCGGTTGTGTCCCAGCGCGCCGGGTGAACCGCCTGCCGTGCCGTAGGGCGGCACCCGGCGGTGGCCCGACAGGGTGCTCACCGTCAGGCGTTCCCGGAACCGGATCCGGCGCACGGCGCCGTCGCCGCCGCGCCACCGGCCCGTGCCGCCGCTGCCGCGCCGGACGGCGAAGTCCTCCAGCAGCACGGGAAAGCGCCACTCGAGCACCTCGGGATCGGTGAGTCGGGAGTTCGTCATGTGGGTCTGGACCACGGACGCC
Source organism: Pseudonocardiaceae bacterium (assembly GCA_009379815.1). Taxonomy (GTDB): domain Bacteria; phylum Actinomycetota; class Actinomycetes; order Mycobacteriales; family Pseudonocardiaceae; genus WHSY01. The sequence continues at coordinate 47,256 of WHSY01000004.1, forward strand.
CCGTCGAACCCGTCGCCTGCCCCGGAGCCCGAGGCGACGGTCTCGTAGTACTGGTGTCGCTGGTTGCCGAACGTGATGTTGTTCATCGTCCCGGAGCCCTCGGCCTGGATGCCGAGCGCGGCGTAGAGCGCACCGGTGATCGCTTGCGAGGTCTCCACGTTGCCTGCGACGACGGCGGCCGGATAGCTCGGGGCGAGCATCGAGCCGTCCGGGATGACGATCTCCAACGGGCGCAGGCAGCCGTCGTTGAGTGGGATGTCGTCGGCGATCAGGGTCCGGAAGACGTAGAGCACGGCCGCGGTGGTCACCGACGACGGCCCGTTGAAGTTGGTGTCCAACTGTGGCGACGTGCCGGTGAAGTCGATCGTCGCGGAGCGGGTGGCGCGGTCGACCACGATCCGCACCGAGATCACGGCTCCGGAGTCCATCTCGTAGCGGTACTCGCCGTCGTCGAGGGTGTCGATGACGCGGCGCACCGCCTCCTCCGCGTTGTCCTGCACGTGCCGCATGTAGGCCTGCACGACGTCGAGGCCGAAGTGGTCGATCATCTTGCCGACCTCGTCGACGCCCTTCTGGTTGGCGGCGATCTGCGCGCGCAGGTCGGCGATGTTGGTGGCGGGGTTGCGGGAGGGGTAGGGGGCCTCGGTGAGCAGCTGCAGCGTCTCGGCCTCGCGCAGCCGCCCATCGGGGCCCCCGCTGTCGGCACCCGAGACGAGCAGCCAGTTGTCGAGCAGCACGCCCTCCTCGTTCACGTCGCGGCTGTGCGCCGGCATCGAGCCGGGGGTGAGCCCGCCGATCTCCGCGTGGTGGCCGCGCGAGGCGACGTAGAACAGGATCGACTCGCCGGCAGCGTCGAAGACCGGCGTGATGACGGTGATGTCGGGCAGGTGGGTGCCGCCGTGGTACGGGTCGTTGACGGCGTAGACGTCACCGCGCTTCATTCCGCCCGCACGCCGGTGGATCACTTCCTTGACACTGGTGCCCATCGAGCCGAGGTGCACCGGCATGTGCGGTGCGTTGGCGATGAGGTCGCCGTTCGGGTCGAACAACGCGCACGAGAAGTCGAGCCGCTCCTTGATGTTGACCGACTGCGCGGTCGACTCCAGGCGCGAGCCCATCTGTTCGGCGATCGACATGAACAGGTTGTTGAAGATCTCGAGCAGCACGGGGTCGGCGCGGCTGCTGACGGCCGCCCCCGCGCGCGGGCGTACTCGCTCGAGCAGCAGGTGCCCGGTCGGCGTTGCCCGAGCCTGCCAGCCGTCATCCACGACAGTGGTCGCGTTGGCCTCGGCGATGATCGCCGCGCCGGTGACCGTGTCGCCGTGCAGCATCCGCTCCCGCCGGTGCAGCGGCGCCTGGCGCCACGTCCCGCCCGTGTGGAGCCGGACCGCGTCGGGCGGGCCTGGACGGCCGGGGGCGGTCGGGTCGCCGAGGTGGTCGAGGTCGGGTTGCTCGGACAGGCCGGTCGCCTCGACCGAGAGCGCCTCGACGACCAGCGGGCGGTCCATGAGGAACGAGTACGTCGCGCGGTGGCTCGCCTCGAACGCGGCGACCATGGCGTCGAGCTCGGCCAGCTCGACCGGCACCGCGGTGTCGGTGCCGTCGTAGCGCAGCAGGGCACGCCGAGTCACCGTGAGGCGGCCGGCCGGCACGCCCTGGTCGAGCAGCTCCGCCCGTGCCGCCGACTCCAGGGACTCGGCCTCTGCGTTGAGCTGCTGCATCGCCGAGGGCTCGAGCGGGGCCTCCATGGATTGCTCGCGCATCACGGTGGTGTCGGCGAGGCCGATCCCGACCGCCGAGAGCACACCCGCCATCGGCGGGACGAGCACGGTGTCGATGCCGAGCGAGTCGGCCACCTTGCACGCGTGTTGGCCACCGGCACCGCCGAACGTGGTCAGCGCGTACCCGGTGACGTCGTGTCCCTTCTGGACGGAGATGCGCTTGACCGCGTTGGCCATGTTCGCCACGGCGATCTGGAGGTAGCCCTCGGCGACCTGCTCGGGGGAACGCCGGTCGCCGGTCTGCGCGCGGATCGTGGCGGCGAGCTCGGTGAAGCGCCGCCGCACCACATCGGCGTCGAGCGGTGCCTCGCCATCGGGGCCGAAGACCGACGGGAAGTGCGCGGGCTGGACACGGCCGAGCATCACGTTGGCGTCGGTGACGGTCAGCGGCCCGTCACGCCGGTAACAGGCCGGGCCCGGGTCGGCTCCCGCGGAGTCCGGACCGACGCGGTAGCGGCTGCCGTCGAAGTGCAGGATGGATCCACCGCCGGCCGCGACGGTGTGGATGTCGAGCATCGGTGCGCGCAACCGGACGCCGCCCACCTGTGCGTCGAGCACACGCTCGAAGCCACCGGCGAAGTGCGACACGTCCGTGGACGTGCCCCCCATGTCGAAGCCGATCACGTGGTCGAAGCCGGCCAGCTGCGACATGCGCACCATCCCGACGATGCCCCCAGCCGGGCCGGACAGGATCGCGTCCTTGCCACGGAAATGCCCTGCCTCGGCAAGCCCCCCGTTGGACTGCATGAACATCAGCCGGCTGTGTCGTCCCGGCGACGGCTCCGACCCCCGGGCGCGCAGCTGCTCGGCCACCTGCTGCACGTACCGGCGCAACACGGGCGACAGGTACGCGTCGACCACGGCGGTGTCGCCTCGCGGCACCAGCTTCATCAGCGGGCTGACCTCGCTGGACAACGAGATCTGCGGGAAGCCGATCTGCTCGGCGAGCTTGCCGATCTTCTGCTCGTGCAGCGGATGCAGGTGGCTGTGCATGCAGACCACGCCGAGGGCACGGATGCCGTCGTCGTAGGCGCTCCGCAGGTCCGTGGCCAGTTGATCGAGATCCGGTGGGCGCAGCACCGTCCCGTCGGCCGTGATCCTCTCGTCGACCTCGATCACCCGCTCGTACAGCTGGTCGGGGAGCACGATGTGGCGGTCGAAGATGCGCGGGCGGTTCTGGTACCCGATGCGCAGCGCGTCGCCGAACCCACGGGTGGTTACCAGGGCGGTGCGCTCGCCGTTGCGTTCCAGCAGGGCGTTGGTCGCCACCGTCGTGCCCATCCGCACCGCTTCGATCCGGGTGGCGGGCACCGGCTGGTCCTCGCCGAGGCCCAGCAGCGCGCGGATCCCCGCCACCGCGGCGTCGTGGTAGCGACCCGGGTTCTCCGAGAGCAGCTTGTGCGTCACCAGCCGGCCGTCGGGTCGCCGGGCGACGATGTCGGTGAACGTGCCACCGCGGTCGACCCAGAACTGCCAGTCGTCGCCGGCCATCCGGTCTCCCTTCCGCTGTGCAGGTCGGGGCACGTCGGGTTCGCCCTACCCATTGTCCGTCGCAGGCTTGACGCGGGCCTGATGTGTGACCATCTACGTCACGACCCGCTCGGGGGAGGACGAGATGAACCCAGCGAACAGCACCGTCGCCGTGGTGACCGGCGCGGCGCGCGGGGTCGGGAGGGGCATCGCCGTGGTATTGGGCGAGGTGGGCGCGACGGTGTACGTCACCGACCGCGAGAGCCGCAGCCACCGGTACTCGGAACTGCCCGGCACCGTCGAGGAGACCGCCGAACAGGTCACCGAACGGGGCGGCGAAGGCGTCGCCGTGCCCGTCGACCACACCGACGACGATGCGGTGGCCGCGCTGTTCGAGCGGGTCCGCACCGAGCACGGCGGGCTCGACCTGCTCGTCGCCAACGCCTTCGACGGCAACGCGCTCCCGTTCGCGGGCGGCCCGTTCTGGACGCTGCCACTGCAGCACTGGCACAACATGGTCGACAACGGCGTGCGCGGCCACCTCGTCGCCGCCTGGCACGCCGCCCCGCTCCTGATCCAACGGCGCGGCCTCGCGGTGCTCACCGGCTACACCCACCCCGACGCCGAGGTCATCGCCGACCACCTCTTCTACGACCTCGCCATGACGGCGGTCAGCCGGCTGGCCCGCTCCATCGCGCATGACCTGCGCCCGCACGGGGCCACCGCCCTCGCCGTCTCACCGGGCTTCACCCGCACCGAGGCGATCGTCGCCGCACTCGGTGGCCACCTCCCGCCCGGCACCGATTCGGTCGAGTACCCCGGCCGCGCGGTACGCGCCCTGCTCGCCGACCCCGATGTCGCCCGCCACGCCGGACGCACCATCCCCGTCGCCGAGCTCGCCGGCGAGTACGGGTTCACCGACATCGAGCCCGCGTCGGGGCAGCCGTCGTGATCGCGAGTGCTAGAGCGTGTTTGAGAAGTGGGTCATGAGGCGTATTCGAGGGGTCGGCGCCTGGGTCGGGTCGCTGGTCGGCCGCGGGCCAGGTGCCGTGTCAGGGGGTTGGATCCCGACTCCCTCGAGCCGACGGTTGCGGATAGGTCGCCGCAGGTCGTCATACCGAAACAGCACGTTGGACGCTGGTAGCTGCACCGGCACATCCGCCGGTGTGTGTTTCGCTGCCGCGCACATCCACCGCTGGGAAGCTGGCTATCGGCTCGGGAGCGATCGCGGCAGCCCGAACCATGGGAGCACGCTGTTGTCGAAGCGGGTCATGGCGCAGATCCGGTCGCCGGTGAGGGTGAGCACGTAGAGGCCGGTCCCGTGGCGGATGCCGGTAGGAGCGCGCAGGTAGGCCCCGAATGCCGGCTGGCCGTTGGCTCGCGTCGGCACGAGGTCGAACCTCCGGCCCGCGCCGAAGAGGCTGGCGCAGAAGCGGGTCACGACGTCACGGCCCTCGTATTCGAAGGGCATCGGTGGCATCGAGATGAAGACGTCGTCTGTCAGAAGAGCCACCAGCGCGTCGAGCTCGGCGGACTCCCACGCGCTGACGAACTTCGCCACGATCCCATCCTCCGGCGGTGAGCCGGCGGCGGGAGGCGGTTCACGGTCGGCGGCCGGCGGCCGGCGGCGCTGCAGGCTGGCGCGCGCCCGTTTGAGCGCGCTGGTGACCGATTCGACGGTCGAGTTCAGCATGCCGGCCACCTCGTTCGCGTGGAATCCGAGGACGTCGCGCAAGATGAGGACGGCGAGCTGGCGAGGCGGAAGGATCTGAAGGGCGGTCACGAAGGCCAGGGAGATGGATTCGTTCTGCTCGTAGCGGGCCTCCGGGCCGGGCGGCACGCCGGTCGCACCTTCGAAGAGGGCGTCGGGAAATGGCTCGAGCCAGACGACCTCGCCGAGCCGGGTTGGCTCGGGCGGTTCAACCCCGGGCACGTCCCACTCCCTGGCCGGGCGCCGGCTGGCCGACCGGCGCGCGTTGAGGCACCGGTTGGTGGCGATCCGGTAGAGCCAGGTGCGGAGCGAGGCGCGCCCCTCGAACCCTGCTAGTCCTTGCCAGGCGGCCAGCAGCGTGTCCTGGAGGGCGTCCTCGGCGTCCTGGAAGGATCCGAGCATCCGGTAACAGTGCACCTGCAACTCCCGGCGGTGCGGCTCGGTCAGCGCCCGGAACGCGTCGCCGTCCCCGGCCCGCGCCCTTGAGATCAGGTCCGCTGTCACCACTCTCACCACCTTCTTCCCGCACCTTGTCGCACTTCCATCCTGATAGAGACACCGGCCGGGGGCGAACTGGGCGGTAGGCGGGCGCCCGCTTTCCCGACGTCGCGGTGTCTGCAGCAGTGGTAGCTGACAACGCCAGCCAAAGGAGAACCGAAATGGGGAAGATCATCATCAGCGAGAACGTTTCGCTCGACGGAGTCGTCCAGGACCCGACCGGTGACGAGGGCTTCAGGCACGGCGGCTGGTTCGGCCAGATCGGGAACAAGGACCGCGAAGCGTGGGCCAAGGTCGAGCTCGACGAGGCGCTGGGCACCGAGGCCCTGCTGCTGGGCCGGCGGAGCTACGAGTGGTTCGCCGGGCGGTGGCCATCTCGGAGTGGCGAGTGGGCGGACAGGTTGAACAGCCTGCCCAAGTACGTCGTGTCCTCGACCCTCCAAGATCCCGCCTGGAACAACTCGAGGGTACTCAAGGGCGAAGTGGGGAACGAGGTCTCGAAGCTGAAGCAGGAGCTAGACGGGGACATCGTCGTCTACGCCAGCTTCCAGCTCGGGCGCACGCTGATGGAGCACGACCTCGTCGACGAGCTTCGACTCATGATCTACCCGGTCGTGCTCGGGGCCGGCGAGCGCCTCTTCGGCGAGACCAGCGACACGAAACCCATGCGCCTCATCAACACCCAGACCGTCGGTGACGGCCTCGCCTTCCTCACCTACGAGCCCGTCCGAGACGCCTAGGGCGTGTTTCATACGTTCGGGCGGAGCCACTCGGTGATCGCTGCGACGTGGACGATGGCTTCGTAGCGGACTGCCAGCTTGTCATAGCGGGTGGCGACGGCCCGGTTGCGCTTGAGCCGGTTGATGCCGCGTTCGATGGCGTGGCGCTGCTTGTACAGCTGCGGGTCAAACGCCGACGGGCGGCCTCCGGTGCGGCCCTTGTTCTTGCGGTGGCGGACCTGGTCCGCCTTCTCCCCTAGTGGCACAAACTCGTTGGTGGGGGTGTGCTATCCGGTGACCAGCTCGACGAGCCGGTCGGCGCACTCGTCGATGACGAGGTGCCCGGCCGAGGCGATGACGCCGAGCTCGACGCCGAGTGTGCGTCGCACCGCCGGGACGAGAGCTCGGCTCGGGAGGAACAGGTCGTGCTCGCCGACCACAGCCGTACGATCCACCCCACGAACCGCGACTGCGACTCTGCCCGGGTCAGTGCTGGAGCGAACGTGGCGGGAGACCAACGTCATCCAGTCGACCAGCTCCGGCCGAGGGTCGTGGCCAGCTCAGTGAGCCACCGTCCATACCAGGCCAGCCGACCCGCAGCAGGGATACGCTCTCCGCTGATCAGCCCCGGCTGACCGGGGATATCGGCCAGCACGACTCGGAACTGCCCGGCCAGTGCAGTGGCGAGCGGGAGGCAGGCCCCGGTACTGAAGTTGGTGCCTGGCACGAACACCACTGTCCGATCGCCTTCTCCGGCAATGACCACAGGGGTCGGCGTGCCATGGACACTAACCGTGCGGCACTCATGCGCTACCGGCCACGCATCGAGCTGGTCGATACACCACCGAGCGATCGCCTCACGTCCTGACATCGTCCGATAGATCAACCCCATCGGCCCATGATGAGCTGTCCACCCAGCCGGGAACCGCATGGCAGACCGCCGAACGGCTCGCCCTGGCCCTGGCCCTGGGACTGCCGTCCCTGATCGAGCGCTGGCAACGGGAAGCCGACTCCAGTCGCACGTAAGAGTCCACGCAGCCCGGCTGGACACGTGCGGCTGTGGTGGCGTTTAATTTGTTAACGGCTTCGATTCGTTAATAAATGGGGGTGGTGATCGTGGACTCGACAGCGGTGCTGGTCGTGGGTGCCGGGCCGGCGGGTCTGGCGGTGGCCTGCGGTCTGCTGCAGCACGGGGTTTCGGTGCGCGTAGTGGACGAAGCCCATGGCCCGGCGACCACGTCGCGGGCGAACATCCTGCACGCGCGGGGAGTCGAGGTGCTCAACCGGCTGGGCGCGCTCGGTGATCTCCGGGATCGGGCCGTTTCCGGCACCAAGATGACCATCCACCTCGGCGGACGCCCGGTGGCGACGGTGCGGTTCGGCAAGGTCGAGGGCGCGCAGCTGTCGGCACTTCTGGTCTCGCAAGCCGAGATCGAGGCGCAGCTGGGCCGCCGGCTGGCCGAGCTGGGTGGCGGCGTGGAGTGGAACGCCGCCCTGGTGGGCGCAACCCGAGACGATGCGGGCGTCACGGCCTCGCTGGGCACCGGGGAGGCCGTTCACGCAGGCTGGATGGTCGGCTGCGACGGCGCGCACAGCACGACGCGCAAGGAGGCCGACATCGGCTTTCCCGGAGCCCCCGTCACCGACCAGTGGCTGCTCGCCGACGTGCACGCCGACTGGGACGTCGACCGGACCGGGTCGATGGGCTGGTATCACCGGGACGGCCTGTTCTTCGCCATGCCCATGCGTGAGGCCGCAGGCTCGGAGAACCTGTGGCGGCTCATGTGCGACATCTCGCTGTCCGAGGACGAGCGGCTCGACGACCAGGAGATCCTCGACCGGTTCCGGCGATTGCTGCCCGAGCGCACCGGACTGACCGACGTGCGCATCCTGGACACCTCCTGGACCTCGGTCTTCCGCATCCACCGGCGGCTGGCCGATCAGTACCGGAGCGGGCGCATCCTGCTGGCCGGCGACGCCGCTCACATCCACAGTCCGTTCGGCGGCCAGGGGATGAACACCGGCATCGGCGACGCCGAGAACCTGGCGTGGAAGCTCGCCCTCGTGGTCCGAGGCCGTGCGCATGACCTGTTGCTGGACACCTATGAGGCCGAACGCCGGCCACTGGCCGAAGACGTACTCCGGAACACGACTGCGAACACGCGGCTGATGGTGAGCGAAGGCCGGCTGATGCGGTTCCTCCGCGACCGCGTGATGACCCCGCTGTCGAACCTGCCCGCCGTGCAGCGCTGGGCAACCAACAGCGCCTCGCAGCTGTGGGTGAGCTACCGCCGTGGCCCCCTGGCTGGTCCCGGATCCCGCATGGGACGCCGCCCGCGCCCGGGCGACCGTGTGCCCGACGTCGCGTGCCGGCGCTCCGACGGCAGCGCCACCCGGCTGCACGCCGAACTCGGAGGGCACTGGGTGTTGCTGGTACCCGACGCCGCCGACGAAGCGCCGGTCACCTCCGTGCGCAAGCGGCTCGGGGAGTACGTCACCGTTCTGCACTTCGAGGGACGCCAGGACGAGGTCCGGCTCGTGCGTCCCGACGCCCACCTTGCGTGGCGTGGCCGACCGGACTCGGGTCGCCTCGATCGGTGGCTGGACGACGCGTTGCAGCAAGGACGGGCGCTGTGAGTACCCATTCGCCGGGGCAGCAATCACGCCGGCGCGGGCGCGGGCGACCCCGCGACCCGGAAGCGGACACCGCGATCCTGCGCGTGGCGCTGGACCTGTTCATCGAGGGCGGCGTGGAAGGCACGAGCATCGAGCAGATCGCCAAGCGCGCCGGGGTGGGCAAGCTGACCGTCTATCGACGTTGGAGCTCGAAGGTGGAGTTGCTCGCCCAGGCGATCGAGTCGGCGCGCGACCGCATCCCCGAGGCGCCCGCCGAGGACTTCGCGAGCGTGCCGCTGGCGGAGCTGATCGAGCGTGCGCTGCCCGCGGTGGCCGAGGCCCTCGCCGACGACCGGTTCCGCGCCTTGGTCGCCAGGATCTTCGGGTCCAGCACCAGTCACCCGAGCCTCATGGCAACCTACTGGGAGCACTACATCCTGCCTCGGCGACAGGCGACCCAGGTGTTGCTGGAACGGGCCAAGAAGGAGGGTGTGCTGGCCGAGGACACCGATATGGACGTCCTGATCGACATGATGGTCGGTGCCGTGATGTACCGCGCCATCCAGCCCGAGCCACTCGACGTCGCCGAGGCCCGCCGCTACCTGGAAACCGTCTACCGGCAGGCCGGCCTCCTCCCACCGGGACGCCACTGATCGCTAGCCCGACCGCCACCGGGCTGGTCGACGAGGAGCGACGCGGTCAGCTCGGCGTCGGCCGATCCGGGGGCCTTGCGATCACCGAGAACTCGGTGCCAAAGGGATCGGTGATGGTCCCGATCCGCCCGTATGGGATGTCTTCGGCGACGCCGGCCGTGCCCCCGGCCGCGATGGCCCTGCCCACCGCGGCGTCGGTGTCGGCGACCTCGAACGTCGTCGTCCAGCCGGAAGAGGGTGTGTCCGGAGAGCCGAAGATCCCGGCGACCTCGTGACCGTCCGGCCGCCGTAGGAACGTGAAGTCGAAGTTCGGGAGATCCTCGTTGCGGTCCAGCGTGAAGTCGAAGACCGCCGCGTAGAAGTCGCGGGCCGGTTTCGGGTCGGCGGTGACGAGATCGTTGCGCACGAGCGAGTCGGGCTCGTTCACGACCTGGCAGCCGATGTGCGCGCGCCCCTGCCACAGGCCGAACTGGGCGCCGACGGGGTCGACGGCCATCACCATGCGGCCCTGGTCCATGACGTCCATCGGGTCCACGAGCAGGGTGCCGCCCGCGTCCGTGATGCGCTTGGCGGTGCGGTCGCAGTCGTGGGTGGCGAGATACACGTTCCACCAGAAGTCCGTGGCGTCGGGGTCGGGGTTGGGCATGATCGCCGCGACCGGCCGGTTGTGCAGCAGGCAGATCGTGTAGTGCCCGGACTCCGCCGGTCCCACGTCGTACTCCCAGCCGAACAGCGCACGGTAGAACTCCATGGCCCGCTCCAGGTCGGGAATGCCCAGGTCGATCCAGGTCGGAGTGCCGTCCGGTTGGTTGGTGGTGACATAGCTCATCGTGGCTCCTCGGAGGTCGTTGATGTCGCGGGCACCGTAGCCACGACCACCGACGATTCGAGGCCGCGATCAGCGGTGGGCCGAGATCACGACGCGCCGCACGTCCTCCTCACCTCGGAAGGGCGGCGAGGAGGTCGTCGCCCGCGCGTTCCTCGACGACCGGTGCCGGGCCGCCGATCAGGGCGACGCAGCCGACATGCCCCGCTGCGGGGGAGAGGTCGGCGAGGTGCACGGCCTGGGTCGGTGCGGCGGCGCCGGTCCAGGACACCACGCCCGCGGCCTCGTCCGGCCCGGTGACGACGAGGTCGTGCAGCGGTGCGGCGAGCCCGTGTCCGGTGGCCTTGACGGCGGCCTCCTTGCGGGTCCAGACGGTGAGCAGTCCCGGACCACCGTGTACCGCTGCGCGCTCGGCCGGGGTGAGCGCCTGGCGCGCCACCCCGTCGCCGTCGGGGAGATCGGTCACCTGCTCCACGTCGACGCCGACGCGCCGCGGCGCGAGTGCGACGGCCACCTGGTCGCCGGAGTGCGCGAGGGAGAGTTCGACGCCCGCGGGCGGCTCGAGCCGGGGCGGGCCGTGGGGGCCGCCGCAGTGCGCGCAGCGGCGGGTGAGGCGCAGCGCCGTGGGCGGGGCGTCGAGCAGGCAGCCCAGGGCGGCACGGGCCAGTGCGTGTGCCGCGGCGAACCGCGCCCGGTCCGCCGGCAGGCGCAGCGCCGCGTGCCGGGCCCGCTCCGGTGCGTCCAGCACCCGGAGCAGCTTCGGATCGCCGTCCGGCCGTGCCCAGAGCACCAGGCACCCCTCGGCCCCGCCTGCCCGTAGCCGACCACCGCGGCCCGGCCCGCGACTCATGTCCTCGCTGGGCTCGGTGCTCGCGTCGCCGCGCTTCGCGCGCGCCGGGCCAGCCACGTCACGCCGGCCTCCAGTGGGCCGCGGCCCACCGCCTGCCGCCACGCGAGCGCAACGGCGAGCGCGACGACGACCTGCACGACGTAACCGGTGACGGCGCCGAAGCTGTCCAGCGGGGAGTTCATGAACACGACGTGGGCGGTGTAGACGGTCAGCGTCAGGGCCCCGACGGCGGCCAGCGGGGTCAGCACCGCAATGATCACCCGCCGGAGCACGGGCCGGACGACGTGGGTCAGCAGCAGCATCGCTGCGAGCAGCGCGACCGCGATGCCGGTGGTGTGCAGCAGGTCGGGCGGGGTGCTGGAGTGCTGGGTGTCGATCGCGAGCCACCACCAGGTCGAGGTCGGTGTGGTGCCCGTGGGGCCGAAGGCGAGGATCCTCGCCACATCGATCGAGGACGCTGCCTCGAGCTGCTGACGGCCTCCCAGCGGGCCGAGCAGCAGCCAGGACAGCAGGGAGGCGGCCGTCGCGAGCAGGGCGCCGGCGCCGAGGAGCCCGCCGGCGACCCGGGCCGAGGACAGCCGGAGCCGGCCGACGATCAGCCCGGCGCAGAGGTAGGCCATCCACGGCAGCGCCGGGTATGTCCCGGTCAGGGACAGCTCGGAGAGCAGCCGGAGGGGGTCGGAGAACAGGTAGCCGAAGGACGGGTTGATCAAGCGTGGCTCCGGAAGGGCGTCGCGGAGCGGGTGGCTGACCACTGGCACGACGACGGCAGCCGCGACGCCGGTCATCACGAGCCAGCGGGTGGTCAGGAACACCAGCGGGATCGCGAGCAGGAACAGCACCGCGTAGTACGGCAGGATCACCGCGGCGATCGACGCGTCGGTGTAGCCCAGCACGAGGCCGATGGTGCCGATAGCGAACGCCCGCGCGGTCAGCGAGGCCGCGGTGGGCCGCGCCTCGGCTGCGGGCACCTGCCGGCGGCGGGTCGTGAACGCGATGCCGACCCCGGCGAGCACGGCGAAGGTCGCGGCCGACCGCCCGCCCGCGAGCGAGAACCACCGCGTGGGGTCGCCGGCGGCGTCGACCACGTACAGCGCGTGCACCGCCATCATGCCCAGCACCGCGATCCCGCGGGTGGCGTCCACCCCCACCAGACGGGGCCCGGTGGCCCCACTCCGGGGGCTCTCGGGCGTCGCGAGCCGTCGTGTCATCGCACTCCGTCCTGCTGCCGGAATCGGCGGGTGGCGCGTCGCTGGGTGGCCGATCGCAGCCGTCGCGCCCCGCCCCGCGTCTCGGGGTCGCTCCGGCGCGGCGTCAGCCACGAGACGAGGACCGGAGCAGCGGTATCGTTCGAGTGACAGCCATCGTTACATGCTGGCCGTAGGTTCACTGACGTGTGAATCGACACAGCGCTCAGGGTCCCATTCGGCTCGCAGTGTCACCCGACAGAGTGTAATCCTCTTCGGCGATGGCTACTGTTAGTGAGTTAACTCGGCCGAGCGTGCGGTCGGCCGGACCGACGCCTCGGCCGCTGCGGAGGCTGCAGCAGTTCTTCGAGGTGACGTGTGATCGTGTTCCCGATCGGGTCGCGGTGGAAGACGGTGACGCCAGGCTGACGTACCGGGAGCTGGATCGGCGGGCGAACCAGCTCGCGCATGACCTGCGGGCCCGCGGGGTGGCGCGCGGCGCGCGGGTGGGGATCCTGCTGGAGCGGTCGCCGCTGTCCTACGTCAGCCTGCTGGGCGTGCTCAAGGCGGGCGCGGCGTTCGTGCCGATCGACCCCGCGTCACCGGCTGGCCGGGTCACCTACATCGCCGCGGACGCCGACCTCGACCTGCTGATCACGTCGAACGATCTCGCGATGGAGGCGTGTGACCTCGGCCGACCGTTGCTCGAGATCGACCTGATCGCCGACGTGCTCGACGCCGCGCCGGTCACCAGGCCCGTGACGGACCAGGGCGGCGACCCGGCCGCCTACGTGATCTACACGTCCGGGTCGAGCGGTCGCCCGAAGGGCGTGGAGGTCGCGCAGTCCAGCATCTGCAACTTCATCGACGTCGTGCCCGCCATCTACGACGTCCGGGAATCCGACCGCGTCTACCAGGGCATGACGATCTCGTTCGACTTCTCGATCGAGGAGATCTGGCCGACGTGGGCGGTCGGGGCGACGCTCGTGGTCGGTCCGAACGACTCGCGGCGGCTGGGCGAGGAGCTCGCGGATTTCCTCGACGAGACCGGGGTGACCGTCCTGTACTGCGTGCCCACCCTGCTGGCGACGATTCCGCGGGACCTGCCGCGGGTGCGCAGCCTGCTGGTGGGCGGTGAGGCGTGCCCGGCGGAGCTGGTGGAGCGCTGGAGCACCGCCGAGCGGCGGATGCTCAACACCTACGGGCCCACCGAGGCCACGGTCACCGCGACGTGGTGCGAGCTGCTGCCCGGCCGGCCGGTGACCATCGGGCGGGCCATGCCGACGTACACGGTCGTGCTGCTCGACGAGGAGCTGCGCGCGGTGCCCGACGGCGAGGTCGGGGAGATCTGCCTCGGCGGGCCCGGCGTCGCGACCGGGTACATCGGGATGCCGGAACGCACCGCCGAACGGTTCGTCCGCCACCCCCTCGCCCCTGCGGGCGGCAGGCTCTACCGGACCGGTGACCTGGGCCGGGTGACCGCCGACGGTGAGATCGAGTACCTGGGCCGGGCCGACGCGGAGGTCAAGATCCGTGGCCACCGGGTCGATCTCGGCGAGATCGAGAGCGTGCTGCTCGAGGACCCGGACGTGGCCAGCGCCGTGGCCGCCCTCACCCCGGACTCCGAGCTCGCGACCTACCTCACGCGCAGGCCCTCGGACGTGGGTGACGAGTCACTGGCCGACCGGTTGCACGACGAGCTGCGCCGCCGGCTGCCCAGCTACATGGTGCCCGCCTTCCTCGACGTGCTCGGCGAGCTGCCCACGATGTCGAGCGGGAAGGTCGACCGGGCGCGGTTGCCCGCGCTCAGCGGCACCCGGCTGGTCGGTACCAGCGGCCCGGTCGTGCCGCCGGCCACTGAGCTGGAAGAGCGACTCGGCGCGGTGTGGGCGGAGGTGTTCGGCCTGGCGCCCGCGGACCTGTCCGTGGAGGCGGACTTCTTCACCGACCTCGGCGGGCACTCCCTGCTCGCCGCGACCGCGGTGTCGCGGTTGCGCGAGCGCAGTGTGGGCGCCGGCCCGGCCGTCCGTGACCTGTACGCCCACCCCACCGTCCGGGCGCTGGCCGCCCATCTCGCGAGCGGCGGCGAACCGGACCACGTCATTGCCGCTGCGCAACCTCGGCCTGCGCCCCTGCGGCATGCGCAGCGGCGGCCTGCACTGGCAGGCGTGGTGCAGGTGACGTTCCTCTACGCGCTGTTCGCGCTGGTGACGTTGCCGCTCGCGATCGTCTATAGCCGCTACGACGGCGCGGTCGCGGTCACCGGCGTGCTCGGCGAGCTCGCGATCGCTGCGGGGGTGAACTATGTGGTGCTGCGCTGGGTGCTGCCGCCACTGCTCGCCCGCGCCCTGGCCGCCGGGATCCGACCGGGCCGCTACCGGCTCTGGGGGGTCACCTACCTGCGGCTGTGGGCACTCGACGTCGTGCTGGGGTTTGCGCCACTGGCCGTACTCAGCGGCTCCCCGCTGATGCCGGCCTACCTGCGGCTGCTCGGCGCGCGCGTCGGGGAGCGGACGCACATCGCGACCAGCGGGTTGTCACTGCCGACGATGGTGAAGATCGCGGACGACGCCAGCCTCGGCTACGGAGCGCAGGTGCGGCCCTGGGTCGTGGAGGACGGCTGGGTCGTGGTGGACCCGATCGCGGTGCGCGCCGGTGCGTTCGTCGGGGCGAACGCGGTGCTCGAGCCCGGCGCCCGCGTCGGCCGGTTCGCCGCGCTGGCCGAGCACTCCGCGCTCGCCCAGCGCCAAACGGTCCCGGCCGGCGAGAGCTGGGGCGGCTCACCGGTGGTCCCGCTCACGGAGCCGGTCCTCGGCACGATGGCCGACCGCCCACCCCAGCCGGGCTGGAACACCCGATCGCTCGCGGGCGTCGCGGGCGGTCTGGCCCTGCTGGAGCTGGCCTCGATCGCGATGGTGGCGCCGAGCATCGTGATCGTCTGGACGGCGTTGCTCACCGGCGGCACCGGCGCGGGGCTGCTGGCCGCGGCGCTGGTCGGTCCGGTGTTCGTGCTGACGGTCTGCGCGGTGGTCGCCGGGCTGCGCCGGCTGGTGCTGCCGCGTACCCCGACCGGCGTGCACCCGGCCCGGTCGACCCTCGGCGTGCGCAAGTGGATCGCCGACAAGCTCCTGGAGACGAGCTTGACGTTCACCAACTCGCTGTACTCGACGCTGTACACGGTGCCGTGGCTACGGGTGCTCGGGGCACGGATCGGCCGCGGATCCGAGGTCGCCACCGTGGCCCACCTCGACCCGGACCAGCTCGACCTCGGCGAGCAGAGCTTCGTGGCGGACATGGCCAGCGTGGGAAGTGCCCGGTTCTACAACGGCTACATGGCCATGCAGTCCACCGAGATCGGCCGGCGGGCGTTCGTCGGCAACGCCGCCTTCGTCCCGTCCGGCACCCGCACTGGCGAGGGATCCCTGATCGGGGTACTCACCGTGCCCCCGCGCGACGGCGTCCCCGCCGGGACGTCCTGGCTCGGCTCGCCCGCCATATACCTGCCGCAGCGCCAGGACAGTGGCCCGTTCTCCGAACGGGAGACCTTCCGCCCGCCACGCCGCCAGGTCGTCGAGCGGCTGGTGATCGAGTTCTTCCGTATCACGCTGCCGGCATCGGTGCTCGCCGTCGCCGTGTTCCTGTCCCTGCTCGTGCTCTCCGCGGCCGCCGGAGCCACCGGCGCGCTGGCCACCCTGCTGCTCGCCCCCGCGCTGTTCACCGCGGGCAGCGTCGGGGTGCTGCTGTTCGTGGTCGCGGCCAAGTGGGCGCTCGTCGGCGCCTACC
The DNA here is from genome assembly GCA_009379815.1 of Pseudonocardiaceae bacterium. Classification (GTDB taxonomy): domain Bacteria; phylum Actinomycetota; class Actinomycetes; order Mycobacteriales; family Pseudonocardiaceae; genus WHSY01. The sequence continues at coordinate 63,350 of WHSY01000004.1, forward strand.
GGCCCCGGATCGAGCCGCTATGGAGCCGGTTCGTCCGCCGCACCGAGCTCGCCACCGGTCTCTACGAGGCCGCCGCGGTGCCCGCGCTGCTGGACATCCTCACCGGAACCCCGCTCCTGCCGCCCGCACTGCGGCTGTTCGGCGCGCGGATCGGGCGGCGAACCTGGCTCGGCACCACCTTCCTCACCGAGTTCGACCTGGTCCGCATCGGGCACGACGCCACCGTCGGCCGCGAGGTGTCCCTGCAGACGCACCTGTTCGAGGACCGCGTGATGAAGATGTCCGAGGTCCGCATCGGCGACGGTGCCACTGTCGGGGAACGCTCCATCGTCCTCTACGACGCGGAGGTCGGCCCCGGTACCGTGCTGGACGCGCTGTCGCTGGTGATGAAGGGTGAGCAGCTCACCTCGGACACCCGCTGGCGGGGCATCCCCGCCCGGGCAGTGGTGACCTGATGCGTACCGAGGTCACCGCGTGACCGGGCCGCTCGCGCTGGTGTACCGGGGGCCGGCCGCGAAGCCCGCGGGTTGCGCGGAGGCCGTCGCCGGGCTGCTGCGCGGCTCCCCGCGGGGGTTCGACGTCCGCTTCGTCGGGCCGCGGGAGCAGCTGCGGCTCACCGGCGACGTCCTCACCACCGCCGCCGTGTACGCCCAGCCCGGGGGCGGGACCCTCGAGCGCGGGTACCGCAGGATGAAGCGGCACCGCGAGGAGATCCGCAGCTACGTCGCCGCCGGCGGTCGCTACCTCGGGTTCTGCCTCGGCGGTTACCTGGCAGGCGCGACGCCGGGGTTCGCGCTGCTGCCCGGGGACACCGACCGGTACATCGCCACACCCGGGGCCACCGTCGGGTCGGACGGCGACACGATCGTCGAGGTCCGCTGGCGCGGCCGCCGCCGGTATCTGTACTTCCAGGACGGCGCCAAGTTCCTGCTCCGTCCCGACGCGCACGATGTCGACATCGTCGCCCGATACCGTGGGGGAGAGATCGCGGCGCTCGCAGCGCCCTTCGGGGCGGGCCGGGTCGCCGTGGTCGGGCCGCACCCGGAGGCCACGCCCGACTGGTACGCGGCCTGCGGGCTGGTTGATCCCGACGGCCCGGATGCGGACCTGGGCCACGACCTCGTCGAGGCGGTACTCGCCTGACACAGCGCGGCGGCCTCTCGACCCGAGGGCGCGCGTGTTTCCCGCGCCACGCGCGCGTCGCCACGCGCGCGGCGGTCACACAACGCGCGCGGGCACCCGAACCCAGCCGGCGGCAGTCCACCGTAGGGTCTCGATAGGGGGACGGGCGCCATCCGGGACAGCGTCGGGCACGGGGATCTGGAGCCGCAGGAGTACCGTCGCCGGGTCTGGGCGGACGGGACCCGAATCAGCGGACCGGTGGGAGAACTCGTGCAGCAGGGCGGCGGATCGGATGAGACTCGCCGGTTCCCGGGATCCGGCGGACCGGGCGGACCTGGCGACCCCGGTGGGCCGGACGCAACCCGTCGGATGGACGGGCCCGGTGACCCTGGCGGGCCCGTCCTCGGTGATCGGTACCGGCTCGAGGGGTTGCTCGGTTCGGGCGGGATGGCTGACGTGCACCGCGCCACCGACCTGCGGCTGAACCGCCCGGTCGCGGTGAAGATCTTCCGGCCCGACACCGACCCCGACGGCGAGCAGCGCTTCCACGACGAAGCACGGATCCTCGCCAATCTCAGCCACCCTGGCCTGGTCGCCGTGCACGACTCCGGTGTCGAGCAGCACCGCGCCTACCTGGTGTCGGAACTCGTCGACGGGCGGACCCTGCGCGAGGTGCTGGACCGGCAGCGGCCACCCCTCGAGGAGGTCGCCCGAATCGGCACCGATCTCGCCGACGTGCTCGCCTACGTCCACGAGCAGGGCGTGGTGCACCGTGATGTGAAGCCGTCCAACGTGCTGTTGGGCCACGACGGCCGGGTGCGCTTGGCCGACTTCGGCATCTCCCGGCTGGCGGGGGCTTCGGGCCTGACCACCGGCGACGCCACGCTCGGCACCGCGTCCTATATGGCCCCGGAGCAGGTGCAGGGCGACCGAGTGGGTCCCCCGGCCGACGTGTACGCGCTGGGCCTGGTCCTGCTGGAGGCTGTCACCGGGGAGGTGGAGTACCCCGGCGGTGGCTGGGAGGCCGCGGCGGAGCGGCTCTCGAGGGCCCCGGCGGTGCCGGACGATCTGCCGGGCCCACTGCGGCGCGCACTGCGTGCCATGACCGAGACCGACCCGAGTAGGCGGCCGACCGCCGTGCGGGTTGCGGAGATGCTCGGCGGCGGTGCAGCCGACGGCGCCGTCGAGGAACAGCCGGGTCGCTCCCGCGCAGCCCGGAACGTGGCGATCGCGCTGGGCGCCGTCGCACTGGTTGCGGTCATCGCCGGGTTGGCGCTCGCGGGAGGCGACGACGAGCCCGTCGCTGCCCAGCCCAGCGCGGCACCCACCGCCACCGAGGAAGCGGCCGGCGGCGCTGCCGACGACCCGCCTGCCGACGACCTGCCTGCAGACGACCCGGCCGACGACCCGGCGGCCGGTGACGCGCAGGACCCGGGCGCCGACAGCGGCGGTGACGCCCCCGGCTTCCCCGGGCTACCGAGCTTCGACGCGCCCGAGTTGCCCGAGTTGCCGGATGCCCCGGAAGTGCCCGAGTCGGCCCGGGAGGACGCCACGAGCGCGTGGGAACGGTTCAAGGACTGGGTGTCCAGCTGGTTCTGACCGCCGAGACCGGCGCCTCCGAGCGCGCCCGGACCGCCCTGCGCATCTACCCTGAGCACGCGGGAGCACGAGGTGGCGCTCGCGGTGGCCAGTATTCCGATGCGGCAAGCCGGGGAGCCGCGCCCGCCGCTGCCCGATCGGGCAGCGTCCAGTGCCTGCATGTGTGTGCGATGGCGCCTGGCCGCCATGGACACGGGCTATGACAGCTCCTCAGAGGCCGAGGACTGGTCGACTCGCCGACCAGCCTCGACCGTCATCCGCCCCGGATCGCCAGCAAGGATGTCGTCAGGCCTGCTGTACGTGGTGGCCGTACGGGACGGCGCGGACCATCGACACCGTCATCACCCGCCCGTCCGGCAGCCGGTACTGCCGTTGTTCACCCTGCTTGGCCCCCGACAGAGCCATTCCGAGTGGCGAGCTGGGAGAGCAGCTCTCGATGTCGCCGCGGGTGTCGTGCTGTTCGGGATCAGCCAGCAGGAACGTTTCCGTGTCCGGTTCGTCCGCGAAACGGACGGTGAGCACCATGCCCGGTTCGGCTATTCCGTCGTCAGGCGGTTCTTCGCCGACGACGGCATACTGGAGCGTCTCCTGGAGCTTCCTGATCCGCTGCTCGCGGTCCCGCTGCTCGGTGAACGACTGGTCGTCGAACGTATCCGGGTCCCGGTCCTCGACAAGTCCCGACCCCGTGCTTGCGCCCTGCCCCGAACGCTGCGCAAGAAGTACGGCCAGCTCCTGCTTCAGCCGCTCGTAGGCTTCCTGGGTCAGCCACACCTGCTGGGTCCCGGTCATGGGTCGGCGCTCCTCGTGTCGGTCGGACGCAACGCTGCCGCCCGCCGGGCTACGGCCCGTCGAGTTGCGGCCTTCTCGCACCCGGATGCAAACGAGCACGGCCACAGATGCGGGCCGTGCTCGAGGCTAGTATAGCGCAATGTCACGCCGCTAGCGACGCAGGTCGGACCTGTTCATGCGGCCACTTCGCCCGGATCGCCGTGCGCGGGGGCGTACCTGACGGCGAGGCGGGCCAGCGCGACCGCGCCCACGAGCAGTCCGAAATCGCGCAGCGCAACGTCGTAGAACCCGGGGATGCTCAGCAGGCTGATGATGATCCCGCCGAGCCAAGCGGCGACCAGCCACCCGCCGAACCGCGGTGCGACGGCGACCACGATCCCGGCGGCGATCTCGACCACGCCGACGGCGTACATCGCCTGCTGGGCCGTGCCGGGCACGATCCCGTCGATCCAAGGGGCCAGGTAGCGCGGCCAGTCGGTCAGCAGGTTGATGAACTTGTCGAGCCCGAACAGGATCGGCGCGACTGTGAACACGGTCCGCAACACGAGAAACGCCTGGTAGCCAGGGTCGGCAAGCGCTGGGCGGGACGCGGTCAGTTCGGTGGCCATGGGGGCTCCTTCTAAAGACAATGATGACTAGTAGTAGAGACCCAGCGTGCCACTTTGTCAACTATGCTTGGCTTGAGAACGAACAAGGCGAGCCCCGAGGGTGCGCGGCTGCAGCTGCCGCCCCGGCCGCCGCAGCGATCCCGGCCGGGTGGCGGCTCGGCGGGGCTGTCGACGAGGGCCGTCGGTCAGGTGCGCCGCCTCGGCGCGTCGACAGGCTCCAGGCGCACGCAGCATCGAGCCGGGCTCGGGCTGAGATTGGCGGTCAGCCCGGTGCGTGCGAGGCCGTCGAGTAGCCCGTCGAGCAGTCGCAGGTTCATCCCGCACACGAGTTCGGCGTGCTCCTGCGCCAGGGCGTGGAACGGGCAGTTCGCGAGGGCGATGCCGCCGGCCTCCACGCGCGGTTCGAAACCGTGCTCCTCGAGCACACGCAGCACGGCATCCCGGCTGTCCTCGCCGGAAGCGGCGGAACGTGCCGTGTCACCGAGGTCCTTGCCCAGCTGGTAGGCGCGCAGGTCGAGGACCGCCTGCGGTGGGTCGCCCGAGCGTTCGGCCTCGGCGACGGCAGCGGCCAGCAGCTGCCCTGCCAGGTCGTAGCGGCGCTCGGGCAGGGACACGGCGACGTGGCACTCCGACCGCCGGTACAGCTTCGACGGCCGTCCCGCGCCGGGGCCGGTGCGTCCGGTGCGGCGCTCATAGCCGACATCGAGCAGGCCCTCGTCCACGAGCCGGTCCAGATGGAAGGCCGCGGTCGTTCGCGGCAGTCCGAACTCTGCCGCGGCCTCGTCGCGACTCACCGGGTTCGAGTGACGCACCACATGCTCGTACAGGCGCAGGCGAGTCGGCTCGGCGAGCGCGGCGACGGCGGCGAGCTGCGACCTCCGGTTCTCGTCCACGAGCTCAGTCTAGAGCCAATCTCTGTTGACGAAACCTGGCGTCCACGGCTTCTCCTTGACGCGGTCGGGTTGACGGGCACCTACTGTCCGGGGGCCGGGTCCACCTCGCGTGCTACTGGGTCAGCCAGCGGACCATCAGTCGGTCGAAGTGGGCCCGTGCGACGGCCTCGTGATCGAGGCAGTCCGCGAGCATGCGCTGCACGTCCACCCCAGCTGCGGTCAGCTTCGTGCCTTCGTGATCGATCAGCTGCTGCAGGCCGGTCGGTGAGATCTCGGGGTGGAACTGCACGCCCAGCGCGCACCCGAAACGGAAGGCTTGAGGGTAGCGGTCGGACGTGGCCAGCAGTGTGGCACCCGGTGGCGGGGTCCAGGTGTCGGAGTGGAAGGAGAAGTGCTCGCCGTCGAACCCGGCGAGCACCGGGTCACGCCGACCGTCCTCGGTCAGCTTGATCTGGATATGGCCCCATTCGAGGCCCCAGCCTGGGGTGGCTCGACCGCCGAGCGCCTCGGCCAGGAGCTGGGAGCCCAGGCAGATGCCCAGCACCGGGATACCGCGGTGCACGGACTGCCGCAGGTAGGCCTTCTCCTCGGCCAGGAACGGGTAGGGCTGTTCGTCGTGGGCGCTCATCGGGCCGCCCAGGCAGATGATCCCCGCCACACCGGGCCCAGGGGACGGCAGCGTCTCGCCGCGGTAAGTCCGGACCTGGCGCGACGGCACGCGCGTGCGCAGCGACTCCTCAACCCACGCCGTGTCGGTCCGATCAACATGCGTGATCACGATGATGTCCTCGTCGCGGTCGTTCACACTCAGATCTCCTCGGCCACGGTTCGGTGCAGGGCCAGCAGGTCCGGGATCGAGCCGGTGGGTCGGCCACCGAAACCGCATTCGGTGGCCACCCCGAGCCGCCCCGGGTAGTGACGCCGCAACGCTGCCAGCCGGCGCAGACACCCTGCCACCCCGTCGGAGTCGTGGATCAACCCGGCATAGAGGGCCGCGTCGCCGATCGAGAGCTCGGCCAGCGGCGCGAAGTAGGCCTCGTCGTCACGGGCGACCGGCACCGGGAAGTGCACGTAGTCGATCCGCCGGCCGGCCGCGGTCACGGCGGTGTTGGCCATCCGTGTGACCATGGCGAGGTCTTCCGGCTCGACGAGGTGTCGCTTGTACAGGTCGCCGTAGCACAGGTGCAGCCCGACCGGCACCGGTCCGGGCACGGCAGGGGCCAGCGCGGCGAGGGCGTGCTGGTATCGGTCGAAGGGGTCGCTGGACGGCTGCCAGGTGAGCATCACGCCGTCCCGGTCGCCGGTGGCGACGGCCAGCACCTCGATGCACACGTCCCACTGCACGAGAAGGTCCGACGACGGGATCACGTCGGAGATCTCGGCGATCTCGCGGCGCATCGCGTCCTGGTAGCCCTGCCAGACCAGGTCGAACGTGCGCTCGTCGGCCATGAAGATGCGCGTGCCGCTCTCGGTCAGCGGCAGGCACACCTGGAACCGCGCACCGTCGGGCACCACACCCTGCTCGCGGAGCCGGCGGAAGACGTCGTAGGAGCTGCGGGCGTGTCGTGCGTAGCCGAGCGGTCCGAACGTCACCGCGGTGACCCCGTTCTTCGCCCGGAAGCGCCAGAAGTCGTCGTAGCCCGAGGGGATCCATTCCTCCTTCCCGGCGACGGCGCGGGGGCGTCGCATGGTGTCGAGCGCCTCGTGTTCGCTGTAGACCCGGTAGGCCAGGAAGTTCACCCAGTAGCGGCGATCGTCGCGCTCACCGTCGGGGACGGCCGGCACGAGATCCCCGATACCACCGGCCAGGGTGCGCATGACGTGCTCGGCGTCGTCGCCGGGGCAGCTGCCCAGCAGCAGTACCGGCGCGGCGGTCTGCGGCATGCTCAGAACACCTCGAAGTACTCGTGCTGCTCCCATTCGGTGACCGTGTTGGCCGCGTCCTCGGGCGTGAGCTTCTCAGCCTCCAGGTGGGCCTGGTATCGCTTGATCTCGGACTTCTTGAGCGTGACGATGAGGTCGACGAACTCCTGCCCGAACTTCTCCATGAAGATCGGGTCCGCTTCCAGGGCGGCGACCGCGTCGGCGAGCGAGGTCGGCAGCAGCGGACGGGATGTCTCCTCGTAGGGCGTCTCGCTGGGCGCACCCGGGTCCGCATTGGAGTCGATTCCGTCGAGCCCCGCCACGATCTGGGACGCCAGATAGAGGTACGGCGTCGCGGCCGGTTCCCCGATGCGGTTCTCGATGTGCGCCGACGGGTCGCCGCGCACACCGCCCTCGACCTTGAGCATGGCACCACGGTTGTTGACACCCCACGTCGCGCGGTCGGGCGCGAGGGAGAACGGCTTCACCCGCCGGTACCCGTTGATCGTCGGCGTGGTGAACACGGATGCGGCCGCGGCGTGGTTGAGCAGCCCACCCATGTACTGCATCCCGATCTCCGACAGGGCGTGCTCGTCGCTGGCCGGGATGAACGCGTTCGTGGTGCCCTCGGTCAGCGACTGGTGCAGGTGCCATCCGCTGGAGTAGAAGTGCGGGATCGCGGGTTGACACATGAAGGTGGCGAGGTAGCCGAGGCGGCGGCAGATCTGCTTGACCGCGACCCGGAAGAACATCATGGCGTCGGCCGCGGCCATGCCCTCGAGGGGGCTGAAGGTGAACTCGAGCTGGCCGGGACCCCACTCGTCCTCGATCGAGCGCAGCGGCAGCCCGGCGGCTCGCAGGTGATCCGTCAGGACGCTCAGCAGGGGCTCGAGCTCGTCGAGATGCGAGTCCATCTGGTACTGGTAGCCGTGACCGGCCGCCTGAACCCGCGGCGCGGTGGCGGGCCAGCCGGGAGCGCCGAGGTGGTCGGGCTCGAGCATCGGGTCCACCAGCTTCGTCAGGTACCACTCCACTTCGAGTCCTGCCACGCAGCCCAAGCCCCGGCGCGCCAGCTCGTCCAGGGCACCGCGCAGCACGTGCCGCGGCGCGAACGGGACGGGCTCGCCGGTGTGAAAGTACATGTCGGCCACGATCCAGCCGGCGTGCTGCGCCCACGGCACCGGGCGGAAACTCAGTGGGTCGGGGACCAGCAGCGCATTGGGAAAGCCGGACATGTCGGAGCGGCCGAAGCCACCCCCGGCGCTGAACGGGTTGAAGACGATCTCCTGGCCGGTGTCCCAACAGTAGTGCGAGACGGCGAAGTCCATCCCATTTCGCATCGACGTGGCGAACGCCTCGCTGGTCAGCCACTTCCCCCGGACGATGCCGTGCTGATCGGGAAAGGCCAGCCGGACCGTCTTGATGCCCTCATCGGCCATCCGCGCCAGGACGGCGGCAGCAGCTGCCTGCTGTTCGGCGTCCCACAGGCCGTGGCGCTCGATGAACCCGCGCCGTCCCACGGAGATCTCCCTGGCTTCGCTCATGGTGCTCTTCCTGGCCGTGCGACGGGATGGAGCCGAACCGGGTCGACAGTAGACACGGTGATCCGGGTTGGGGCCGGCCTTGTCCGGAAGCGCTGGACAGCGCTCACCGCCGCCACGGCGCGGTGGCGGCACGGGCCGTGGCCGGGAGCGGGACGGTGGCCAGCCGCTCGCTGACGAGCTGGGCGCACTCGACGACGTCTCCGGCGGCGCGGCGCAACAGCGCCCGGGTGAACAGGGGAGTCGGCCCGGCAACCGACAACCCGCCCCTGACCGCGCCGTCCTGATCCACGATCGCCGCTGCCACCGAGGTGCGGCCGGGCTGGAACGAGCTCGACACGACGTAGCCGTGCTCGCGGACCGTCGCCAGCTCGGTCAGCACCGCATCGAGATCCGGGAGTGGTGGACCGTCGTCACGGCACACCGACCGGACGCGTTGCTCCGCCTCGCCATCCGGCACGTGGGCCAGCGCGGCCTTGCCGCACCCGGTCAGATGGGCCGGTGCCCGCAGGCCCACCCGATTGACCATGACCGGCCGTGACGGGCGGCCGACCCGGTACAGGTAGACGACCCACCCGCCCACCAGCTGGCCCAGGTGCATCTCCTGGCCGTCGGCATGCAGGAGCATGGCGGCAACGCCCTCCGTGGCGTCGGCGAGCCCGGCCTGCTCGATGACCTGACCGCCGAGGCCGAGCACGACGGGCCCGAGCCGGTAACCGTGGCCGGGCAGTGTCTCCAGCAGTCCCGCCTCGCGCAGCGTCTGGCACAGCACATGCACGGTGCTGCGGGGGATCGCGGTCCGCGAGGCCAGGGCCCGGACGGACAGGGCAGGCCGATCGGGAGTGAACGCCTTCAGGATGGCCGCGGCCTTGCCCACCGAGCCCACCAGCCTGGGCTCGTGCGGAGTAAGCCCCGGCGACTCGTCGCTCAGCTGGCGCCCTGGCACCATGGCCGACACGCTACCGCCGTCCCGCACGGCTGGACAGTGGTCCGTGAGGGATGGGGTCAGGCGCGCTGCGCCGACTGCCCGGTCGCCGGCTCCGCCATCGGCGGACGTCTCGGGGTGTCCCATGCGGCGACGTGGACCTCTGCCACCTCGTTGGCGCCGATCTTCCAGCTCGGGTGGCGGTCGAACACGAGCGGATCGTGGCCGGGAACGATCCGGTCGACGTCACCTTCGAGGTACTCGTGGATCTGCCCGTAGGTCATCAGCATGTTGTAGGTGCTGCCATTGGTGTATCCGCTCGGCCACATCTCCTCGACGTTCGAATACCACATGACCGCATCACCGGCGACGACGTAGGGGCCCGACGAGGTGTCGACCGACAGCCACTGGGTTCCGAAGGTGTGGCCGTCCCTGGACAGATGGCCGCGGATTCCGGGAACGAGCTCCTCGTCATCGCCCACGAAGTGCAGCCGGTGGTCCCTGGCGAGCTCGCCGAACACCCTGGCGTCGTCGCGGTCGAACGAGGAGGTGATCCAGCTCGCCTCGCCGAGCGGGGTGTACAGGTCGGGCAGCGCAAGGGCCTGCAGCCAGCCCTGGTACTCCGCGAGCTGGACGTAGACGTCGGCATTGGGGAACGCACCCACGTTGTTGGCGTGGTCGAAGTGCATGTGTGTCAGGAAGACCTTCTCGATCTGCTCGGGCGTGGCGCCGACCTTGCCCAGCACGGTCTCCGGACTCTCCCAGTCGTAGAAGCCGAAGCGATGAATCCATTTGTCGGCATGGAACCCGGCATCCACCAGATAGTGGTGCAGATTGCCGGAAACGTCCTGACCGCTCAGCAGGACGTAAATCATCGGGGAGGCGGACACTCCCTCGCCGCTGTGGATCGGAACACCACCGAAGAACTCACGTGGAAGATCGACATGCGAGAAGCACAGTGGCCGGATCGAATAGTCCATGGGTATTCCCTTCGGGTCGCCACCGATGGATGTGGCGCTGGTCGCCCGGTGATCCCCCGAGAGGGTGAACCTAGTCGCGACGCGCTGCCTGCGATGCGGCCCTGTCCGGCAGTACTGGACGCCTGCGCGCGGCGACGGCCGGGTGCACCGCCACGCCGTTGCCGTCCAACCAGGCTGGACAACGGCCCGGTGGTGGCGGCCGCGCCGGCGCTACCGTCGTGGCGTGAGCCGCGTCTTCCAGGTCCCCGTGGGTGGACGGGCGCAGCTGCGCCGGGCCACGGTCGACACGGGCGGCCCGTCGCAGCGGGCCCCGGCGGCCGAACCGGACGCGGGCCGACAGGTCCCGCCCACCGGTCCAGGTACCGGCCGCATCGTCGCCGGCTACCTGGCGCCGCACCCGCCGCACCTGATCTACGCGGAGAACCCCCCGCAGAACGAGCCGCGCTCGACCGGGGGCTGGGACACCCTCCGGTGGGGATACGAGGAGCTGCGGCGCCGGTTGTCGGCGGGTGGCCGCCCGGACGTGTTGATCATCCACGCGCCGCACTGGATCACCATGGTGGGACACCACGTGAACTGCGTGCCCCACCCTCGCGGGCTGTCCGTCGAGCCCATCTTCCCGCACCTGTTCCGCTACCACTACGACTTCCGCACCGACGTCGAACTGGCCGAGGCGATCGTCGAGGAGGCGGACGCGGCCGGCCTGGTCGCCAACGCCATGCGCGACGAGCGGGTCCGGGTGGACTACGCGACGATCGGCGCGCTGCACCTGGTGAACCCGGCCTGGGACATCCCGGTGGTCTCGCTGTCGGCCAACAACAACCCGTACTACTACTCGTCGGCCTCGCTGGACCAGATGGAGGTGCTCGGCGCCGCGACGCGCCGCGCGATCGAGCGCAGCGGCCGGCGCGCGGTGCTGCTGGCGTCGAACACGCTGTCGCACCTGCACTGGGACGTCGAGCCGGAGCTGCCCGAGGACATGGCGGCCGAACACCCTTACAACCACCACCAGTACGCCTGGGACATGAAGCTGCTCGACGCGATCCGCAGCGGCCCCACCAGCGCGCTGCGGCCGTTGATCGAAGACCACATCGAGGCGACCTACGCGGAGACGAAGTCCGGCAGCCTGACCTGGATGCTCGCGGCGATGGGCTGGCCGCAGGCCCCGGGTGACGTGCTGGCCTACGGCACGGTCATCGGTACCGGCAACGCGGTCGTGGAGTGGCTGCCCGACGGCGAGGTCGGCCGTGGCTGACGGCGTCGTGGCCGCGGCACTCGTCCCGGGCTTGCCCCACCTGCTGGCGGGCGAGCCGGCCCCGTCATGGAAGGGCCTCGCCGAGGCGGCGCGCACGCTCGGCGAGCGGCTGCGCTCCGCGCGGGTGGACACGCTGCTGTGGATGTCGACGCAGTGGTTCACCGTGCTGGGCCACCAGTTCCAGGTCGACCCGCACCCGCGCGGCACCCGCGTCGACGAGAACTGGTACGGCTACGACTTCGGACGGGCGGACTACGACCTGCGTGTCGACGCGGAGCTGGCGCAACGCTGGGCCGATGAGACCGAGGCAGCCGGCCTGCAGGCGCGCCGCACCCGCTACGACGGCTTCCCGATCGACACCGGCACCGTCGTGACGGCCGCGCTGCTCGACCCGCATCGGCAGGCAAGCCTGGCGATGGTGTCGTGCAACCTCTATGCGGGCGCGGAGGCGATGGAGCGGATCGGCGCGGCAGGCGCGCGGGCTGCGGGCATCCTGGGGCGGCGGGTCGCCGTGGTGGCCGTGTCCGGGCTGTCGTCCGGGTTGATCCAGCGCTGGATCAACCCGGACGAGGACGCGGTCGACCCCGGGCACGACCGGTGGAACCGGCACGTGCTGGACCTGCTCGCGGCGGGCCGGCTCGACGAGGTCATGCGCCTGCGCGAGCAGTACGCGGCGGAAGCGCAGGTGGACAGCCAGCTGCGCGCGCTGGCCTTCCTCGCCGGCACGGGTGCGCTGTCCGGCCCGGCCGAGGTGCTCGAGTACGGCCCCGTCTGGGGCACCGGCGCGGCCGTCATCGGCTGGACCGACTGACCGGAGGATCGCGATGCCCAGCAGTGCGGTCGGGTTCATCGAAGCCGACGGCTTCGTGCCCGTCTTCGATGCCGTCGATGCCATGGTGAAGGCCACCGACGTGGAGGTGGGCGGCGTGATGCGGCTGGGCGGGGGCCTGGTCGCGGTGGCGCTGCTCGGTGACCTCGCCACGGTGGAGGAGGCCGTCGAGATCGGGGAGGAGACTGCACGTGCCGTGTCGGCGCGAGCTGTCAAGTCCATCGTGTTCGCCAGCCCGTGCGCGCCGGTGTCCGCACTGGCCGGTGAACCGCAACTCGTCGACGGCTGACGTCGCGACGGCATCCACGAGGAGTGTCCACAATGGCCAAAGATCATGCTATCGGTCTGATCGAGACGCGGGGCGTCGTCGCGTTGGCAGCCGGGATCGAAGCGATGATCAAGACCGCGGACGTGCAGTGCATCGCCGTGGAACGCATCGGCAGCGGCTATCTCGCCGCCGCGGTGCAGGGCTCGCTGGCCCCGGTCCGGCAGGCGGTCGAGGCCGCGACGGTGGCCGTCAAGCAGTACGGCGAGCTGCGCGCGGCACAGGTCTATCCGAAGCCGCACGACACGTCCGCGGGGCTGCTGGAGGGCAACTCGTCGCGCCGGCTGCGCCAGGCCATCACCGCCGCGTCGGGAGAAGGGACGTCCTGATGCTGCTCGCCGAGGTCCTCGGCCGGGTGTGGTCCGAACGGCAGCTGCCCGCGCTGGCGGGTCACCGGTACGTCCTCGTCCGCGAGCTGGGCTCGGGCAACCACGCGGTCGCCGTCGACCTCGTCGACGCCGGGCAGGGCAGCATGGTCGTGGTGACGACCGACGAGGCCGCCGCGCGGGCGAGCGGTGAGCCGATCCTCGACGCCGCGGTGGTGGCGCTGGTCTCCGGGCTCGACCACGATCCCCGCACCGCCCGGACCGGCGAGGTGCCCGCGCGGAGTGCGCGGTGAGCTCGCCCGCGGTGGTGTTCCTCGACGACGCCCCGCCGCGACGAGACCTGCTCGGCGGCAAGGGGTACGGCCTGGTCCGGCTGTCGGTGGCCGGGCTGCGGGTGCCGCCGGGGTTCGTCGTGACCACCGCGGCCTACCGCGCCGCGATCCCGGACGCGCTGCGTCGCCAGATCCGGTACCGGCTCGAGGGGGTGGCCCCGGACGCCCCGGTCGGGGACGTCGACCGGGTCACCGCCGAGATCCGCGCCGGCATCGTCGACGCCACCGCCCAGCACGACGGCCGCGGCGCGGTCGACGAGGCATACGCCCGGCTGTCCGAGCGCTGCGGGACCGAGGCGGCGGTCGCCGTGCGGTCGTCCTCGGCCGCCGAGGACGCCGCCGACCGGTCGTTCGCCGGCGAGCACGACACGTTCCTGTGGGTGCGCGGCGCCGAGGACGTGCAGCGCCGGGTGCGGGACTGCTGGGCGAGCCTGTTCACCACGCGGGCGGTGCACTACGCGCGCGGGCTCGCCGGAGGGGCCGTCGAGCCGGCGATGGCGGTCGTCGTGCAGCAGATGGTCCCCGCCCGCTCGGCGGGGGTGTTCCTGACGCTCAACCCGCTCAACGGTGATCGCAGCAAGGTGGTCATCGAGTCCGTCTGGGGCCTCGGCGAGCCGCTGGTGTCCGGGCAGGTCGACCCGGACCGCTTCCTCGTCGACAAGGTCACCGGCGAGATCTTGCGGCGCGACGTCGTGGTCAAGCCGACCCGGCTGGTGACCGATCCGGGCAGCGGCCGGGGCACGGCCGTCGCCGCGGTCACCGACGCCGATCAGCAGCAGCCGTCGCTGTCCGATCCCGAGATCGGCGAGCTGGTCCGGCTGGCACGGCTGGTGGAGCGCGACGCGGGCCGTCCACAGGACGGCGAGTTCGCCACCGAAGACGGTGCGGCTCCCGGCAACGTGTTCCTCGTGCAGGCCCGGCCGGAGACGGCGTGGAGTCACCGGGCGCCGCAGCCCGTGGCGGCCGGAAAGACCGCGATGGACGCGATCCTCGGCACGCTGTCGGGCTTCGGCCGGGGCGGGTCCGACCCGCTGCAGAGAGGTGGATGACATGGTCGACAGGTTCCCCAGCCCCTTCGACGTGGCCACGCCGCCGGGAGCCGAGGGCTGGGAGCGGATGTACGACTGGTATCACCTGTTCGGCGAGGAGCGCCGCGAGGCGGACGAGCAGCGCTTCTGGTTCCAGGATCGGCTGCACCATCCGGACGTGCTGCACCCGTACGACGAGATCCAGTGCGAGTGCTGGTGGCAGGCCCTCGGTGCCTTCAACACCCGCATCTTCGCGATGCCGCCCGCCTACGGCGTGGACCAGCGGGTGCTCAACGGGCGGCTCTACGTCACCCCGATCGCCGCACCGCCCGAGGAGGTCGCCGCCCGCGCCGAGGAGTTCGCCCGCCGCGCCGGCCACTACTACGAGCACTGGGACGACATCTACGCGGAGTGGAAGCACAAGGTGCTCGGCAAGCTCGACGAGATCCGGGCGATCGACTTCGAGCCGCTGCCCGCGCTCGAGCCCGACTCGGTGGTGTTCGACCACGTCGGCTTCTCGTCGGGCTACCGGATGATCCGCGACTTCGACCGGCTCGTGCTGACCATGTACGAGACCTACCAGTACCACTTCGAGCTGCTCAACATCGGATACGCCGCCTACGTCAACTTCTTCCTGTTCTGCCGCAACGCGTTCCCCGACATCTCCGAGCAGGCCATCTCCCGGATGGTCGGCGGGCTCCGGGTGGACCTGTACCGGCCCGACGACGAGCTCAAGCGCCTCGCCAAGGAGGCGGAGCGGCTGGGCATCGGCGAGCAGGTACTCGGCAGCAGCGGGGCCACCGCGCTGTTCGCCGAGCTCGACGGGTCGGACGCCGGCAGGGAATGGGTCGCCGACTGGAACGCCACCGCCGATCCCTGGTTCCTCATCGCCACCGATCCGGGCCATCCGGGTGGCTACCACACCTATCCCACGTGGCTGGACAGCCCCGATATCCCGCTGTCCGCAGTGCGGGAGTACGTGCGCCGGGTGCGCGCCGGCGAGTCGATCGACCGGCCGACCGGGGAGGTGCTCGCCGAGCGGGACCGCATCACGGCGGAGTACCGGGAGCTGCTGGCCGTCGACGACGTGGCGGTGTTCGACGAGAGCATCGCGCTGGCGCGCAAGGTGTTCGCCTACATCGAGGAGCACGTGCTCTATATCGAGCACTGGATATGGAGCACGTTCTGGAGCAAGTCCAGACAGCTGTCCCGTGCGCTCGCGGCGATGGGCGAGTTCGACGAGGCGGAGGACATGTTCTTCCTGCGCCGCTACGAGGTGGCCGAGGCGCTCTACGACACGGTGGCCGGATGGTCGGTGGGCAGCCGCGGCCGCGGTGCCGACTACTGGCGTCCGATCGTCGCCGAGCGCCGGCGCATCTACGAGGCGTTGCGCGTGGCCCCGCTGGTCCCGGCGCTGGGCCCGCCGCCGGACGAGATCAACGAGCCGTTCACCGTGATGCTGTGGGGCATCACCAGCACGACGGTGCGGGAGTGGCTGACCTCCGGTGGTGACGGGGAGGTGGTCACGCTCAAGGGAACGCCCGGGTCGCGGGGGGTCGTGGAGGGTGTCGTCCGGGTCGTCACGCACGTCGATCAGCTCGCCGATGTGCAGCTGGGAGAGGTCCTGGTCTGCCCGGCGACCTCGCCGGCGTGGTCACCGGCCTTCGCGCGGGTGTCGGCCACCATCTCCGACGTCGGCGGCATCATGAGCCACACCGCGATCGTGTGCCGCGAGTACCAACTGCCGGCCGTGGTCGGTACCGGCGTCGCGGTCGCCACGCTGCGCACCGGCCAGCGGGTCCGCGTCGACGGCGACAACGGTGTGGTCACGGTCCTCGACTGACGGGAGCGGCCCCGATGGACGGCGAGCTGTGTCGCGCACCGGTCTCCCCGGCGGAGGTGCCGCGCCTCGACCCCGATGCGTGGGAGGTGCGGCGGCGCCGCGCGGTCCGGCTGGCCGCGAACCACCGGGCCGTGGGCGCCGAGCAGCCGCCGACATCGACCGTGCTGCTCGACATCGGCGGCGTGGTCATCCCCACGCTGTTCGAATCGGTGGCCGTGCCCGGGTTCCCGGGCGGCCCGTTCGCCGGTGAGGGCAGCTACCGGGACGTGGAGCAGGGGCGGCTACCGGAGCGTGAGTACTGGAACCGGGTCGCGCAGCGCCACCCGCAGCTCGACATCGGCATGCTGTGGCGCGCCTGCTCGCAGGTCCGAGGTGAGATCAGGACGCTCATCGTGCAGCTGGGTGGGCGGGTGCGGCTGGCCGCCTTCACCAACGACATGTCCCACTGGTTCGGCGAGCAGTGGCAGGGGCGGTTCGTGGAGCTGCGGGCCTTCGACGTGATCCTCGAGGCGTCCCGGCTCGGCGTGCACAAACCCGAGCCCGAGGCGTTCCACGCGGCGGCGCGTGCGCTCGCCGAGCCCGCCGCCCGCATCCTGTTCGTCGACGATCTGGCGGCGAATCTCGACGGTGCCGAGAGCGTGGGCATGCAGACCATGCTCTTCGACGTGCTCGACCCCGCCGGCTCCGTGCGACGGCTGCTGGCCAGGGTCGGTAGCCCCGCCGAGGCGCACGGGCCCGCCGCTGCGCGGGTCTTCCGGGTGACCCGGTGAGTCCCGAGCAGCGGCTGGCCGCGATGGATCTGCGGCTACCGGACCTTCGGCCGGTGGCCGGGCGCTACCGGCCCTGGGTGCGCCACGGCGACCTGCTGTTCCTGTCCGGCCAGGGCGCCCAACCCCACGTCGGGCGCCTCGGCGCCGATTTCGACGTTGCACAGGGACGGCTGGCTGCGCGGGACTGCATGCTCAACCTGCTCGCCCAGACCCGAGCCGCCGCGGGCTCGCTCGAGCGGGTCCGGCAGGTGGTCAAGGTCCTCGGGTTCGTGCGCTGCACCCCGGAGTTCACCGACACGCCCGCCGTGCTGGACGGGGCCTCGGAGCTGCTGGTGCACGTCTTCGGTGACCGGGGCGAGCACGCCCGGTCGGCGATCGGCGTGGCCAGCCTGCCCCGCGGCTTCGCCGTCGAGATCGAACTGGTCGTCGCGCTGGACGCCGAGTCGGTGTGAGGCCCCACGTCGGACGCTCGACCGGGCACCTCGAGGGGCCGCCACGCTCGCCCGGTGTCCCTGCGGCGGCGCGGGTGGACGCAGCGCGTCATCGAGTCGCCATGAACCGTCACCTCGCCACGGACCGAACGTCGCCCGGTGACCTCACTTGTAGGAATGTGATCCAAGTCTCATTCGAGAGTCCACTGTAGAATGCTTCCGGTATGAGGGTCAACACTCGACAGCGAGTGCAGCGAGCACGAACAGTTGGCTTGATCATTCGTCCTGGGTGGTGAGGTTTCACCGTGGCTGCGAACCGGTTGGCCAGGTCACCGGATGGTGGCGGCCTGCCGGATGTCGGTCCTTCAGCGTGGCGGGGCGAGCTCGTGCACGCCTTCCTCGCCGAGGCTGCCGGCGCGGAGATGCTCGAGTGCGGCGGAGTGCGGCTCGTCGCGGGGCACGGCGTGGCAGGAGACCGCTACGCCAACGGAGTCGGCTACTACTCCCACCGCCCGAACGAGGGCCGGCAGGTGACGCTCATCGAGATCGAGACACTCGAAGCCGTGGCGCACGACCACGGGATCGAACTCACACCAGCCGAGACCCGACGGAACCTGGTCACCCGGGGGGTTCGGTTGAACCTCCTCGTCGGTCACCGCTTCCGCGTGGGTGAGGCGGTGCTGTACGGGGATCGGCTCAACGTCCCGTGCAAGTATCTCGAGCGGTTGGTCGGCAAGCCCGTCTTCAAGCCCCTAATCGACCGGTCCGGGCTGAACTGTCAGATACTCGCCGGAGGCTGGGTCCGCCCCGGTGACGCGGTGCGGCCGTACTGAGCACTCGCCCGTTCGTGGTCGGCCGAAACTGGCTCGACGGGGCGCCCGGTCACAGCCAACATGACCCGTGCTCGATGACCGACCAGGAGGGGCCGACGGTGTCGCTGACCGCGAGGCAGGTGGACCGCTTCGTGGCCGAGGGTTGTGTCAAGCTCGACGGCGCCTTCCCGGCCGCCGTGGCTCAGCGATGCCGGCAGGAGCTGTGGAACGCCACCGGCTGCGACCTCGACGAGCCGGCCACCTGGACCCAACCGGCGCATCCGCGTCGGCTCCCACCTCGACGTCCCCGCGCTGCTCGAACCGGGCGGCGAGGACGGCAGGGACTGGATGGAGCTGTGCGGCGAGGCCGTGACCGCCTCGGAGCACCGGCCGCTGGGCTTCGCGACGGGCACCGTGGGCGACGTCTACCTCTGCCATCCGTTCCTGGTGCACGCTGCGCAGCGCATCGGGGCCGCGTCCCGCGCTTCATGGCCCAACCACCGCTGGACCCCACCGGACTCCTCGACCTCGACGCGAGGTCACCGAGTCCGGTCGAGCAGGCCGTGCTCGACGGCCTCCGCCGCTGACGCGGTCCACGCTCGTGACAGGATCCCCGGTCACTGGGTGGGCAGCTCGAGCAGCTCGGCGAGTACATCTTCGCACCGGCCGTCGCGGCGCCACAGTGCCGCGCCGACCGGGTCCGGCTCCGAGGGCAGGGTCAGTCGGTCGTCCCGGGTGCGGTGCCGCATCGCCACCGTCCGGTCCTCGCCCTCGATGGCCACGCTGTCTGTCCAGCGGGGGCCGGCGCGCACGGCCACGATGGCCACCGGGCGGCCGTGCCGGTCGGGGATCAGCTCCCGCCGCCACCCGTTCGCCGCCGTGAGCCGCCGCACGTACTTCGTGGACGGGTAGAGGTCGGTCACGACTCGTCCCCCCGGCGCGTCGCGCTGGTCAGGTGGGCCGCAAGCTCGTTCGCCTGCTCGTCGGTCAGCGTGGCGCCGGTGGACAGTACGCCGTGATGGAGCAGCTCGACCCGGCCGTTGATGCAGCGCACTGTCAGGGTGCAGGCACCTCCGCCGGTGTCGACGGGTCGCCTGGCCTCGATGACAGCGCGGTAGCTCTCGCCGGGGCTCACCGGATCACCGCCAAGAGAGTCGTCGCCGTGGTGCGGCAAGCCACGCAGCGCATGGGCAGGGGCGGTGGGTTGCGCTCGCCGACACGGGCGCCGCAGTAGTCACAGCGGGTCGCCACGAGGTCGGTTGTGCTGGTGGTGCCTAGGGTTCTCATCGGGTCCTCGACGTCCTGAGGTCTGGTGAGGTTGGGGATCCAAGCTCCGGTTCGGTGGTCGCACCGGCCGGGCCGATCTGTGTGCTGCACCACGCAATCTAGGCAATCGTGGTGAATCTAGCAATGCTGGTAAATCGTGCAACTACTGAGAAGCGCGGTCAACGTGGCGCCACCCTTGCCCTGATGAGTGACCGGCTCGTGACCACGGGGCAGGCCGCCCGCGCGCTGGGTATCGACTCGTCCACCCTCGCTCGGTGGGCGCGCTCCGGGATGGTCAAGCCGGACCTCGTCACCGCCGGAGGTCACGCCAGGTGGGATGTCGACCGGCTGCGAGCCGAGCTGCAGGAGATGCGCGAGCGTGACGAGTAGCACCCTCGGGCGGTACTGACGATCTTGAGTAGGCGTGTGAGTGCAGCCGCGCGCCCATCGCGCCTCACCCAGGTCAGCCGAGGGTTGCGCCGAACGCCAGCCCCAACAGGAAGGTGACCACCGCCGCGGTGGCGCCGATCGCGAGTTGGCGCAGCGCGCGGCGCAGCGGCGGTCCGCCGGAGAACACCGCGACGGTCGCGCCGGTGAGCATCAGCGCGAATCCGGTCAGCGCCGCGGCCACTACGACCGCGACGACACCCTGCAGCCCGAACAGGAACGGCAGCACGGGTATCAGGGCGCCGACGCTGAAGAACGCGAAGCTGGATGATGCCGCGCCGATCCCGCTGCCGACGACCTCGGCACCTTCGGAGCCTGGGACGGGCGGCGCCGGACCCACGTGCTTGCGACGCAGCATCGCGTCGGCGCGGGTCTCTGCCTCGTCGGCGGGCATCCCCCGGGCCCGGTAGACCAGGGCGAGCTCGTTGGCGTCGACGTCGAGATCGGGCACTGATGCCTTCGCGGCCTCGTCCGGCGTCGACGCGGCGAGCAACTCACGCTGCGAGCTCACCGAGATGTACTCCCCGGCCGCCATCGACAGCGCCCCGGCCAGCAGCCCGGCCAGCCCGGTCAACAGCACGGTCTGGGTACTCGCACCACCGCCGATCACCCCGAGGACCAGCGCGATGTTGCTCACCAACCCGTCGTTGACTCCGAAGACCGCGGCGCGCAACGTCCCCGACATCCGCGCCCGCCCGCGCGCGGCCAGTCCCCGTACCACCTCGCTGTGGATCCGCTCGTCGGCCGCCATCGCGGGTGTGGCATCGGCCTCGGTGTCGTAGAGCGCCCGGCTCTCGGCCTGTTGCGCCAGCGCCAGCACGAACACCCAGCCGAACCGGCGAGCCAGGCCGGCCAGCAGCCGCATCCGCAGGTTGCCGCGTTGTGTGCTGCCCGCCTGGTCACCCAGCAGGTCCTCCCAGTGCGCCGCGTGGCGCTCCTCGGCGTCGGCCAATCCGAGCAGGATCTCGCGCTCCTCGCCGTCTCGGCGGGAGGCCAGCTCGCGGTAGACGCCGGCCTCCTCCCGCTCGTCGGCCAGCATGCGGCGCCACCGCCGGACCGCCGCAGGCGACGGGCCGGACGCAGACTGACATCCGTCACCCAGCATGGCGGCGATCCTTCCAGAAAGGCCCGTCCACGGCGTCACGCACGGGCTGCCCGCGCCGGCTGCGCGGAACTGAACCTTCCCCTCGCGACGGCGACCCGATAGGTTGCCCGGGGCCAGCAACGGTGACGGTCGCCGGGGGAGGAAGTCATGCTGAAGTCATTCGACAGCTTCCACGTCCAGGTTCATGCGTCGCAGGACAGCGGCGTGTCGACGCAGCTGCTGTTCTATCAGGACGATCGTTTCGCTGGTCGTATCGACTTCTATGCCGGGCAGCCGCTGCCGATCTCGTACCTGTGGCACCCGACCGGTACCGACGATGAGATCCAGGTCTACGTCGTGCTGGCCATGCCGGTCGACCGGTTCCATGCCGTGCTCGAGATCCTCGACGAGGTCGACGCGCTCGGCCTCGAGCTGTGGCCTGTGGGCCCCATGTTCGGCGCCACCACCGATGGCTACGGAGGGGTTCTGCGATCGCTGCAGGACGAGTCCGTCGGCGAGGCAGACCGCGCGTTCTTGAGCTCACCACGGCCGCGCTGATCGGATAGCACCAAGGCGAGATCCGCGTGGGTCAGGCGCGGGACGCTGCCGTCGCCGCTCACGCCACCGCCCGGATGGCCACGGGACCCGAGGTGAGTCGCTCGACCGCTCAGACGTCACCGTGCTTCCATCGCGTGCCGGGTGCGCCCGACGGTTTCGTTGCGAGCCGACCAGCAGAGATCGTCGCCGATGCGCTACCGAACTTCCCGGCGCCTACATACGGACGGTCCCGTCCTCATCGAGCGTCCAGCCGGGGTTGTGTGCGATCTCCCACACGTAGCGGTCGGGATCGGCGAATGCCCCGGACGTACCGCCCCACTCCGCGCGAGCCGCGGGTCGCAATATGGTGGCACCCGCCCGCTCGGCCTCGGCCAGGACAGTGCCAACCTCCTCGGGCGAGCGGACGTTGTGGGCGAGTTCGATCCCTGGAGCGCCGTGACCGCCGAGCGCCGCCCACAGGCCGAAGATCATCCCGCCGGCCTGAAAGAAGCAGACCTCATCGTCGGGCTGCTGGGCGTCGGCCCAGCCGAGCGCTTCGTAGAAGGAACGGGCTCGGGCGAGATCGGTGACGCCAAGCGTGACAAGGCTGATGCGCTGCTCCATCCGGAGATGTTCGCAGAGCCCGGCCACGAGTGAGACTTGGCGATGGCACGGGCCGAAGAAGTGCCGATGGGTCACGCGGCTACGGGCTCGCGGGACAAGCCCACGAGGCCGCGCAGGCCCCGGACTGGGCCACACGGAGATCGTCGCCTGCCGCTCAGCAGGCCGGCAGTGTCGGCACCTGCGCGAGCCCCGAGGCAGGAAGGTACTGCCCGGGTCCGATTCGCAGCCAGCCGTCGGACCCCCGGCACTGCAGCGGAACCATGGCGTCCTCGGCAGCCCTACCGACCTCGGGAGCCTCCTCGTCCGGCGCGCCGTGTACCGCGAGCGGCAGCGCGCCGACCAGGCCGAACAGCCCGGGACCGGCCCAGAGGTAGTTCACCGTCACCCACTGGTTGTCCCGCAGCTGCAGGGTGTCCCAGAAGGTGCCGTCGGCCAGGTCGATCCCTGCCGGGTTGGTCACTCGCCGCCCGAACTGGTCCCGCCCGCCGTGGTAGCCGTCCTGGTAGGCGGCCTGCGCCTGCGGCAGGCCTTGCGGCAGGTCACTCCATGACCGGCGGATCATCGGGAGGTTCCAGTAGTCGTCGGTGGTGTTCCACGGCCCGATGTCCCACACCGGTGCCCACGCGCAGCGGCCGTTGTCGGCACAGACCTGCACCGTGTAATCGCTGCTTCCGCGGCTGGACAGGGTACGGCGGGAGGGCAGCGCCACGAAGTGGTCCCTGGGTTGCACGACGTGCCAGTTCGCCGTGGTGTTGCCGACCAGGCCGACGCGGGTGGCGTAGATCCGGTACGTGCCGATCGGGCCCGTGATCCGCGGCAGCTGGTCGTTCAACTCTGGGACCAGCCGCAGGCCTCGAACGACGGGGGAGGCGCCATCGTCCGCGACGGAGATCATCAGCCGCACCTGGACCAGCCGCGTCGGTTCCGGCAGCGTGACCGGGGCTTCCGGTCGGGCCTCGATCCACTCCATCCACCTGCCGGGCTCGCGGGCGCCCCGGACGTCCACCAGGACCTCGGCGCTCGGCGGAATGTCAGCGATGAGCTCGACGGCGACCTGGTTCGCCGGGGCGGCGAGTTCGTGCGGGGGTAGCACCAGCATGCCCGCTGCGGCGGTGAGGCTCACGGTGTTCCCGGCCGCCGCGACGTTGATGTCGTCGTCGCCACCGATGATCAGCGGCACGCGCGACGGCCTGAGCACGGTGCGGACTCGGCGGTTGCACAGGCGGTCACGGTGGAGCTGAGCAGCGCCACCAGCGCCAGCACGGGGAACACGTCCCATCGAGCTCTCATCGTCACGGTGCGCTCCTCTCCCTGCACGGACCGTGTCGACTTGAGGGAACCCGGGGGAGTAGGCAGCGTCAATGGCGGCCGGGCGCGTCCATTCCGGTGATGCTCGGTGAGGGGCCGGCTGTCCTGTGCCAGGACATCTGAGGTAGGCCGGGGCGCTGATCTGGGGTGCCTCAGATCGAGTGGCAGGAGCAGTTAGCCTTCGGTCGGTGCAACTGCCACAGCATCTGAGGTAGCTTGTCGCGCCAGCTCGACGCCGGGCGCACTCGCTCAGTGGTGGATTACTGGGTGAGGCGCCAGGTGATGGTGAGTCCGTCTCGGCGGCCGAATCGTTCGATGTCGCGGGTGAGGGCGCGCTGTGCGCGCTCAAGTGTTACCGGGTCCTGGGTCGCGAGGTTCATCACCAGCTGCTGCGGGTCGGCGTGCAGGACGCAGGTTCCGAACCCGAAGTCGGCGAAGCCGTAGTTGTCGTCGGTGGTCTCGACTTGGAACCCGCGGTTGGTCATGTGCTTGCACAGCTGCGCGAGGTATCGGGGTGCGCGGTGGGTGTCTGTGATGCCTTCGGAGGTCGGCATGGAAGCGTCCCCTTCGACGGATGGGTGTGGGCGTGTGCGGGCGGGTGTCAGCTCTCGGTGGTGGGGCCGCGACCGGCGCCGGGGTCGTCGCCGGTGTCGCCGGCGAGCAGGAGGTAGAGGCGCCGTCGAGTGTCGTTGAGTAGCCTGATGGCCTCGGTGAGCTGGGCGGGGCTGCCGACGTGGGCGACCTGGGCGGCGGCGCCGATGAGTTCCCGGCCGGCGGTGCGTAGCTCGGCGAGCTCGTCGATGTCCGGGGCGCCTGCGGTGTTCCAGACCGCGTCGAGTTCGTCGCGGTGCTCCTCGGCGTAGCGGCGCCCGTGCTCGGTCAGGTGCACCACCGACCGGCCGTCGCTCGTTTCGGTGCGCACCAGGCCCTCGTCGGCCAGCTGGGACACCGTCGGGTAGATCGAGCCCGGGCTCGGTGTCCAGGCTCCGTCGGAGCGCTCGGCGATCTCTTGGATGATCTGGTAGCCGTGCATGGGCTCCTCGGCGACCAACGCCAGGATCGCGGCCCGGACGTCGCCGCGGTGGCGTCGCCCGCCGCCCCGTCCGCGCCCGCCGGGGCCCCAGCGGGCGCGGGGGTTGCCGAACCCCGGCCCGAACATGTCGCGGCCGAACGGCCCGAACCGGCCCCGCCGGCGGGCGCGGTGACCCCAGACGTCGTCTCCCGGTGCTCCGCGGTGTCCACGTCCGGGTTGGTCGTTCATCGGGATCATGCCTCCTCTCGTCGACTCTTCCGATGAACATCACGATATATCGCGTACGTGTTGGAGGCAATCGCCGCTAGGTGCTGTGGTCGGTCTGCGCGGGTCGGTGAGAGGAGCTCGGCGACGTGCGGCGAGAGCGACGGTGCGGGTCGGGATGAGGGCCACCAGTGAGATCGGCTGGTTGGTAGTGCGGGCAGCGCCTGACCTCGTTGACTTCGGCGGCGGGGACATCCCGGCGGCCTTCCAGCTGTGTGGGTGTTACCTGTGATGGGCGCGCAGGCTGCGCTCAACGAGGCGGATGACGTCGGGGTAGATCGAGATCTCGATTGCGAGGTAGCGACGCCAGCACGCCGGTACCGTCCGCGCGACGGTAGAAGAAGTCGGGCGCGTGCCGCACCCGGTTGCCAGCCTGGGTGACCCAGTGCAGCCACATCGGCTGGGAAGCGACCGCGGTCACGTCCGGGTCGGCGTCCAGCGCCATCAGCACGTCGCGCTCCACGGGTTTCAGTGGGACGCGTTCGAGGTAACATAGCACTGTTATGGCATAGTCCCGACTATGAGCCCGAAGCCGGCCGATCCCGCCGTCCGCACGGAACTCGTCGAGGCTGCTGCGCGTGTCTTGGCCGACGAAGGCCCGCGTGCCCTGACCACCCGGCGTCTCGCCGCAGAGGTGGGCACGTCCACGATGGCCGTCTACACGTACTTCGGGGGCATGGACGAGGTGCGGCGAGCAGTCCGGCGGGAGGGTTTCGCCCGGCTCGCCGCGCACCTCGACGCCACTCCGAGGTCAGCGGACCCCGTGGCCGATCTCGTCGCAGCCGGCGCCGCCTACCTCACCAACGGACTGGCCAACCCCCACCTCTACCGGGCGATGTTCCTCGAGCGACCGCCCGACGACGACGCGGCCGTCGGTATCGACACCTTCCAGCGGCTGGTCGACGCGGTGCGCCGGTGCATCGAGGCAGGCCGGTTCCACCAGGTCAACCCCTGGGGGCTGGCGGTCCAGTTGTGGACGATGAGGCACGGCATGGTCAGCCTCGCCCTCGCCGGCCTGCTGCCCGCCGAACAGATCTCGCGCCACATCGCGGACATGACCATGCGCCTCTTCGTCGGCTACGGCGACGATCCCGCGGCGGCGCAGCGCTCCGTGGACCGGGCGTTGCGTGACTACCAGCATTGACCGGCACCACATCGAGGGCAGCTGAAGCGGAAAGAGGAGAAGAACTGAGGCCCGACGAGCGGGACCCGCTCATCGAGGGCCGGCTCGCCGCGCGGGGTCGTCCTCGAGCATGTTCCGATCCCAGTCGCCGTGCTCGGCCGCGGCCTCGTAGGTCGTCTGGAGGAACTCGAGCACGTCGCGGTCCGGGTCCGGCGCGGTGCGCACCGCCTCGTAAGGCAGCAGGAACTGGCCGGCACCGGTGTTGTAGGAAGCCGCCGCAGGGCCCACGGGGTGCTCGGCGAAGCCGTCGGGCTCGGGGTATGCGTACGCGTAGAAGGCGCCCTCCTCGCCGCCGCCCGGCCAGAACCCGCAGCTGCTGACTTCGTGGGAGTAGCCCTCGATCATCACCCAGTCGGGACAGTTGGGTGCGCCACCCGGATGGGTGGGGGCGGTGCGGCCGGAAAAGCGGGTTACGGCCAGGTCAAAGCCGCCCCAGAAGAAGTGCACCGGGCTGACCTTGCCGACGAAGCGGGACCGGAAATCGGTCAACATACGGTGGGCCTGGACCAGCTGGCCCCAGAACCGGCGCACCGCGGCACCGTCATAAGTGCCGTGCTCGTCGTCGTCTTCGAACGGGATCGCGCGCTCGACCTCGGTCGGCGTGGTCCTGATCGGAACCTCGAGGTCGAGGTCGCGCAGCGCGACGGTGGTCTCCGCGTAGAACTGGGACACGGGCTTGGGTTCCAGCGTCACCTCACGGCGATCACCGTCATCCGCCCGAATGTGCAGCAGGTGGTCCCAGAAATCGAACTCGATGTCAAAGATGCGTCGACCATGGGGTATAGCCGACGTGGTCAAACCCCGCGCGGTGACATAGAACGGCACCTGCCACCAGTGGTTGACCATAGGTGTCGCCCCCAGCCGGATCTTGCCGACGACCTGGGTCCACATGTGCAGCGTGTCGCGGGTACCAACCCAGTCGGCCACCCGCAGCGCAGGCCAGTCCCTTCCAGGCGGCCCCGTCCGTTGTTGCACCTCGGTCATTGCGGCGAGCATGTCCCCCCGCGCGGCGGGCCGCAACCGCTACCTCGGGTCCCTCGCCGTCAACTCTGGAGAAGCCTTCTGCCCTCGCGCCCCGAGGTATGGCGGGGGTTGCGCCGCGGAAGCTAGCTGAGCCGCTCGTCGAGGTGGACCGTGACCGTGTCGCCGGGGCCCTTGCTGATCGCCTGGCGGAGGTCGGCCTTCACCGGGAGCATGTGGGTGCCGTCGCCCAGGGCCATGAAGGAACTCTGGAAGGGGTGGCCGTCGATGGTCCCCCGGACCTTGACGAGGCCGCGGGTGCCGAAGAACTCGGCCGATCCGGACATCACCACGTAGGTCCAGCCTCCAGGGTTCGGGCTCTGCTGCATGACGGCGGTGAAGTCCTGGTCCAACGCCTGTCGATTGTGGCGGGATCGTGCCGTGCCTTCAGTGGCGCTCACTGTGGTCTCCGTCCGCGTGCCGGGGTGGGGTTGTCGGGATTCACTGCTCCATCAGGTCGGCCGGGATCGCCACGGTGATCGACCACAGTCGCTCGACGTCGGCGCGGGCCGCCTGGAAGGCGCGGAGGGGAGCCTCGTGCACCGATCATGAGCTGGATCCTTACTGTCGGCGCGAGTGAGCCTGCCTGTGCAGACTCCGATTCGACCGCGAACTCATCGATCCTCCCGAACCACTACCGTCAGCCGTCGACACGATCCGCAAGTTTCCGTCGACCTGGGCCGGATAGTTCCTCCACCACGCCGCGCCGCCCGGCGACGGCCATGAGGAGCGCCTCGGCCGGACCCCACACCGTCGGCCCAAACCCTGTGGAGACTACCGATAATCGTCGAGGTTCGCGTCGAGCTCCGGCTCGCGGATCTCTTCGATGAATCGCCAGATGTCGGGCTGGGATCCGTCGAGGTCGGTGAACCCGTATTCGCGCGCGAGTTGACCGGGGTTGACCGACTTCTGGTTCCATCTGATCCGGTCGGGATCCGATGCCAACGCGACGACAGCGCGGCCTACGTATCGTGGCGACTCAGACAACGCGAAGTCCGCGGGGGCGGAGGGGTAGTTGTCGACGGCGGTCGGATCGAGAGCGTCGCGCCAGTTCCCTTCGGCGACGCCGAAGTTGTCGAGCATCATCTCCGAGCGCAGCCATCCAGGCGTGATGGCGACCGCGGTAGCTCCACGCGGTGCCAGCTCGTGCCCCTGGGAGAAGGCGAGCCGGTTCACGGCGACCTTGGCCAGGTCGTAGAACACAGAGATCCGATATCGCGATGCGTTGTAGTCGCTGGTGCCGTCGGTCACCTCGACAAGCAGGCCGCCCGGCTCGTCGACGAGGAGCGGGAGAAGGCGATGGGAAGTGATGAGGTGGGTGTCTACGGCGAGCCGGAGTATCCGGAGACCGCTGTCGAGGTCGTGCTCCCAAATTGGCGTGTTCCACTCGGTCGGGCCACCCTTGAGTAGCTCGCCGCCCCAGATGTCGTTGACGAGCACGTCGATGCGGCCGTGATCGTTGCTGATCTGCTCGGCCAGGCCCTTCACCTGGTCGGGTTCGAGATGGTCGACTGCGACCGCGATACCGGTGCCGCCGAGTTGCGTGACGAGGTCGGCAGTCTCCTCGATCGTCTCGGCACGGTTGTAGTCGGAGCGGATTGTTCGTGCACTGCTACTGCGACCTGTGCAAACGACCGTTGCACCAGCTTCGCCCAAGGCAGCAGCGATTCCACGTCCGGCACCTCGAGTCGCCCCTGCAACGACGGCCACGCGACCGCGCAGCGCGTCTCGATCCGGCGACCAGTCCACAGCCCGAGTCTGCCAGCCCGCCCAAGCTGCCGCGAAGCCACCGCACGACGGCCAGCCACCAACTCGGTTGGGGTCACGATCGCCTCCTACCCATCGGATCCGCGCCCGACGCTATGGACTCAACTAAACTTGAGGTCAAGGCTGCGGCGACGCTGGGCGCCGTGTGGCGGAAATAGCGTCCGGCTACAGCCTCTCCCTGCCACGGGTGTACATCCGGGCTGGCATGGCGGACAGTGCTGAGACATCGAGCCAGCGGCCAGGAGGTGCCATGACCGGCGAAGAGATCGTGCTCGGCCCGCTGCCCAAGGGCATCACGCCCGCGAAGGAGGGCATGCACAGCAGGGTGTGGAACATACTCGGGCACACCTACTCCATGAAGGCGGTCAGCGAATCGAGCTTCGCGTTCGAGACACTCGACCCGCCCGGGACCGGCGTACCGCCGCACGTGCATCCGACCCAGGACGAGCACATCTACGTTATCGAGGGGGTGTTCACCCTCTACCTCGACGGCCAGTGGGAGAAGGCAGGCCCCGGCGACACCGTACGAATGCCGAGAAACCTCCCGCATGCCTATTACAACCGCAGCGAGAACTTCACGCGAGCACTGTTCTGGGTGAGCCCGGCGGGTCGCCTCGCCGAACTGTTCGACAAGTTGCACAACCTCGAGGACCCGGCCGAGGTCGTGCGCCTGTCCGCGCTGTGCGACGTGAACTTCCTACCGCCGGGATCGGTCGAAGGCGCTGACTGACGCGGAAACACGCGGTCTCTCACCGGGATGAGGAGGGTCGGTTCACCTGCTCTCGGGAGGACCCGGAGGCCTGGGCGTAGCCGTGGACGGCGGTCTCGAGCTCCGCGGCGTCGATCACATCCGCCAGCCGGGAGAACCCCTCCGGGGCACGGCGTTCGACCTCGTCGATCACGCTTTCCGGCCCGCCGACCCGGTTGCGCAGGACCACCTCGCTGGTGGCCGGTAGGCGATCGTCCTGATACATCTGCAATGCGCGGGCGGGGTCGGCGTGGTGCGCCAGGTGGCCGCTGAGACTCGTGGCGTCCAGGATGGCTTGGCCGGCACCGTTGGAGCCCATCGGATACATCGGGTGAGCGGCGTCGCCCAGCAGGGTCACCCGCCCTTGGCTCCAGTAGGGCAGTGGGTCCCGATCGCACATCGGGAACTCGAAACACTCCACAGTGGCCTTGACGAGACCGGCGTGGTCGAGGTGCGGAAGGCGGAAGCGGCCGACATGCCGTTCCAGCTCGGCAGGGTCGGCCGGGCGCGACCAGTCTTGGCGCCGGGGCGGTGGGTCACCGTCCCGGCCTGTCAGCACGCAGATCGCCCAGTTGGTGAGCTTGGTGCCCGGGGTCTGTCCCTCCGCGATCGGGTAGACCACCAGCTTGGCCGCGGTGCCTCCGGCGATGATCATCGAGCGCCCGGTGCGGAACTCCGGCCAGTCAGTGGCGCCCCGCCACATCATCACGCCGTTCCACCGGGGTATGCCCTCCGCCGGGAACAGGAGCGACCGCACCGTCGAGTGGATGCCGTCGGCGCCCACCAGTACGTCGCCGCACGCCGGGTCCAACGCGTGGCCACGCCGGTCGACGAACTGCGCACGTACTCCGCTCGCGTCCTGCTCGACACCGACCAGCCGGTGCCCGGTCCGCACCGCGTCGGCTCCGAGACGCTCGCGCAGCGCTCCGAGCAGTACGCGCTGCAGCCGGCCCCGATGAATGCTGAACTGGGGAAGCGTGAATCCGGCGTCCATGCCGCATGGCTTGCGCAGGATCTCGTGGCCCAGCCGGTGGGTGTAGAACAGCTCGTGGGTCCGGATCGCCACCTCGTCCAGCCGGTCGAGCAACCCGAGCTCGGCCAGCTCCTTGACCGCGTGCGGTAGGGTGTTGATCCCGACGCCCAGCTCGCGGTCCTGTTCGCTGTGCTCATAGACCTGGCAGTCGATGCCTTCATGGTGCAAGCGCAGCGCGGTGGTCAGGCCACCGATTCCGGCTCCCACGATGACGACCCTCATGATGTTCTCCCCGTCCTGCCTCGACGGGCCCAGGATGGCCCAGACGATGTACTTCGCACCACCCTGACGGGCATCCGCGGCGAGAGCCATGTGCGGGCAGTGACGTCACCGGACCGTCGGCGAGCACGACTGTCGGCGTCGAGGGTGCGCATGCGACGGTCACCGGATGCGTGTCCTGGTCATCGGTGGAACAGTGTTCCTGGGTCGGCGTGTGGTGGAGCGGCTGCACGAGCGGGGAGACCGGGTTCTTCTCGTTCACCGCAGCCATAGCGAACCCGCAGACTGGGTACCGGTGGATCATCTGCGCGCGGACCGCCGCGACCTTGCCCGGCACAACCAGAGCATCCGGGACTTCGCCCCGCAGGCGGTAGTCGATACCTGTGCACTGACCGCCGCGGATGTCGAGGCGGTGCTCCCGATCGTGCCCGACGTCCCCACTGTCGTGCTGTCCAGTCAGGACGTCTACCAGGCGCATGCCGCCCTGCTGGCCGGGCGATGTGACGCACCGGTTCCCCTGACGGAGGACTCGGAGCTGCGGCGCGAGCGCTACCCGTACCGCGGCCTGAATCTGCCGGAGGTCCCCGACGACTACAGCAAACGCGCTCGGACGCCCAGCTGGCCCGCGTCCCCGACAGCGCGCTGCCCGCGGATCTCGCGCTCACAGCCGCGCCGGCCCAGCACCTGCTCGTATCCGTCGCTCGCGCGCAGGAACTTTTCGGCTGGGCGCCTGCAGATCCGGCTACCCGGGTCGCGGAGTCGGTGCACTGGCACCAGCAGCACCCGCCCGTCGATACGCCCTGGACCGACGACGACAACACCCTCGACGAGACGGCGCTGAACGCATCCT
Source organism: Pseudonocardiaceae bacterium (assembly GCA_009379815.1). GTDB lineage: Bacteria > Actinomycetota > Actinomycetes > Mycobacteriales > Pseudonocardiaceae > WHSY01. The sequence continues at coordinate 95,004 of WHSY01000004.1, forward strand.
CGTCCTACACATGACCTCCCGAACGGCGTCCCACAGCACGGATCCCCACTTGCAACGGCGGGCCGGTCGGGACATTGCCGAGCGTCCCTGTGGGCGGCGCGCCCACGCTCGTCATGGACTTGACAGGAGCGCCTGGTGCACTGGGTGTCAGGAGTCCGGTAGCGAGATGCCGACAACGCAAGTGCGGTGAGGTATCCGACGGGGGTTGGTGGTCCTTCCTTGAACCCATCCTCGAATTGGAGGGTTCGCGAGGGTGTACCCCGGCGTTGACCGACACCCTATCGAGGACAACAGCTGCCACTTCCCGCAGCTGGCGATCGAGTGTAGAGTCCCGCCGTTACCAGCTTTCCCGGCCCAAGCAAGCTAGCTAGTTACTAATAGTGTAAACAGCCACGTTCCCGGGAACCTAATCGAGTGACAGAAACATTCCTCGGAGGGTTGGAGGTAACATTGAATGAGGAGGCGAACCTCGGTGGCTGGTGGGCGGGCCTGATCATCGGGCTTGTGGTCGTGGTGGTCGTGGTGGTCGTTGTCAGCATGCTCCTGGTGCTTGCATCCCGGATCAACGCGCAGGCGCGCGCAGCGGTTCGTGAGCTCGAAGCGGCCCGGCCGACCACGCAGCCACTCGTGGAACTCAGCCGCACGAACGACACGCTCCAGAGCATCCTCCGGGGCGCTCGGGCCGCTCGAGAAGGATTGGGAGGATAGTGATGGTCTTAGCCCTCGCCGCCGAGGAGATCACGCTCTGGCAGGTTACGCTGGCTGTCGGGGCGGTTGTGATAGTTGCCGTGGCCGCGCTTCTCGGCCTGCTCCTCTACTTCGTCCGCTCCATCGAAACCGGCGTGGAGCGACTGCGGGACGTGGCGCAGGGGGTTCGCGGCAACACGGCCAACATCAAGACCGCGCTCGCTGTCGCAGACACTCTGGATGAGGTCGCGGACGAGGTGCGCCACCACGCTCGACTTCTGGGGGTGAGTGCGCGATGAGCACTGGACTGCTCGTGACCCTCACCGTCGTCGAGATCGTGGCACTGGTGGTCGTGCTGGCGCTGTTCGTTATGTTGATCACTCGCCGGCATCGCTCCGTCGCCAACACCCTCGGACAGGTGAGTGGGGGGTCCGGCGTCAGGGCGATCCAAGGGGACGTGTGTCTGATCGGCGCCGGCACCGCGATCCTGAACCGGAAGCTGAACGCGATCGCCGGCGTGCTACCGGCGATCGCGGAGAAGGCCGAGTCGCTGCCTTCGCAGCAGACGCAGGCCCAGACCCCGCAGCAGACGCAGGCCCCGACCTCCGGAAGTGACTGGCGACCTGCAGTACCTCAAGACCCCGTGACAAGGCGAAAGTAGAGACAAGGAGGCGACGATGGCACTGTGGTGGATCGGCAATGCGCTGTTCATCCTCGTGGTCATACCCGTCGTGGTGGTGCTCCTGCAGCGCCTGGCGAGGTCCGCCGGCGACGTCGGGGAGCACATAGACACCATTCACGGTCAGACCAGGGGTGTCGTCGTCGCACTCGACGATGTGAAGCAGCTGACATCCACCCGCGACGCCGTGAAACGGGCGGGGGCCGGCCTCACCCGTTATGTGAAGGTGGTTGACCGCATCCTGTGAGGAGCGAATTACCATGCCGCTAGCCGCTGTAATCACGATCATCGGCGCAGTGCTCACCGTGCTGGTGCTCGCTACCTACCTGATCAGTGTTGCGCTCGTTCTCCGGCGTGTCGACGCCAAGCTCCGCGCAGTCACTGCCGACCTCCACGTGGTCACTGAGAAGACCGAGCCAATCGAACCGATCGTTGGGGAGATCAACAACGACCTCGCGGGAGTGGACGACGCCTTGCGGGCCGTGCTCGCCAAGTAGGGAGGGCTGTCGTTTCCGGCACCCGCACAACCGAGAGCCGCGCGCGACTGGCGGGAATACCGATATGGACCGGAGGTGACGTGGGGATCCGTGACCGTATACTGGCGTCGACGGCCTCCCAAGAAGTTCGGATGTAGCCCAGCGCCACGTTGGGGTTTGGAGGCTACGGCGACTCTCGTCTGACGCGCTTCGCTATTCGCAGGCGACACCGTCGCCGTCGCGGTCCAGCTTGGACGAGTAGCCGGCCTCCCCGGCGTAGAGCGGGTCGGCGCCGGCGGCGCGGGCGGCGCTGCAGTTCTCGTAGTACGCGACCCCACCCCCGGAGCCCGCGTCGTAGGCGGTGTCGGGTACGGGTGCCGGCTCAGGCGCTGGCGCGGGCGCCGGCTCGACGACGGCCAGCTCGTCGGTCACGCCATAGCAGGGCGTGCCCCACAGCCCGGCGTCGGCGGCCTGGGCGCGCTGCTGCCCCGCCACGATCTCCGGGTGCAGCAGCACCGGCGTCTCGTACACGTACGGCCGCGCCGCACCCGCCTCGGCGGCGAGGACCGAGTAGTTTCGGGCGTCGGGGAACACCAGGTAGCGCAACGCCCGGTCGTAGGCGTCCCGGTCGTCTTGCGTCGGGTCCGAGTCGAGCCGGACCCGCTGCCCCGCCAGGGTGCGCTCGGCGAAGTCGGAGGCCTCGCGGCCCCAGCACTGCTCCGCGCCGAACATCTCCGGGGTGTCGATGCCCAGCACCCGGACCCGCTTCGTGCCGCCGCCGTCGACGGCGACGTCGACGGTGTCTCCGTCGATCACATCGACGACCGTGCCATTCGGCATCACCACTGGGGCGGCGGGCTGGGTCGGCTGCGGGTTCGTGGGTGCCGCCGGCCGGGTCGCCGTCGTCGACGCCGCCGGGTTCGCGGGCTCGTGTGTCGGCTCCGCGGCGACCGTGTCCGTCGTCGCCTCCGGCGGCGGCCCGACCGCCAGCCCGATCACCACCAGCGTCGCGACGGTCGCGGCAGCACACGTGGCGACGATCCTCGCAGTGCGCCCCGGGCTCACCCGCGTCCCCTGGTCCTGGTCTTGTTGCGCGGCGAGCCGCTGGGCCTCAGCGTGCCAGTACGCGGCGGAGGTGTGCATACCCTCCCGGTCGGCCTGCTCCGCGAACCCGCGGGCCTGCTGCAGTTGCGCGGTGATTGCGGCCGTGGCCCGCGGATCGGGCCGGCCGCGCCAGTGCCACCAGAAGCCAACGACCATCCACAGCGTGAACGGCCACACCAGCCCGACGACGAGCCCCAGCAGCACGGCCGGGATCGCCGAGCGCCCCGGCAGCCGCCGGTTGTAGACGAACACGATCAGCGCCGCGGTGGCGACGAAGCCGAGCCAGTACACCCAGTCCATGAAGTCCCCAGGAGATGAAGCGGGAAGGGAAGCGGATGGGCCGAGGTCTATCCGGGCGCCGCTGACTGGGACATCGCCGCGCCTACCGCCGGTGTTACCGTGCGTGCACGTCACGTACCGCGTCGCGCGGCGATCGCGCCCCGCTGGGCGGCGCCGCCAGGTGCGACGACGTCGGGGCGCCGACGCTCTGGCCCGCCAGTCACGGGGAGTCACTGGCCACGTGGAGCAACGGTCCTCTCGCTGCTTGTCTTCTGTGACACGCGAGTTAGCGTGACAACTGTTGTCATCAGGGCCGGTTGCGGAGACGGCACATGGATTGGTTCCGTGTCACGCGGTTCGATGAGTGGACCTTCGCGCTGCGCGAGTGGCGGTACTGGCAGCGCAATAACGCCTACCTACTGCTGGGCACCGACCGTGCGCTGCTCTACGACTCGGGATCGGGTCGGCGCGACATCGCGACGGTGGTGCGGCGGCTGACCACGCTGCCGCTGGTCGTGATCTGCTCGCACGCCCACTACGACCACATCGGCAACCATCGCCGCTTGTCCCGGTGGGCGCGGATCGCGATGGCCGACCTACCCGCCACCCGCGCGATGAGCAGCGGCACGTGGCTGCACCCGCCGCTGTCGGCGCGGCTGACACCGGTGCCGCGCCCCTTCCCGGTGCACGAGTGGTGGACACCGGGACGTCGGATCGATCTGGGCAATCGCACGGTCGAGCTGATGGCGCTGCCCGGCCACACCGCCGACTCGGTGGGTCTCATCGATCGCGAACGAGGCTTCGTGCTGGTCGGGGACTTTGTCTACAACGCGCCGATTCTCGCCGCGCTGCCCTCGGCGAACGTATCCGACTACCTGCACAGCGCGCAGGCATTGCTCGAGGCCTGCCACGGGGAGCGGCTGCTGTGTGGGCACTACACACCTGACGTGGCACCCTGGCGGCTCACCGAACTGCGCGCCGTTGCCGAATCCGCCCTGCAGCCGCGCCGGCGCACGATCCGGCCCGTCACGTTGGTCCGGCACGGCCACACCACGTTGATCGCCGGCAGGGCCGCGATGCGTCGATCCCGCCACTGACGACGAAAGGCGAACCCCGTACGGCACTCTCGCTGGTCAGCAGGCCGGGGCCCCGACTCACCGAGGAACGGCGTTGGCAGCCGTGCTCGCCTCGCTGCGCGAACTGGCTGCTCTAACGGCGTCCAGCCGCAGAATGCCCCCGCGGAGATGCTGCCCTGCGACTGCCCCGGCACGGCATGCCGGCGGCACACGCTCGGTTACGCTGGCCGTCGCTGCCTCGTCTCACGCCGGTGGACCGGGCGGACCCTCGAGGACTACCGCGACGCTCGCCCGCGAGCACGTCAGGCGGGAGACCGCTGCCCTCGCGGACAGCTTCCGATCGGAACTGGTGGCGGCCGCGCGCAAGGGCGAGGCGGTCGACGGGCCGCAACGATCGGGAGATGAGCTGGTACGACTTCGCCTGCGGGTACCTGGACATGGCGTGGGCGCCATCCGGCAGCGACAGGACGCACGACCCGATCGAGCGCCCGCCGCTATCTCATCTCCCGTTGCTTCGATTCGTGCCGCTATTTTCTGAACCCCGGATGCCGGATCAGCCGTAGTCGTGTCTTGAGTCGGGGCAGATGAAAGTTGCTACGGGTTGCTCCGGCCCGCTGAGCGGCGGAGAGGTATCCGCCGACCGAAGACGATCACTCGCGCCCCCCACGAAGGATCCGCGCTAACGCTGCGCATGGCCGCACGGCTGCAAGGCTTCCCCGACGACTGGGAATTCTTCGGCCGCAAGACCGCTGGCTACCGCCAGATCGGCAACGCCTTCCCGCCCCGTCGCAAAGCCTTGGGCAGCACCCTGCGCCACATCGTCAGTACGGACAGCAAGCAAGGAGCGCCGCGCTACCTGCATGCGGTTTAGAGGCGCCGCCGCAGGCGCGGCGTCGACGGGTCGTGGAACCTCTCGTGGAATCCACGCCGGATTGAAGACCGAGTCATGAGTGCGCTACGTGCCCTATGCGGTTCGCTTGGCGCTGTATGAGCTGGGAGACGTCGTGCCCGTGCCCCTCGAAAGGGGCAGGTCTGGGTTCGACTCCCCAAGGCGGCGCCAGACAACCACCAGGTCAGACCGGGTGGGCGTCGGATGACGCTGGCTACTGCATCACGTAGCCGCCGTTGACTCCCATGATCTGCCCGGTGATCCAGTCCGAATGGCGGTCGGCGAGGAAGGCGACGGCGTGGGCGGCGTCCTCGGGCTCACCGAGCCGGCGGATCGGGTAGCCGCGGACGATCTTCTTCGCTACGTCCTCGTCGGCGATCAGGGGCTCGCTCTGGCGGGTGCGCACGACGGAGAGCGCGACGACGTTGACGGTCACTGAGTAGCGGCCGACCTCCTTGGCCAGGGCGCGGGTGAAGCCGTTGACGGCCGCTTTCGCCCCCGAGTACACGGCGTTGGTCGGCTGGCCGACACGTGCAGCCTCGGACGAGATCGAGATGATCCGGCCGTAGTTCTGCTCGATCATCTGGGGGAGCATCGCGTGGGTGGTGTTGAGCACGCCGAAGTAGTTGAGGTTGATCTCGCGCTGCCAGTCGGTCGGCCCGGTGTCGACGAAGGGCTTGGTGATCCAGGTGCCGGCGTTGTTGACCAGGATGGTGACCGGGCCGAGGCGGTCGGCGACGTCGGCGGCGACGGTGGTCATCTGGTCGCGGTCGACGACGTCGGCGCGCAGCCCGGCGGCGGTGCCGTCGGCGGCGGTGATCTCCTTCGCGGTGTCGGTGGCGGCGTCCTCGTCGAGGTCGAGAACGGCGACGCGGCTGCCGCGGCGGGCGAGCTCGAGGGAGATCGCCCGGCCGATGCCCCGTGCGCCGCCGGTCACGACGGCGACGTCGACCTGCTCAGCCATGCGTGCGCTCTCCTGCGTCAGTAGCGGTAGCCGGTCGAGGCGGCGGTGGTGCTGAGGTCGCTCTCGTCGTGGTCGGTGAGCTCGGCGAGGAAGGACATCGGCATGCGCAGGCCGTTGTCGAGTGCGGTCTTGTGCAGCCGCAGCGTCTCGATCACCGACAGGGCACGGAAGTAGCGGCGGGCGCCGTCGGGAATGTCGTCGATTCCGCGGCTGCAGTACTCACCGATCTTGAGTCGCAGCCAGGGAAGCGAGGCTTCCGGCCCGTCGGTGTCGGCGACGACGTTGACGACTGCGACGGTGTCGGCGTCGAGCGCGCGGCGCAGGGCGGGGCGCAGCTGTGCGCTGGTGGTGACGTGTTCGACGTGGCATCCGAACGGTTCGAAGACGCGGTCGTAGCGCAGCTCGGCGAGCATGTCCCAGGAACCCATGTCGGGCTGGGTGTCGTCGTGGACGAGGGCGTTGCCGCCCCAGGAACTGTTGTTGAGCACGACGATCACGGCCGGGATCCCGTAGCGGGCGAGGGTCTCGACGTCCATGCCGGCCAGGCCGATCCCACCGTCGCCGACCAGGCTGACGATCTGGGCGCCGGGGCGTGCGATGCAGGCGCCGAAGCACATGCCGACACCCTGCCCGAGCGCGACGCGTGGGCCCGCGTCGAGGATCCGGGCCGGGGCGACGGCGGTGAGGGCGTCGGTGAGGTAGAGCGAGCCCTGGTAGGAGTCGTAGACGACGGTGGCGTCCTCGTCGATCTCGTCGGCGATGGCTTGGGCGAGCTCGTAGGTGTGGATCGGGGTGCGCCCGGTGACGCTGGACAGGGTCGCGGCGCGCCGGTCGATGAACGAGGTGCGGGCCGCGGCGAGGCTGTCCAGCCAGGCGGGGCGGGTCACGGGTGCGGCGCCGAGCCGGTCCCGCAGCCCTGCCGTGATCTGGGCCAGGACGAGCTTGCTGGAGCCGAGGACGTTCACGGCGGTGTCCAGTCCGAGCCACAGCTCGGATGCGGCCTCCTGGATCTGGATGTAGGTCGTCATTGCCGGGGCCGGCCAGTCGGGTGGTTCGAACCACGACTCGAGCTCGCCGGCGCGCAGGCCGACGAGCACGACGGTGTCGGCGGCGCGCAGCATCGGTCCCCGGTATCCGGCGGGCACGGCCAGCGGGTGCTTTTCGCTGATCGCGCCGCGCGCGGTTCGCCGGGCGCCGGTGGGCGCGCCCAGCAGCTCGGCGAGCTCGACCAGCTCGTCCGCGCCGTCGGACCAGTACACCCCGTCCCCCGCGATGATCATTGGGCGCTCGGCGGCGGCGAGCAGGTCGACGACCTGCTCGACCCGGGCGGGATCGGCCTGGGTCGCGGGGATCAGCGGGAGACCGCCGCCGGGCACGTACTTGCGTTGCGCGGCCGGTCCGGAGCCCCACTGGTTGTTCAGCGGGAACTCCAGCACGACCGGCCCGGGTGGGTAGGTCACGGCGTCGGCGAGCGCCTGACGTACCCAGTGGGCGTTGAGTTCCCAGTCGGTGAGCCGGCGTGTCCACTTCGCGACGCTGCGGAAGCAGTCGGTGGCGTAGCCCTCCTGCAGAGTGCCTAGCTCGTCACCGGCGGTGCCGTGCTGTCCGACCAGCAGCAGCATCGGGCTGCGGGCGCCGATGCCCTGGGACAGCGATGACAGGCAGTTGGCCATCCCGGCCGAGGCGGAGGCGAAGAAGACGCCGGGTCGGCGGGTGATGCGCCCGTAGGCCTCGGCGGCGAAGCCGGCGGCCTGTTCGTGGCGGAAGTGCCACATCCGTGCGCCGAGCCGGCAGGCCTCTTCGACCACGGGGTTGATGTAGCCGTGGACGCCGAACAGGTCGGTCACCCCGTTGTCGATCAGCGCCTGGGCCGCGGCGCGGGCGCCGGTCGGGTGCGGGCCGGGTGTCGTGGCCGTGGCTCCGTCGCGGTCGGGCACGATCAGAGTCATCGGGGGGCACCTTCCACACGGGTCGCTCGGACGTCGGGGCCCAAGTGCACGGGCAGTGCCCGCGGGCCGCGGATCATGATCGTCGGGTGCCACTGGAGTTGCGCCGCGGCGGGGCGCAGCTCCGGGAAGCGCGCCAGCGCCCGGGGGACGGCCAGCCGCGCCTCCAAGCGTGCGAGCGGCGCCCCTAGGCAGTAGTGGGTCTTCAGGCCGAAGGCCAGGTGTGGGTTGCTCGCCCGGTCGATCAGGAGCTCGTCCGGACGGTCGAAGACGTCCGGATCGCGGTTCGCGGTGGCCTGCAGCAGCATCACCCGCTGGCCGGTGCGGATGGTGCGACCGGCGAGCTCGAGGTCCACGGCCACCCACCGGACCGAGAGCTTGGTCGGCCCGTCGTAGCGCAGGAACTCCTCGACCGCGCCCGCCGCGAGGTCCGGGTCGCGCTGGAGCAGCCCCCGCTGGTGCGGGTGCTCCAACAGTGCGAGTAGTCCGCAGGCGAGCAGGTTGGTGGTGGTCTCGTGCCCGGCGAATAGCAGCAGCACACAGTTGGCGGCGACCTCGTCCTCGCTCAGCCCGTCCGCCTCGTAGTGCTCGACGAGGGTGGAGACGAGGTTGTCGGCGGGCTGTGCACGGTAGTGGCGCATCAGGTCCCGGAAGTAGTCGGCGAGGCCGAGCAGCGCGCGTCCGGCGCGTTCGTGCCGGTCGGGCTCGGAGAGCTCGCCGAACACCAGCGGGCTAAGCTCGTCGGAGAGCTCCTTGAAGAGCTCGCGGTCACTCGCCGGCACACCGAGCAGCTCGGCGATCACGATCGCGGGCAGGGGGAACGCGAGCTCCCGGACGAAGTCGATCTCCTCGCGTCCGGACACCTGGTCGAGCAGCTCGTCCACGATCTCGCGGATCCGGGGCTCCATCCGCGCGACCGTGTGCGGGGTGAACGCGTGGGACACCGAGCGGCGCAGCCGGGTGTGCTCGGGCGGATCCTGGAACACCATCCAGTCGGCGAGCACGGTGCGGATGGGCTGCAGCCAGCCCCGCTCCTCGTCCCCGGGCTCGCCTGCTGCGGCCGTGCCGGTTCCCTGCCCGGCGTAGTGCGGGACGACCCGGTCCGAGGAGAGCCGGGGGTCGCGGAAGCAGGCGTCCACGTCGGCGTAGCGGGTCACCAGCCAGCTGCGGTGCCGCTCGTTCCAGTGCACCGGATCGTCGAGGCGGAGCCGGCCGAAGTAGCCGTACGGGTCCCGGATCGCCTCCGGGCTCATCAGGTCGTCCACCATCGCTGCCTGGCTCATGCTTGCCCTACTCGTGGCGTCGTGGGTCGCGGGCGGGCTACGACGAGGACCTGCGGTCGATCACGCGTCGTGCCTTAAAGGTCTGCTGCTCGAACGTGGCGGGTTCGACGACGCGGATGGCGACCCGCACGCCGAGCGCGTTCTTGAATTGCTCCTGCAACGTGGCCTGCAGGGCCGGAGCCCGGTCGGTCGCAAGCGCGGCGTCGCGCTCGACCTCGACGGTGATTTCGTCGAGGTCGGCCGGGCGATCGACGATGATGCGGAACTCCCCACCGCTGCCCTCGACCCCGCGCACGACCGACTCGATCGCGCTGGGGTACACGTTCGCGCCGCGCACGAGCAGCATGTCGTCGAGGCGGCCGTAGACTCCCTTCGGCATCCTCGGGTAGGTCCGCCCGCAGGGGCACGGCTCGGTGTCGATCACTCCCTCGTCGCCGGTCCAGAAGCGGATCATGGGCTGGGAGTCGCGCCACAGATGCGTCGCGACGACCGCCCCCGAGGTCCCCGGCGGAACCGGCTCGTTCGGGTCCTCGATGGACACGACCTCGGTGTAGTTCTCGTCCTGGAACAGGTGGACCCCGCCGTCGCTCTCCAGGCAACCCATGCTCGTGGTGAACGGGTACATCTCCGACGTCGACCCGGCGGCCAGGTCGATCAGCGAGACCTCACCCCACAGCTGGTGCAGCGACTCGCGCACAGCGGGGATGCTCGCGCCGGGCTCGCCACCCATGACCGCGACCGAGATAGCCGACGCTCGGACGTCGATGCCGTGGGCCCGGGCGGTGGTGCCGAGATGGTTCACATACGACGGGGTGGCCACGAGCACGTCGCAGTCCAGGCGCTGGAGCAGCTCGATCTGACGCTCGGTCGACACCATGGTCCCGACCGGGAACGTGCACGCCCCGAGCTGCTCGGCGGCCTGTAGCAGGCCCCAGCCCCCGAAGAACAGTGTGAACGGGAAGCTGATGTGCACGACGTCGTCCGGGCGCAGCCCGGCGCACCACAGCGCCATGCAGGAGAACTTGCCGGCCCCAGCCCAGTCCCGCCGCGAGACCCCGTACATCGTGGGCGTGCCCATCGTGCCCGACGAGCCGTGGATACGGGTCAGCTCCGAGCGCTCGACGCCGAGGTAGGAGCCGAACGGCGGGTGCTCGGCCTGGTCGGCGACCAGCATCTTCTTGGTGATCACGGGGACCTTGGTGGTGAAGTCCTCCAGCGAGGTCACCATGTCCGGGGTGAAGCCGTGGGCGTCGTAGTGGCGCCGGTAGAACGGCACCTTCGCGTAGACGTACCGCAGCTGATTCTGGATGCGCTCCACGATCTTCTTCTCGCGCAGCCGGGGATCCATCGTCTCCCGGTCCTCGTCCCAGTACCGCCGGTACTCGGAGAGCCGCTGCGCTGCGCCGCGTCGGGACGCGGGCGCCGTCGAGTTCGCGTTGGACATCGTTGTCACCTCGGCGAGTGAATGCTTGCTCGCTGGTCATACCAGCGCATATGGTCGCTGTCAATGTCCCCGAACCAGGCCTCGACCCCGACCGCGCCGGCGGTCCCCGGCCGGCTGAAGGACCCGTCGTTGCTCGAGGAGCGGCGGCGTCAGCTCGTGGAGGTGGCGACCGAGGTCTTCTTCGAGAAGGGCTTCGACCGCGCGTCGGTGAACGAGATCGCCGAGCGGTGGGGCCAGAGCGTCGGTGGGCTCTACCGCTACGTCCGCAGCAAGGACGACATCCTGGTCTTGGTCTGCTCCGAGATCTTCCGACGGATCGGGCCTGACGCGCTCGACGCCCCGGACGTCGGGGACCCGGCCGAGCGGTTCCGGTCTGCGTTCATCACCTACTGCGAGAACATCCAGCGGCACTCCCGGCAGGTGCTGCTGATGTACCGGGAGTACGGCCGGCTCTCCGCGGAGGCCCGCGCCCACTTCATGGACCAGGAGTCACAGGTCCTGCTGGCCTTCCGCAGCATCGTCGAGGACGGTGTCGCCCGGGGGGTGTTCACCTGCGAGGACCCCGAGCTCTTCGCGGTCGACTGCGTGACGCGGGCACACAGCCTCGCCCTCAAGGGCTGGGCGCTGGCGCCCCGGTCACCGCAGGCGTGCATCGCGACGATGACGTCGTGGACGGTGCGCTGCCTCACCGGAGGCTAGATCAACCCCATCGACGGGCCGCGTGGTGCCGTTCGTGGTGCGAACCGCCGTCGCGTGGTGCGGGTTCTGCGGCTTATGAGACCGCTTGAGCGAACTGTTGTTGCTGGTCACGGCTCTAGTCGCCGTTGAAGACGTTCCTGGCAGTCAAGCGATTAGTGGTTCAGTCGCGACGTTTGTGCCGCGCAGTGGGCTGTCGGCCGAGGCTTTGGCCGATACGACAACGCGGTGACCGTGGGTGACTTCGATGACGCCTTCGCCGTTGAGCAGTGCCATCGCGCGGTGCGCGGTGCCGACCGCGGCAGTGTTGGCGACGGCGATCTCGGCGACGGTGGGCAGCTGGTCGCCGGGCTGGAGCCGGCCAGTGCGGATGTCGGCGCGGATCGCTTCGGCGATCTGTTCGTAGGGTCCCCGCAGCGCTTGGACGGGCACGGGTCTTGGCATGACGCTGGCGATCGTGTCGGCAGCGCGCCGATCGGCTTCGTCGACCCAGGCGGCGTAGACCTTGAGTGTGGTGGCGCCGCCGCTGCCGTGGCCGAGCCGACCAGCGACGGTGCGGAGGTCGACTCCAGCGGCGACGGCCTTGCGAACGGTGATGGCCGTCTTGGGGTGCTGGTCCTCGTCGACGTGGCGCTGCAGTTTGGTCAGCGCCTTCTCAGCCGCGTCGTAGCTCTTGGCGGTCTCGCGGACGTAGCGCGGCTTGCCGGTGAGCGGGTCGGTGCCGGCGTAGACCACGGCACGGTGCGAGCCGCTGGGGAGCTCCTCGATGTAGCCGCGCGGGCGGCGCTTGCTGGGCGGCATGGGATGTCGAGTACGGCCGCTCATCCCACGACCCATCCCACGAAACGCGAGAGACGGGAGGGCTCGGCGCATCGGCGCTGGTCAGAGATGGTGCCCCCGGCAGGATTCGAACCTGCGCTCCCGCCTCCGGAGGCCGGGACCAGGCGTGCGCTCCAGGGCCCCGAGCGTCCTACAAGGGCCCTTGTCGGGTCTGCGTGGTCCTCGGGTTCCTCCAGTGTGCCCTAGTTCGTGCCACGAGACGTGCCACGCGCCGAGCAGTGTGACAATGTGACACGAGCCTGGTCGCGAGGTAGAACCAGAAGGCTTCCAGGCCGGTGTACCTGGGTTTCCACCAGGGATTATTCCGTCAGCTCGTGCGGCTCCAGGGCCCACAAAGACCCCGCAATGAGGTTTTCTCAACGAGTGGTGTAGCCGTGTTCGAAGTGGGTGAGCACGAGCGC
>WHSY01000500.1 GCA_009379815.1 Pseudonocardiaceae bacterium
CGGTGCGCGGTCAGCCACGACAGGGTTCGCTCGACGACCCATCGGCGGGGCAGCACGGCAAAGCCGCGTTGGCCCTCGGGCTTGCGCACGATCTCGAGCACCATCCGCGGGACGCGCATCGCCCAGTCGACCAGCTTCCCGGCGTAGCCGCCGTCGGCGAACACCAGCGCCAGCGAGGGCATGGCCATCTTGACCCGGTCGAGGACGCGGCGCCCGCCGTCGCGGTCCTGGACCGAGGCCGCGGTGACCAGCACGACCAGCAGTAGCCCGGTGGTGTCGACCACGATGTGGCGCTTGCGCCCGTTGATCTTCTTGCCGGCGTCGTAGCCGCGGCTACCTGCGCCGACGGTGTCGGCGCCCTTGACCGACTGGGAATCGATGATCCCGGCGGAGGGCTCGGCGTGGCGCACGTCGGCGTGGCGGCACTGGGTGGCCAGCGCGTCATGCAGCCGGTCGAGGGTGCCATCGGCCGACCAGGCAGCGAAGTAGCCATAGACGGTGCGCCAGGCGGGGAAGTCGTGCGGCAGCTGCCGCCACGAGCAGCCGGTCTGATCCAGGTACAAGATCGCATCGACCACCTCACGAAACGGGGTGGGC
>WHSY01000501.1 GCA_009379815.1 Pseudonocardiaceae bacterium
ATCCGCCTCATGTCGGCCGCTCCCGCCGAACGGGTCGGCGGCTGCCCGCTTGCCATGCCTTCACGTGTCCTCCCGTCTGCGCAGCAGCGCGACGAACATCGCATCGGTGCCGTGCCGGTGCGGCCACAGCTGCACCCAGGGCCCCGGGCCGAGGGCGGGCACGCCGGGGAACAGTGGCCGGGCGTCCTCTGGTCGCACTTGCTGAGTATCCCCCGTCACCGCGTCGACGACCTCGGTTGTCTCGGAAACATGCGGTGAGCACGTAGCGTAGACCACGACCCCACCCGGCCGGACCGCAGCGACGGCAGCCCGAAGCAGCCGCTCCTGGACGCGCACGAGCGCCGCGAGGTCGCCGGCTGCCCGGCGCCAGCGGGCCTCGGGACGACGCCGCAAGGCGCCGAGACCGCTGCACGGCACGTCCACGAGCACCCGGTCGAAGCTAGCCGCCGGCCACGGCCCGACCGTGGCGTCCGCCGTCACGGCCGCCGCGTTCGGCAGCGCACGCAACGCCTTCTGCACCATCCGGGCTCTGCGGTGCCGGCGCTCGCCGGCGACCACGTACGCGCCGCGCTGCGCGGCCAGCGCAGCGAGCAGCG
>WHSY01000502.1 GCA_009379815.1 Pseudonocardiaceae bacterium
TGAGGACGCCGTCGGCGTACTCGGTTCCGGACATCACGCACCCATCCCCTCGTCGCTGCCCGCCGCGGCGAGGATGGTCCTTGCCTGGGCGAGCAGCGGCTCGTCCACCATCCGGCCCTCGTACGCGACGACTCCCCCGCCCGCATCGAGCGCGCCGAGCACCCCGTGGGGGCGGGTATAGGTCGCCCGCAACCGCACGGGATGGCCCTGGGTGAACGAGCCCCGGCCCGGCTGGGGGTGGAGGTTTGAACGGTCCGAACTCGTCGACGCAGATCACCCGCCCGTCCGCGGGCGGGTGATCTGCGTCATGATGCGGTTCTTCTCGGAGAACCGGTCAGCGCCGCGATGTCTTGCACCGACCGGGCTTGGGCCGACATTTGCACGATCATGGCCCGGCGCAGCCGCACCGGTGCGCGGGTGCTTCGGGTGATGCCCACCAGCCGGTGGTTCTCCTCATCGGTCAGCGGTCGGGCGAACACTTCGGGTCGGCGTGCCACCAGCCACCTCCTGCTGACGGGCCGTATGGGTCAGCAGTGTTCAACACAAGCCTCACACAACTTAACTCATACAACGCATCGGCGTTTTCTGAAGGGCA
>WHSY01000503.1:0-249 GCA_009379815.1 Pseudonocardiaceae bacterium
CCGTGGCAGTCGAATGCGTGCACCGCGACGAGAGCGACCTCCTCGGCCGTACGACCGATCCGCTCGAGCGCGTGCCGGTATACCTCGATCGGCGGCTTCCACTTCCCGACCTCGGCCACGCTGATCACCTGGTCGACGAACCGGCCCAGGTCGCTGCGGTGCAGGAACGCCTCGGTGGTCTCCCGGGCGCCGTTGCTCAGGCACGCGATCGACACGCCGGCGTCGGCGAGGACCTGCATGGCCGGCTCC
>WHSY01000503.1:259-595 GCA_009379815.1 Pseudonocardiaceae bacterium
GGGAACGGTTGGTAGTCGTCGGCGAGGGTGAGCGCCATCCCATCGCGCAGCGTGCGGTCGAACCACCGTTCCAGACCGGAGGCGTGCAGTCCGATCTCGACGAACCGGCGGCGCAGCGGTTCCAGTGAGATCAGGGTCTCGACGACGTCGAACGCGACGGTGTGCGGGCGGTGCGGTGCCACGGTGTTCCTCGATCCAGGAGCCGTCACGAAGGTGTGCCTCGCTTCAACATCCGGTGGAATGCACCGCGCAGACCACGCTCGTCTTCGCGGTGTGGTTGATGCTGGCCCTTGATGGTAGCTGGGCCCTCGAAAGCAATATGGTTCTTGATCCGCC
>WHSY01000504.1 GCA_009379815.1 Pseudonocardiaceae bacterium
GCCGGGGGAGATCGCCGGGTCCGGCCCGCTCATCGCCCCCGAGTGCCGGGCCCTGGCCGGCCGGCAGTTGTCCGGTGAGTGGCGCTGGGCGGTCGTCGACGCCGATGGCCTGCTGCTGTTCGATGGGATCACCCGCCGCCGCCCACAGGTTGAGGCGGGTCCGCAGGCCGACGGCGGGGTCGTCGAGCTGCACATCCCCGAGGCGCTGCTCACCGCTGAGGTGCCGGCCGAGTGGGCCGGGCTGGTCGCGGACATCGCGCGGCAGTACGCCGACCGGAAGCGACCGGCGCAGGACCCGGCGGCCCGGTTTGCGGGCGCGCCGTTGTGGCGGCATGTGCAGATCCGGGATCGGCACTGCGGGTTTATCGGCTGCCGGGCCCCGGCCGGGTCCGCCGACTGTGACCACACGATCGACCACGCGGATGGCGGCCCGACCGTGGACTGGAACCTGGGCCCGGCCTGCCGCCACGACCACATGCTGAAGACCCAACACGGGTGGAAGCTCATCCAATCGCAGCCGGGCCGGTTCACCTGGGTCAGCCCGCGCGGCCGGGTTTACCCGGTTGAGCCGGAACCGGTGATGATCCCGCTG
>WHSY01000505.1 GCA_009379815.1 Pseudonocardiaceae bacterium
ACCCAACAGGAGGCCCAAGCAACTTACGACGCCGACCCGTCCGACCCGAACCAGCTCGACGGTGATGATGACGGGATCGCCTGCGAAGAACTGCCCCCAGGCGGCGCCCCAGCCAACGGGGACGACGACGACGATGACGACGAGGAGGTTCCTGCGCCGTCACGGATCGACACCGGCGGCGGAGGTACCGCCTAGACAATCTGTGGCTCAAGGCCGGGGCGGCAACTGCTGCCCCGGCCTTTCTGATGCGCTCACCCGGCGGCGCGCCGTTGACGGCGCTGCCGCAGCAGATTCTCCAAAGCCTGCTCGAACTCGCCGTCGGGAAGCTCCGCGAGCAGCTCTATCTGCTCATCAAGGGTGAGGTCGGCGTCGGCTGGCTGCTCTGGCTCGGCGTTGTTCTGAGGTCCGATGCCATAGAAGGTCGCCAGCGTCCCAGGGCGCAGGCTGACGGTGCGCTCGATCTCGGGGAGCCGTCCGATGTCGGGGGCCGAGGTCCCCTTCTCCCACTTGGACACAGTGGTCTGGTCCACCTGCAGCTTGGCTGCAAGCCAGTTTTGGGTGCGGGGCCGTCTGGCTTTGCGGATGGCTGCG
>WHSY01000506.1 GCA_009379815.1 Pseudonocardiaceae bacterium
TGGTGCTCCTGTTGGCGTCGGAGCTCAACCCGACCCGTTTCGACCAGGTGATCTCCGCCATGGGCGGCCATGGCGAGCGGGTCACGTCGTTGCACGAGCTCGGTGGCGCCTTACGGCGTGCGCTGGACAGCAACCTGCCGGCCGTGATCGAGGTGCCAGTGTCCAGAGTGCCCAGTCCCCTGACCGAGGCGGTCATCGCGCGTGGGGGTGAGGTGTGACGCCCGGGGAGTCGAGCCCGCTGGCAGGAGTTCGCGTTCTCGACCTGAGCAGTACGTTCATGGGACCGTACTGCACCGCGCTGCTCGCGCAGTGGGGTGCGGACGTGGTCAAGGTCGAGCCCCCGCAGGGCGACGTGCTGCGGTTCGTCGGCGGCGGAGCGGCTCGGTGTTACCGCGCAGCGGCTGCTCGCGCTCAACGACCGCCTCGTGCTGTGTGCGCTGCGCGGGTTCGGAGCCGGTGGCCGGTACCAGGATCGCGCTGCCTACGACGACGTCATCCAGGCGGCTTCGGGCGTCGCGGCGGTGCAGGGCGGGGCGTCGAGCCAACCGACGTACATCAGGATGTCCGCCGCCGACAAGACGATGGGAGTGT
>WHSY01000507.1 GCA_009379815.1 Pseudonocardiaceae bacterium
CGCTCTACTGGTCCGCTGCTGCAGCGCTCCTCGTTCTCCGAGCCTCCAGTCCTGCATGGGAGTCGTTATGAAGGTTGCCGTTCTCGGCGTGGGCTACGTCGGTTCCGTGACGGCTGCCTGCCTGGCCGCCGGTGGATACGACGTATGGGGAGTCGACGTCGACGGCGCGAAGGTGGACGCGATCAGCTCCGGCCGCAGTCCGGTGGTGGAGCCTGGGCTCGACGACCTGGTGGCCCGGGCGGTGACCGAGGGACGACTGCATGCGACGACGAGCTGCGTCGAGGCACTCGACGGCGCGGACCTCTCGCTGGTGTGCGTGGGCACCCCGTCCACGTCGACGGGCAGCGCGGACCTTCGGCACGTCAGGAGCGCCGTCGAGGACATCGCGGCCGCGCTGCAGGTGGTGCGGGCGCCGGAGTCCGGCTTGCACAGCGTCGTGGTCCGCAGCACCGTACCTCCGGGCACCGTGGAGTCCGTGGTGCTGCCGGCGCTGACCGCGCTCCAGGAGCCCGGCGTCCAGACAGGCGCGGCGATGTGCCCGGAGTTCCTCAGGGAGGGCTCCGGCATCGCCGACTTCTTCGCCCCGCCCTT
>WHSY01000508.1 GCA_009379815.1 Pseudonocardiaceae bacterium
ATGCTGGAGATCGCTCTCGGGCCGGGCAACACGCTCCCGCCGGCCATCGCGCCGCTGCTGGCCGAAGAACTCGGCGTGGCCAGCCGCGACGTCCACATCGCCGATCCGCCACCCGCCGAGGAGTTCCACGTCGTGATCGTCGGCGGAGGCTTCGGCGGGCTGTGCGCCGGGATCAAGCTGAAGGCAGCCGGCATCGCCTTCACCATCCTCGAAAAGAACGACGACCTCGGCGGCACCTGGCTCGAGAACACCTATCCCGGCTGCGCCGTCGACACCCCGAGCCACCTGTACTCGTTCTCCTTCGCCCAGCGGGCGGACTGGCCGAGATACTTCGCTCGGCGCGAGGACCTGCACGCCTATCTTCTGTCGCTGGCCGACGACTACGGGATCCGGCCCTTCGTACAGTGCGGCCGGGAAGTCGAATCGATCGTGTGGCAGGACGACCGGCACCGCTGGCGCGTCAACGTCCGCACCGCCGGCGGTGCCCGCGAGACCCTCACCGCCAACGTCGTGATCAGCGCCACCGGCTACCTCAACCGGCCGGCCTATCCGAACATCGAGGGCCTCGACGACTTCGCCGGGCCCTGCATG
>WHSY01000509.1 GCA_009379815.1 Pseudonocardiaceae bacterium
TAGCAGCGGCTGCCCTTGAGGAAGAGCTTCAGGCCCTCCCGGCGGCAGATGCGGCAGACGGCGTCGGTGTAACGTGCCATATCGATCCCCTCTCTAGACCCGGCGCCGCTTCGGCGGCCGGCAGCCGTTGTGCGGGATCGGCGTGACGTCGGTGATGGCGGAGACCTCGAGGCCGGCGGCCTGGAGCGACCGGATGGCCTGCTCGCGGCCGCCTCCGGGCCCTTTCACAAAGACCTCCACCTGGCGCATGCCGTTCTCCATCGCCCGCTTTGCGGCGAGGTCGGCGGTCTGCGCCGCAGCGTAGGGCGTGCTCTTTCGGGAACCCTTGAATCCGGCCAGCCCCGCACTGCCCCAGCTGATGACGTTCCCGGTCGTGTCCGTGATGGTCACGATCGTGTTGTTGAACGTCGACTGGATGTGCGCGTGCCCGACCGGCACATTCTTTCGCTCGCGCTTCTTGCGCTGCGCTCGCTTACGCTCTGCCATGGAACTCCCGTATTACTTCTTGCGGCGGACGCCGACGGTCTTCTTCACCCCTCGGCGCTGCCGCGCGTTCGTCTTCGTGCGCTGCCCGCGGACCGGCAGGTTGCG
>WHSY01000050.1:0-12169 GCA_009379815.1 Pseudonocardiaceae bacterium
GGCCAGCTCGTCCGCACCCACCAGCATAGATCGTCGCCGCGGGGGTGGGCCAGCACCCGCGGTAGCCGAGATCACCTCAGCACGGCGTGGTCGCGTCGAGCGGGTTAGCGTCGCACCTCGTGCTGTCCGCCTCGTTGCTCGAACCGGCGCTGCTGGCCGCGACGGGCCTGCTCGCCGGGATGGTGAACGCGGTGGCAGGCGGTGGCTCGCTGCTGGTGTTCCCCGCGCTGCTCGCTGCCGGCTTCTCGCCGCTGGCCGCGAACGTCACCAACTCGGTCTCGCAGTGTCCCGGTTACATCGGCATGGCGCTGGGCAGCAGGCGCGAGTTGCGAGGCCAGCGCGCCCGGGTGCTGTCCTGCATCGGGGTGGCCGCCTTCGGATCACTGGGCGGAACGGTGCTGCTGCTGACGCTGCCCAGCGCGGTGTTCGACGCGGTAGTGCCCTGGCTCGTGGCGCTGGCCGCCGTGGGGCTCGGCGTGGAGCCGTTGCTCCGGCGCTGGCTCGGCTCACCTGCTGCCGGCGGCCCCGACCGGCTCAACGTGCTGCTGCCCGCGGTGTTCCTCGCCTCGGTCTACGGCGGCTACTTCGGTGGCGCGCTGGGCGTCGTCCTCGTCACGACGCTCGCCCTGACCGCACAGGACGACCTGCGTCGGCTCAACGCCGTCAAGGGGGTGCTCTCGCTGGTCGTCGGCATCGTCGCGGTCGTGGTGTTCTCCATCGGCGCGCCGGTCGACTGGCTGTCCGTCGCGCTGCTCGCCCCGACCACCCTGCTCGGCGGCTACCTCGGCGCCAAGCTCGCGGGGCGGCTGCCGGCGCCGGTGCTGCGGGTCGCGGTGGTGCTGATCGGCCTCGGTGTGGCCGTCTACCTCGTCATCGAGTGACGCCCGGGGCACGTGCTGCGGCGAACACACCGTACGAGGCGCGCGGACACTCCCGTCAGGAGAGGTGGGAGGTGTCGTTGAACAGGCGCACCGAGGCGGGGCCGTCGGGATAGAACTCGGCGATCGACAGCGAGGCGAGGTCGAGGTGCAGCCGATGCAGCAGCGATGGGCCGGCGTCGAGCGCCATCCGCAGCAGTGACTTGATGGGGGTCACGTGACTGACCACGACCAGGGTGGTCCCCCCGTGGGAGGCGATCAGCTCGTCACGAGCACGGCGCACCCTGTGGTGCACCGCGTCCATGCTCTCCCCGCCCGGAGCGGCGATCGAGGTGTCGGACAGCCACCTGCCGTGGGTGTCGGGATCGCGCTCGCGCGCCTCGGCGAAGGTCAAGCCCTCCCACGCACCGAAGTCGGTCTCGGTGAGTCCCTCGTGGACGGTGAGCTCGACGTCGAGCCTGTCCGCCACGGCCTGGGCGGTCTGCCGGGCGCGCAGCAGCGGTGAGGTCACGACCGCGCCCATCTCGGCCACTGTGGACAGCCGCTGGGCGGCGGCGCGGGCCTGCCGCTCCCCCAGCTCGGTCAGCGGCAGGTCGCCCCGGCCGGAGTAGCGCCGCGCCACCGAGCGTTCGGTCTGGCCGTGCCGCAGCAGCAGCAACCTGGTCGGAGTACCGGTGGCACCCGTCCAGGAGGACGGCGGCGCCGTCTGCGACCCACCCACGGCCGCCTCGCCGGCCACCGCCCGCGTGCCTGCCTGGGTGTCCATCGCCTCGTTGGCCAGCCGGTCCGCATGTGCGTTGGCGGCCCGCGGCACCCAGCTGTAGGCGACCTCGTCGAACCGTCGGGCCAGCGCCGCGGCCTCGCGGGCCAACGGTTGCAGGTGCGCGTGCTTGACCTTCCACCGCCCGTTCATCTGCTCCACGACCAGCTTGGAGTCCAGCCGTACGTCGGCCGTGCCTGCGCCCAGCTCGAGGGCAGCTCGCAGCCCGGCGATCAGCCCGGAGTACTCCGCGACGTTGTTGGTGGCCGTGCCGAGCCCGTCGGAGACCTCGGCGAGCACCTCGCCGGTACCCTCGTCGCGCACCACCGCGCCGTAGCCGGCGGGGCCGGGATTGCCGCGCGAACCCCCGTCGGCCTCGATGACGACGTGACGGGTCACAGGCCGGACTCCGCCGTGCGCACGAGCACCACGCCGCACTCCTCACAGCGCTGCACGGACTCGGCCGGCGCGTCGCGCAGCTGGGCGATCGCGGTGCGGTCGAGCTCGAGACGGCAGGCGCCGCAACGCCGCTGCCGCAGCAGCGCGGCACCGGTGCCCTTGTGCTCGCGGATCCGCTCGTAGAGCGCCAGCAGGTCCTCGGGCAGTTGGGGCACGAGCCCGGCCCGCTCCTCGATCCGCCGGGACTCGGCCGTGTCGAGGTCGGCCAGGGCCTCGTCGCGCCGCCGGGCGGCATCGGCGAGGCGCTCCTCGGCATCGGCCAACGCGGCTCGCGACCGGTCCAGGTCGGCACCGGTCGCCTCCCGCCGCTCCATCAGCTCGAGGAGTTCGTCCTCCAGTGTCGACTGCCGGCGGGTCAGCGTGGCCAACTCGTGCTGCAGGTCCTCCAGCTGCTTGCCCGAGGAGATGCTGCCGGAGTCGAGCAGACCCCGGTCCCGCTCCTCCCTGGCACGAACCTGGTCGATCTCGGCCTCCAGCTTGCGCACGTCTCGATCGAGGTCGCCCACGGTCGTCTCGGCAGACACGACGGCGTCGCGCTCGGCGCGGACGTCGTGCTCGGCCTGCTCGGTCTCGGCGAGCTCGGGCAGCGTGCGGCGGCGGTGGGTCATTCTGGCCAGCTCGGCGTCCACCTCGGCCAGTTCGAGCAGGCGACGCTGCGCCGCGGGGTCGGCGTTCACCGCGTGGACCTCCCAGTGGGTTGCGCCGCCCCGATCGTCCACGGGTCGGTGCGACGGTACGAGACCAGGACGTCGACCGTACCGCCGAGGGCCTCGACGATCACCGACGCCGCCTGCTCGCACCACGGATGCTCGCTGGCCCAGTGCGCGACGTCGACCAGCGCCGGCCCGCCCGCCTCGACGTGCTCGGAGGCCGGGTGGTGGCGCAGGTCGGCGGTGACGAAGGCGTCGACGCCGCCGGCCCCCGCGGTGGCCAGCAGCGGATCGCCCGCGCCGCCGCACACCGCGACCCGCTGGATGTGGCGGTGCGGATCCCCGGCGGCTCGCACCCCCCACGCCGTCGCGGGCAGCGCCGCGGCGACCCGGTCGGCGAACGCACCCAGTGGCTCGGCGGCGTGCAGTTCGCCGATGCGGCCGAGCCCGCGGGTCGACAGAGTCTCGGCCTGCTCGTGCAGCGAGTAGGCGGGCTGCTCGTAGGGGTGCGCGGCACGCAGCGCGGCCAGCACCTCGCCGCGGCGCCGCCGTGGCAGCACCATCTCGACCCGGGTCTCGGCGACCCGTTCACGCTCGCCGACCCGTCCGACGGTGGGAGACGCCCCGGGCTGCGGGACGAACTGGCCGGTCCCCTCCACCGTCCACGCACCGTGGCTGTAGTCGCCGACCTGCCCTGCCCCGGCCGCGGCGAGTGCGTCGAGCACCCGGGCGGTGTCGTCGACCGGGACCGCGACGGCGAGCACGTCGAGGGGCTCGGCGGCAGCGGCACGCATCGGCCCGGCGACGGTCAGGCCCAGCGCCGCGGCCAGCGCGTCGGACACCCCGGGATCGGCGCGATCGGCGTTGGTGTGGGCGCAGAACAGGCCCGCGCCCGCCCGGACCAGCCGGTGGACCAGCGCACCCTTGGGATCGTCGGCGGGCACCCCGTGCACGCCGCGCAGCAGCAGCGGGTGATGTGTGACGAGCAGCTGCGCGTCACCGTCGAGCGCCTCGTCGACCACCTCGGCGACAGGGTCGACGGCGACGAGCACGCGGCGCACGGGCTCGTCCGGATCCCCGCACACCAGGCCCACCGCGTCCCAGCTCTCGGCCAGCGCGGGCGGGTAGGCCCCTTCCAGCGCGGCGACGACGTCACCCAGGTTCGCGGTCACACCGCCACCCCGGCGACGTCGAGCGCGGCACGCAGCGCGTCGAGCAGCACCGTGACCACCTCCGGCGGCCGCACCGCGACACGCAGGTGGTCGGGCGACAGGCCAGGGAAGGTGTCGGCCCGGCGCACCGCGATCCCCGCATTTCGCAACGCGGCGCGCACCCGCTCGCCCTCTGGTACCCGCAGCAGCAGGTACGGCCCCGAGGCGGGCACGTGCACGGCCACCCCGGGCAGCTCGGCCAGCCGGTCGGCCATCTGGTCGCGGTGGCGGGCTGCCTGCGCGGCGGCCTGCGCCGCCTCCGCGACGGCGCCGGGCGCGCTGCAGGCCGTGACGGCCTCGAGCACCAGGGTGCCGACCGGCCACGGTGGGCGCGGCGCCGCCAGCCGCGCCAGCATCCCGGGTGGCCCCAGGGCATAGCCCGCGCGCAGCCCCGGCAGCGCCCAGGTCTTGGTGAGGCTGCGCAGCACGACCAGTCCCGTGGTCGCGGCGTCACCTGCCAGCGACTCGGCCTCGCCCGGCACCGCGTCGGCGAACGCCTCGTCGACCACCAGCGCGCGCCCCGGCCGGGCCAACGTGCGCACCGTCGCCGCCGGGTGCAGCACCGACGTGGGATTGGTGGGGTTGCCGAGCACCACGAGGTCGGCCTCGTCGGGCACCCGCTCGGGTCGCAGCCGGTGCCGGTCGTCGGTGGGAACCCGCGTCACCTGCACTCCCGCGGTGCGCAGGGCTACCTCTGGCTCGGTGAACGACGGGTGGACCACGGCGGCCAGCCGGGGCGCCAGCGCGGGCAGCAGGCTGAAGCCCTCCGCGACGCCGGCGAGCACCAGCACCTCGTCGGGGTCGCGGCCGTGCCGGGCCGCAACGGCCTCGCGCGCGGCGGCGTCGTCGGCCGCCGACGGGTACCGGCCCAGCGCGGGCAGCGCGCCGGCCAGCCGATCGGTCAGCCACGCCGGCGGCGTCTCGCCCCGCACGTTGACCGCGAAGTCGAGCAGCCCCGGCGCGGCGTCGACGTCGCCGTGGTGACGCAGCGGCTCCGGCATGGTCATCGCCGCGGAGTCTAGGCGGCCGCAGCCCACCCGTGCGGCTGGTGACGGTACCGTCGCGCCGTGCCTTCCGACCGGCGGTGCCTTCACGTGGCGTTCATCTGCACCGGCAACATCTGCCGCTCCCCGATGGCGGCGCTCGTCTTCGCCGAGCGGATGCGCGCCGAGGGACTCGACGGCAGTGTCCGGGTGAGCAGTGCAGGCATCGGCGACTGGCATGTCGGCGAGCCCGCCGACCCGCGCACCGCGGCGACGCTGCGCCAGGCGGGCTACCGGTGCGATCACGTCGCTGCCCAGGTCGGGCCCGACCACCTCGACGCCGACCTGCTCGTCGCGCTGGACTCCGGGCACGCCACCGCGCTACGCCGGGTCGCAGATGGCGAACGGGTGCGGCTGCTGCGGTCGTTCGACCCGGCGGCCGACGGGGACCCGGACGTGCCGGACCCCTACTTCGGCGGCGAGCGCGGCTTCGACGACGTGCTGGACATGGTGCACGCAGCGATGCCCGGGCTGGTGGACTGGGTGCGGGAGCGGGTGTGACGGGAGCGGGTGTGACGGGAGCGGGTGTGACGGGAGCGCAGTCGATCGTCGAGACGCTCACGGGCAGCGCTGCACGCTCGGTGACACCACTCGGTGCGACGCTGTGGTCGGCGCAGCTCGACGACGGCCGGTCCGTCGTCGTCAAGCGCGGTGACGGCCAGGCTGCGGCCGAGGCCGCGGGGCTGCTGTGGCTCGCGGTGCCCGGCGGTCCGCCCGTCCCGGAGGTGCACGGCCACGACCAGCAGTGGCTGGTCGCCGATCACGTCCCGGCCGGGCGCATGAGCGACGAGGCAGCCGAGCGGTTCGGTCACCAGCTCGCAACCCTGCACGCAGCCGGTGCGCCCGCCTTCGGCGCCGCCCCGCCGGGCGGGCCGGCCGACGCGTGGATCGGCAACGCACCGATGCGCAACGAACCGGGTGCCGACTGGCCGTCCTGGTACGCCGAGCACCGGGTACTGCCCTACCTGCGGCGGGCGGCAGCCGCCGGTTCGCTGCAGCGTTCCGACGCCGACGCCGTGCAGCGGGTGTGCGATCGGATCGGTGAGCTGGCAGGCCCAGCCGAGCCGCCCGCGCGGCTGCACGGTGACCTCTGGTCGGGCAACGTGCACCCGGCGCCGACGGGCGGGTGTGGCTGCTCGACCCCGCCGCGCACGGCGGGCACCGCGAGACCGACCTCGCGATGCTCGCGCTGTTCGGCGCCCCGCACCTCGACCGGATACGGGCCGCCTACGGACGGACGTGGCCGCTGGCACCGGGCTGGCGTGGCCGCGTCGGGCTGCACCAGCTGTTCCCGCTGCTGGTGCACGCCGTGCTCTTCGGCAGCGGTTACGGGGCGAGCGCGGGCGCCGCCGCCCGTGACGCGCTGGGCTGACGGCTACCGTGGTGGGCGTGCGGTGGACGTTCCTGCTGCGGCCCGGATGGGTCGCGCTGATCCTCGTCGTGGGCAGCTTCACGGTGCTGGCGTTCACCGTGCTCGCGCCCTGGCAGTTCGGCCGCGACGACGCCCGCGCCGCCCGCAACGTCGCGATCGAGGAATCGTTCCGGTCGCCGCCGGTGCCGCTACGGGAGGTGCTGCCGAGCGGCCGGGCGCCGGACCCGGACAGCGAGTGGCGGCAGGTGGAGCTGACCGGACGCTACCTGCCGCGGGGTGAGACCGTCGTACGGCTGCGCAGCGTGCTGGGTGAGCCGGCGTTCGAGGTCGTCGTGCCGGTGAGGCTGACGGACGGGACGACCGTCCTCGTCGACCGCGGCTACCTGCGCCCCGCACCCGGCGTGCGCGTCCCCGACTACCCGCCGGTCCCGCGCGGCGAGGTGACCCTGCAGGGGCGGCTGCGCGTCGCGGAGACCGATCCGGGCGACCGCCCCGCCGTCCGGCGCGACGGCACCACCCAGATCTACGCGATCGACCCCGCTACCGTGACCTCGCTGACCGGAATCGAGCTGCAACCGGGCTACGTGCAGCTCAACGCGGGCCAGCCGGGTGTGCTCAGTGCGCTGCCGCTGCCGCAGCGGTCGTCCGGGCCGCACCTGGCCTACGCGCTGCAGTGGCTCGCCTTCGGCGTGATGGCCCCGCTCGGGCTCGGCTACTTCGCCTGGCGGGAGGGCACCGATCGGCGGCCGGACGAGCCGCGCGGCCGCACCGTGGACCCGCGCGACCGGGACCCCGCCGATCCACGCGACCCTCCCGTCACCGCGGCGCCGCTGGCCGACCGCTACGGCACCCGCTGAGGTCGCGCCGGCGACCCGCGCCGAGCGCGGACACGGCGCACAGCACGGCGGCCGCCGCGCCGACCGCCCGGGACAGTTGGGCGGCGCGCGCGAGGTCCTCGGCGCCGGGGGTGCGCCCGTCGCCCAGGAAGGGGCGTTGCTCGATCCCGTGCGGGTAGGCGGTCGGCCCGCCGAGCCGGATCCCGAGCGCCCCGGCGAATGCGGCCTCGATCCGGCCCGCGTTCGGGCTGGGGTGCGCAGCCGCATCCCGCCGCCAGGCCTGCCACGCACCGCCCGGCAAGCCGCCCACCAGGGGCGCGCACGCCGCCGTCAACGCCGCGGCGACCCGCGCCGGGAGGAGGTTGGCGAGGTCGTCGAGCCGAGCCGACACCCACCCGAACCGCCGGTACGGCGGCGAGCGGTACCCCACCATCGCGTCGAGCGTGTTCACAGCCCGGTAGGCCAGCAAGCCGGGCACGCCCGCCAGCGCGCCCCACAGCAGCGGTGCCACCACCGCATCGGAGGTGTTCTCGGCGATCGACTCCACACTCGCCCTGGCCAGCCCACCGGCATCCAGCGCGGTCGCGTCCCGCCCGCACAGGTTCGGCAGCCGCTGCCGGGCGGCGTCGACGTCCCCGCGATGCAGCGCCCGCGCCATCGCGGTGGCCTCCGACACCAGCGAGGCGCCGCCCACCACGACCCACGTCGCCAGCGCCGTCGTCCCGATCTGCAGCAGCGAGTGGCGGCGCCCGGCCCGCTCCACCACCGACCCGAGCATCGCGGCGCCGCCGACCAGCGTGACGTTGTAGCCGAGGCCGGCGAGCCGGCGATCGGCGTAGAGCATCCGCTCGACTGCCGAGGCGAGCCGGCCGAATCCGGCCACCGGGTGCAGCCGCGGCGGGTCCTCGAACACGGCGTCGGCCGCGACCCCACACAGCAGACCCACCGCGCGTGCCGCGCTCACCGCATGTCTCCCTACCTCGTGACCGGACCGGCAGCGGAGCCGGACTACGCCGAAGCGGTGGGTGCGTGTCGACGCCCAGGACGAGCACCATACCGCCCACCACGATCCAGCGATTCGGCCGTTCGGGCCCGCGTAGCACGGCCGCTACTTGACCTCAACTTTGGTTCAGCTCTTAGCCTTCCGTGGTGTCGCCGGTCGACAGAAGTCTGGCGATGGGATCGACACCAGACTGAGGGGATCGCTCATGTCCGCAGACCGTTTCCAGCTCGCCGTGATCGTGGGCAGCGTCCGCGAGGGCCGGTTCGGGCCCGTCGTGGCCGACTGGTTCGTCGGCCAGGCCAAGCAACGCGACGACGCCACCGTCGACGTCATCGACCTCGCCGACACCCCGGTCCCCGGCGCGACCTTCACCGACCGGATCGCCACCGCCGACGCCTACGTCCTCGTCACCCCCGAGTACAACCACAGCTACCCCGGACCCCTCAAACACGCCATCGACAGCCTCGGCCGGCCATGGCACGCCAAACCCGTCGGCTTCGTCAGCTACGGCGGCCTGTCCGGCGGGCTGCGCGCGGTCGAACCGCTGCGGCTCGTCTTCGCCGAGCTACACGCCGTCACCATCCGCGAGACCGTCAGCTTCCACCGGGCAGGCGAGCAGTTCGACGAGCACGGCACACCCCGCGACCCCGACGCGGTCAACACCGCCGCTGCTGTGCTGCTCGACCAGCTGGCCTGGTGGGCACAGACGCTCAAAACCGCCCGGGCGGACCGACCCTACGTCGCCTGAGTGCGGCCGCGACACAGCTGCGCCGGGTCGCTCAGGACCGCCCCCACCCTCTCCGGAGGATGTCGCACCGTACGACGCTCGCCGATGGGTGTCGCTGCGTGCGGGCGTGCCGCGCCTACTCCTGCCACCGCTTCCGCACGTCGTCGGCGAAGTCGCCGTACTCACGGACCGGGACGATCTCCTCGAAATCCAGCCGGTGGGCCATCGGCAGGGCGGCCATGAAGATCCGATCAAGCTCGTCGTGCGATTCGGCGTCGAGGATCCCGATCACCCGGCGCTGCCCGCTGACCTTGTAGAGAGCCCTGATCTTGCCGGCCGATACCGCGCCCTGCGCCGCGTCCACCTCCTTCTCCCACTCATCCCACAGCTCCTCGAATGACACGTCGCCGTGCTCGACCCGGACGCTGAAGAAGAACAACATCGAGACCACCCGTCTTCGCCTTGCCGGTCGGCGCTGACGCCGCTTGGCGTACCCCCGTAGCTTGCTACGCGCAGACTCGCCAGGGCAACCGGCTGGCCGGATGAACCGCCCCCGGCCGCCGCGGTCGGCGCGTCCTCACGGGCAGCGCCACTGTGTCACCGGTTCGGCCGCTGCGCAGGGCGTTCGCTGGTGTCAAGCTTCCTGCTACGCACTCGCGCCGGTGCGGCGGGGGAGGCAACCATGGGACCCGGTCACCCGGGGAATGACGACGAGGCCGACTTCCCCGCGGAGTTCCGGCTCGGCGAGGGCCGTGACGAGATACCCGAACCCGCAGCGGACCTCAACCGGGGAGATCTCACCCCGGTACCGCCCTCACCGCAGCTCGTCGCGGACTCGGTGCTGTCGCGCCCGCTGCAGGAGCAGATGACGCGGGTCGCCGACCGGCCGATCGGTGTCGTAATCGAGCTGCGACACCTCACCACCGGTGGTCTCGACGCGGCAGAGCGGCGGGTTCGGGAGCTCATCGGGCCCACCGCGCCGGTCCAGGTCAACGGCCCCTACCTGACGACGGCGCTGTGGGCGGACGAGATCACCCAGATCGTCGCGGTCGACGGGGCTCGCGATCAGGCAGACACGACGACGACGACGAACCCGGCACCGCGCGGGGCCATCCACCGAATCTGGCCCAACTTCGAGATCCGGGGCCTCATCGTCCGGACGGTCATCACGACGAAGTGCATGGCCGCCCACCGTGCCTTCGACGCCACCGGGCAGGGCATCGTCTGGGCCGTGCTGGACTCGGGCATCGACCGCCACCACGGCCACTTCCGCCGGCACTCCAATCTCGACGGGCTCCAACACCAGTCCTTCCTGGCAGGCAAGGACAAGGACCCTCTGGTCGACGATGCGGGCCACGGCACCCACGTCGCCGGCATCCTCGCCGGGGAGCAGCGCCACGCCGAGACCCGGCCACCCCTGGTGGCGGCGAGCTGGTATCACGACGACGCCGGAGCGACCCGGGTCGGCACGCTGGAGCTGCCCAGCGTCTCCGGCATGGCGCCCCGCTGCCGGCTGCTGTCCTGCAAGGTACTTCGCGGTGATGGTTCCGGGGACATCACGGCGCTGCTGGCCGCGCTGCGCTATATCCAGCAGCTCAACGACAACGGCCGCGATCTGCGGGTGCACGGCGTGAACATCTCGGTCGGTCATCCCTGGGACCCGAGCTGGTTCGCCGCGGGTCGCACACCGGTCTGCCGGGAGGTCGACCGACTGGTCCAGTCCGGCGTCGTCGTCGTGGTCGCTGCGGGCAACACCGGGTACGGCTACGCCCGTGGCCCCTCCGGGCGTGCCATGCGACTGGGATTCGACATGACCATCAACGATCCCGGCAACGCCCAGCTCGGCATCACCGTCGGGTCGACCTCGAGCTCGCCGCATTCGTCGGGCGTGTCCTACTTCTCGTCGAAGGGCCCCACCGGCGACGGCCGGATGAAGCCGGATCTGGTCGCACCGGGCGAGCGGGTGATCAGCGCGGCCGCCGGCGAGCTGCTGGAAGAGGCGCGGCGGGAGGTGGACGGGGCCACCTACGTCGAGAACTCGGGAACGTCGATGTCGGCGCCACACGTGTCCGGAGCGGCCGCCGCGCTGCTGTCGGTGCACCGCGAGTTCGTCGGCCGCCCGGACGAGGTCAAGCGGATCCTGCTGTCGTCTGCGACCGACCTCGGCCGGTCGTCCCACTTCCAGGGCGCCGGGCTGGTCGATGCCATGCGCGCCATCCAGTCGATCTAGCGGAGCCGACATGGAGCTTCCCTACGCGCCGGTGGAGTTCACCACCCAAGGCCGGGCCGCCGACCCGGCTGGGGCGGCGGCTGCCGTCGAGTTGGTGCGCGGCTCGCACGCGAACGATGTGCTGCTGCTCGTGCACGGCTGGAACAACGAGGTGCACGACGCCCGGGCGCTGTTCGAGCGGCTCACCGGGAACGTGGCAGGCCTGATCGGCGACGCCCCGCGGCCGCGCATCGCCGTGATCGGGGCGCTGTGGCCGGCTGTGCGCTGGGCCGACGAGGACGAGATCCCCGGCGGCGGTGCGTCAACCGGTGATCCCCGCTCCGCGCTCGACGCGGACATCGACGACTCCGTCGAGGACGGCGAGATCGCCCGATCATTGCGCGCCGCAGCAGACCGCCTCGACCACTCGGCGCAGGCGCGCGCGGACTTTCTCGCTGCCCTGCGCACGCTGCTGCCCTCTACCGGCGACACCGGGGAGGATCCCGTCCCGCAACCGCTGGTCGACGGAGACCCCGACGACGTGTTCGCCGCCGTCGAGGAGGCCGAACTGCTCGGCCACGGTGGAGACGAACTCGCCACCATGCCGGCCGGCGGCGCACCGCCGGGAAGCTTCCCTGACCTGCTCGCCGACGCCCCGGTCACCGGCGCGGCACTGACCGGGCTGTCGCCGCTGATCCTCGCCCGGCGGCTGCTGAACCTCACGACCTACTACACGATGAAGGAGCGGGCCGGCGTGGTCGGCTCGCGCGGCGTCGCGGAACTGATCGACCGGCTGCACCGCGACGTGCCGGGGGTGCGCGTGCACCTGGCCGGGCACTCGTTCGGAGCCCGAGTGGTTGCGGCCGCGGCGGCGAGCAGCGTGGTCGACATCCATTCGGCGACGCTGTTGCAGGGCGCATTCAGCCATTTCGGCTTCGCCGCCGACTTCGACCGGCGCGGCACGGACGGCACCTTCCGGCGGACCCTCACCGGCGGCCACCTCCGCGGACCCGTCGTCGTC